>JAGRGU010000008.1:0-17833 GCA_020445335.1 Gammaproteobacteria bacterium
TCGGTCGAGGATATGAAGATCCTGTTCGACGGCATCCCGCTGGACAAGGTCTCGGTGTCGATGACGATGAATGGCGCGGTGCTGCCGGTGATGGCCAGCTACATCGTCGCCGCCGAGGAGCAGGGGGTCGCGCCCGAGCTTCTCAGCGGTACGCTGCAGAACGACATATTGAAAGAGTTCATGGTGCGCAACACTTACATCTATCCGCCCGAGCCGTCGATGCGCATCGTCGCCGACATCATCGGCTACACCGCCGAGAAGATGCCGAAATTCAACTCGATATCGATCTCCGGTTACCACATGCAGGAGGCCGGCGCGACCTGCGTGCAGGAGTTGGCGTTCACCATCGCCGACGGACTCGAGTACGTCCGCGCAGCGCTGGCCAAGGGGCTGAAGGTCGACAAGTTCGCGCCGCGGCTCTCTTTTTTCTTCGCCATAGGCATGAATTTCTTCATGGAGGTCGCCAAGCTGCGCGCGGCGCGCGTGCTCTGGTCGGAGTTGATGGAGGAGCACTTCCAGCCCATGGATCCGCGCTCGCGCATGCTGCGCACCCACTGTCAGACCTCCGGCGTCAGCCTGACCGCGAAGGATCCCTACAACAACGTGATTCGCACCACCATCGAGGCGATGGCGGCAGTGCTGGGTGGCACGCAGTCGCTGCACACCAACGCCTTCGACGAGGCGCTGGCGCTGCCGACCGACTTTTCGGCCCGGATCGCCCGCAACACCCAGCTGGTTCTCCAGGAGGAGACCGGCATCACCAAGGTGGTCGACCCGCTGGCGGGTTCCTACTACATCGAAAGCCTGACCAACGAAATGGTCGTGGCGGCGCGCCGGCTTATCGACGAGGTCGAGGAGCTCGGCGGCATGACCAAGGCGGTGATCTCGGGTATGCCCAAGCTGCGCATCGAGGAGGCGGCGGCGCTGCGCCAGGCGCGTATCGACCGTGGCGATGAGGTGATCGTCGGTGTCAACAAGTACCAACCGGCGAGCGAGCCCGAGATCGATGTGCTCAGCATCGACAACAGCGCGGTGCGCGATTCGCAGATTCGGCGTCTGCAGCGGGTGCGCGCAGAGCGCGACGAAGCGGCCTGCGACCAGGCGTTGGCGGCTCTTACCGAGGCGGCTGAAACGGGCAGCGGCAACCTGCTGGCGCTGGCGGTTGATGCGGCGCGTCAACGTGCCACGGTAGGCGAGATTTCCGATGCGCTGGAGAAGTGTTACAGTCGCCACCGGGCGGTAACCCGCTCGATCTCCGGGGTTTATGGTTCGGCTTACGAAGGCGACGAGGCTTTCGCCAAAATTCGCGCCGAGGTCGAGCAGTTTGCCGCGGAGCAGGGGCGGCGGCCGCGCATGCTGGTGGTCAAGATGGGCCAGGACGGCCACGATCGTGGCGCCAAGGTGATCGCCACCGCATTCGCCGATATCGGCTTCGACGTCGATATCGGGCCGCTGTTCCAGACGCCCGAGGAGGCGGCGCGACAGGCGGCCGAGAACGATGTCCACGTGGTCGGCGTCTCGTCGCAGGCGGCCGGTCACAAGACCCTGGTACCGCAGCTGATCGCGGGGCTGAAGGCGGAGGGGGCCGAGGAGATCATGGTGATCTGCGGCGGCGTGATTCCACCGCAGGACTACGACGAGCTGCGCCGCGCCGGTGTCGCCGCGATCTACGGCCCGGGCACCAATATTCCGGTCGCCGCGGCGGAGATGCTGGAGCTGATCCGGCAGCGGGTCTGACAAGAGTTTCTATTCGATTCGGCGGTGGCGGCAGCGCCCCGTCTTCGTGCAAAAAAGGCATTTCCGGCCGTTTGACGACGGTGCAGGATGGCGCAGTGGGGAGAGAGTGATGCAAAAGATTATCCAACGGCTCGAGGAGCACCGTGAAGCGGCTCGCATGGGGGGCGGCCAGCGACGTATCGACAACCAGCACGCAAAGGGCAAACTGACCGCCCGCGAGCGCGTCGAGCTGTTTCTCGATCCCGGCAGCTTCGAAGAGTGGGATATGTTCGTCGAGCACGACTGCACTGAGTTCGGCATGGACTCCCAGAAGATCCCGGGCGACGGCGTGGTGACCGGTTACGGCACCGTCGGCGGCCGCCCGATCTTCGTCTTCAGCCAGGACTTCACCGTGTTCGGTGGTTCGCTCTCGAAAATGCACGCTGCCAAGATCTGCAAGATCATGGACCATGCGATAAAGGTGGGCGCCCCGGTAGTCGGGCTAAACGACTCGGGCGGTGCTCGAATCCAGGAGGGTGTCGACTCGCTGGCCGGTTACGCCGACGTCTTCCAGCGCAACGTGATGGCCTCCGGAGTGGTGCCGCAGATCTCGTTGATCATGGGACCCTGCGCCGGCGGCGCGGTCTACTCGCCGTCGATGACCGATTTCATCTTCATGGTCAAGGATACCTCCTACATGTTCGTGACCGGTCCCGAGGTGGTGAAGACGGTGACCCACGAGGAGGTGAGCGCCGAAGAGCTCGGCGGCGCCAAGACGCACACCCACAAGTCCGGCGTAGCCGACCTGGCGTTCGACAACGATGTCGAGGCACTTTTCATGCTGCGCCGCTTCGTCAACTTCCTACCGGCGAACAACCGCGAAAAAGCACCGGTGTGGCCGACCAGGGATTCCGCCGATCGGAAGATTCCTTCGCTCGATACGCTGGTGCCGTCCGATCCCAACAAGCCGTATGACATGAAGGAGCTGATCTGCAAGGTTGTCGACGACCGCAACTTCTTCGAACTGCAGAAGGACTACGCTGCCAACATCATCATCGGCTTTGGCCGGATGCAGGGCGCCCCGGTTGGCTTCGTCGCCAACCAGCCGATGGTGCTGGCGGGCTGCCTCGATATCGACTCCTCCAAGAAGGCGGCGCGTTTCGTCCGTTTCTGCGATGCGTTCAACATCCCGGTGGTCACCTTCGTTGACGTGCCCGGCTTCCTGCCCGGTACCAGCCAGGAGTACGGNNACGGTGCCAAGCTGCTCTACGCCTACGCCGAGGCGACCATCCCGAAGGTTACCGTGATTACCCGCAAGGCTTACGGCGGCGCTTACGACGTGATGTCCTCCAAGCATCTGCGGGGTGACGTCAATCTGGCCTGGCCCAGCGCCGAGATCGCGGTGATGGGCTCGAAGGGGGCGGTCGAGATCATCTTCCGCCAGGATATGAAAGACCAGGAGAAGATCGACCTGCGTACCCAGGAGTACAAGGATCGTTTCGCCAACCCCTTTGTTGCCGGCGCGCGCGGTTTCGTCGATGACGTCATCATGCCGCACAGCACGCGCAAGCGTATCTGCCGCTCGTTGGCGATGCTGCGCGACAAGGATCTGAAGAACCCCTGGCGCAAACACGGCAACATTCCGCTTTGAGCGATGGTTATATCCAGGGGAAATGGCGAAAATTCAGGCGAGCAGGGCTAGAAAATGTTTAAGAAAATATTGATTGCAAACCGTGGTGAGATCGCTTGCCGGGTCATCACCACCGCCAGAAAGATGGGTATAGAGACCGTCGCGGTCTACTCCGATGCCGACAGGAACGCGCTGCACGTGGAGATGGCCGACGAGGGTGTTCACATCGGCGGCTCCGCTTCGGCGGAGAGCTACCTGGTGATGGAACGTATCATCCAGGCGTGCAAGGATACCGGCGCCGAAGCGGTGCATCCGGGGTACGGTTTTCTCTCCGAGAACTCCGCCTTCTGCGAGGCGCTGGAGGCGGTGGGGATCGCTTTCATCGGTCCTGCAACCTATGCCATCAACAGTATGGGTGACAAGATCACCTCGAAAAAGCTGGCCGAGGAGGCGGGTGTCAACGTCATTCCCGGCTTCACCGACGTGGTACGCGACGCCGACCACGCGGTCGAGATATCCAGAGGTATCGGCTATCCGGTGATGCTCAAGGCATCCGCCGGCGGCGGCGGCAAGGGGATGCGTGTCGCCTGGAACGACGACGAGTGTCGCGACGGCTTCGAGCGGGCAACCAACGAGGCGCGCTCATCCTTCGGCGACGAGCGGGTCTTCATCGAGAAGTTCATCGAGGAACCACGCCATATCGAAATCCAGGTGATGGCCGATACCCACGGCAACATCATCTACCTCGGCGAGCGCGAGTGCTCGATCCAGCGTCGTCACCAGAAGGTGATCGAAGAGGCGCCCTCTCCCTTTCTGGATGAGGCGACGCGACAGGCGATGGGCGAGCAGGCGGTGCAGCTGGCGCGGGCGGTGCAATATCGCAGTGCCGGAACCGTCGAGTTCATCGTCGACGCCAATCGCAATTTCTACTTTCTGGAGATGAATACCCGCCTGCAGGNNTGCAGGTGGAGCACCCGGTAACCGAACTCATCACCGGCCAGGATCTGGTCGAGCTGATGATCCGAGTCGCCGACGGCGAGAAACTGCCACTGCGGCAGGAGGATGTCAGGCTTACCGGCTGGGCCATGGAATCCCGCGTCTACGCCGAGGATCCGTTTCGCAACTTCCTGCCGTCGATCGGTCGTCTGGTCTACTATCAGCCGCCCGGGGGCGAAGGGGTGCGGGTGGATACCGGCGTCTACGAGGGCGGCGAGGTGTCGATGTTCTACGATCCGATGATCGCCAAGCTGATCACCTACGGCAAGGATAGAAACGAGGCGATCGGGCGCATGCAGCAGGCGCTGGATGAGTACTATATCCGCGGCGTGCAGCACAATATCAGTTTCCTCAATGCGTTGATGGTTCATCCGCGCTTTCTAGAAGGGCGCCTCAGTACGAATTTTATCGCCGAGGAGTACCCGGAGGGTTTCGACGCGGTCGACGTGCCACAGGAGGATCCGGCCAAATCGATCGTCGTGACCGCCTGCGCCCATCGCAGCTATACCGACCGTGCCTCGCACCTCACCGGACAGTTGCCGGGTTACGAGCGCAAGCACAGCGAGGCGTGGGTGGTGCTGGTCGACAAGGTTCCGCACGCTGTCCTGGTGTGGCCCAATGAGCAGGGTTACCGGGTCGAGTTCGAGGGTAATACCTACGACGTGCAGACCGAGTGGGATATAAGCGAACCGCTGATGAACTGCACCATCAACGGCGAGTACGTCAGCTTCCAGGTCGAGCGTGAGGGAATCTGGTACCACCTGGTGCACCGCGGCGCGCAGACCGATGCGCTGGTGATGACGCCGAGGGCTGCGGAGCTCTATGCCAAGATGCCGGAAAAAGTGGCGCCGGACATGTCCAGGTATCTGCTGTCGCCGATGCCGGGCTTGCTGGTGAAGATCGCCGTGGAGGAGGGGCAGGAGGTCAAGTCGGGCGAAGAGCTGGCGGTTATCGAGGCGATGAAGATGGAGAACGTGCTGCGCGCCGAGCAGGACGCGGTGGTCAAGCACATCCCCACCAAGGTGGGCGCAAGCCTGACTGTCGACCAGGTGATTATCGAGTTCGAATAGCGGTCCGGTGGTATGAATTCCGATCCCCAGACGCTGGCCGAGCAGATCATCGCCGGCCAGCGCCGCGCGCTTTCGCGCGCCATCACGTTGGTCGAGTCGACGCGCGCGGAGCATCGTCGGCAAGCGGTCGAACTGTTGCGCCTGTTGGCTCCGGCCGCCGGCCGCTCGATCCGCATCGGCATCTCCGGGGTACCCGGGGTCGGTAAATCCACATTCATCGAGGCGCTGGGGAACCGGGTGGTTGCGCTGGGCCACAGGCTGGCGGTACTGGCGGTGGACCCCTCGTCGTCGCTCAGCGGCGGCTCGATCATGGGCGACAAGACGCGCATGGAGACGCTGTCGCGCCAAAGCGATGCCTTCATCCGGCCGTCGCCCGCCGGTAGCACCCTCGGTGGCGTGGCGCGGCGTACCCGTGAGACGATGCTGCTGTGCGAGGCCGCCGGCTTCGACGTGGTGTTCGTCGAGACGGTCGGTGTGGGTCAGTCGGAGACCGCGGTCGCCGACATGACCGACATGTTCCTGCTGCTGTTGCTACCCGCAGGCGGTGACGACCTGCAGGGGATCAAACGCGGCATCATGGAACTGGCGGACATGGTGCTGATCAACAAAGCGGACGGCGATCTGGTCGCCACCGCGCGTCACTCCGCCGCCGATTACCGCTCGGCGTTGACGCTGGTGCATCCGCGCACGCGTGGCTGGAAGGTGCCGGTACAGATCTGCTCCGCGGTCGAGGGCCAGGGCCTTGCCGAGGTGTGGCAGTCGATCGAGCGGTTCCGCGCGGTCATCGGCGGCAACGGCGAACTGGAGGGGCGCAGGGCGGCGCAGGCGCGCAGCTGGATGTGGAGCGAGATCAGCGAGGGATTGCTTGCCGAGTTTCGGCACGACCGGCGGATAGAACCGCGTCTCGACGGGATGGAGCGCGACGTCGTTGCCGGGCGCCTGCCGCCGACGCTGGCGGCGGGCGAACTGTTGCGGCTTTTTTTGCATGGCGATTGAAGCGCCTGGCGTAGCCCCGGTCATCGATCCTGCCGCATCGCGGCAGCAACCGCCCGGCAATTTGTCAAACCAACAACCAAGCGAGTCAAAACCATGATTGGAAAATTGAACCATGTTGCCATCGCCGTTCCCGACCTGAAGGCGGGTACCGCAGTCTACCGCGACACCCTGGGTGCCAGAGTCTCCGCGCCTGCAGACATGCCGGAGCACGGCGTGACCACGGTCTTCGTCGAGCTGCCCAATACCAAGATCGAGCTGCTCCATCCATTGGGCGAGAACTCGCCGATCGCCAAGTTCCTGGAGAAGAACCCCAACGGCGGCATCCACCATGTCTGCTACGAGGTGGAGGATATCAACGTCGCCGCCAAACGCATGACGGACGAGGGCGCCCGAGTGCTCGGAGATATCAAGATCGGCGCCCACAACAAGCCGGTGTTGTTCCTCCATCCGAAGGATTTCTGCGGCACGCTGGTGGAGTTGGAGCAGGCCTGAGCGCGCCGTGAGCCGGTTGCAGCTGCTGCAGGCGCAGCTCCACCAGGAGGTTCCGCTGACCCGTCATATGGGGCTGCGGATAGATGCTTACGACGGTGAAGTGGTCGAACTGACCGCCGACTTCGCGGCCAACGTCAATATCCACGGCACTGCATTCGCCGGCAGCCTGTTCAGTGTCTGTGCGGTGGCTGGCTGGGCACTGCTTCACCTCAGGTTCGAGGCGGCCGGTATCGACGCGTTGAGTGTGCTCGGCGATGCCGATATCCGTTACTCACGCCCGGTCAGGCGGCAGATCCGGGTCAGCTGCGGCATCGCCGAGGCGACGCAGTTCGATGCTTTCATGGAGCGGGTCGGGCGCGGTGAGCGCGCCGCGGTCGAGTTGCTTGCGGTGATCGACAGCGATGGCCGCGAGGCCGCCCGCTTCAAGGGGCGTTACTCGGCTTTTTTCGACTGACGCCGGCGACCCGAACGCCGGGAGTGCCCGGCGTTGGTTGGGGCCCGCTTACACGGCGGCGGCGCGGATGGTGGCGCAGTTGATCGCCGGGATATACTCCGGCTTCGGCTGCTCCCGGCGCGTGAATTTCTTGATGATTCCTTCCAGGTTGGGGCGCTTCTCCTCCGGGCCTTCGCCTTCGCCGATGCCGCCGCCGAACTCGACGAACAGATTGATTCCGTCGTCGATAGCGCTTTGCAGGCAGCCGACCCAATTGACCGGGTGAAACAGCTGGAAAAAGAGACGGGACTTGATCGAGGCCGGCTCCGAATCGTGGAAACCGCCGGTGTAGTTGGAGAGTACCTTGATCTGTGGCTCCGCCATGGCGACGCTGTCCAGGTCCTCGCGAAAGCGCCGTGCCGCCTCGACCATGTAGTAGGTGTGGAAGGCGCCCTCAGTCTTGAGCCTCACGGCACGTTTCCTGGGCATGACTTCGGCCATTTCGGCGGCCAGTGCGTCGAGATCCTTGCCCGCGCCGCCGACCACCGTCTGATCCGGCAGGTTGAGGCCGGCGATGCCGCACAGATACTTGTCGGCAAGCGGGCGGGCGGTTTCGAGATCGACCGTCAGTGCCGCCATCTCCCCTTCGCCATAGGTACCCATCAACTCGCCACGGCGGGCCACCAGGCGGAGCGCGTCGGCGAAAGAGAGGGTGCCGGCGGTGACCAGCGCGCTGTACTCGCCAAGGCTGTGACCCGCAGCCGCGGATGGCTGCAGGGGTACGGCCGCCAGTTCGCGGTAGACATTCAGGCAAGCGATATGGTGGGTCAGCAGCACGGGCTGCGTGAAGCGGGTGAGATTGATCTGCTGCTCGGGATCCTCGAACGAAAGCCTGGCCATGTCGTAGCCGAGAACGTCGCTCGCCTCCTCGTAGACCCGCCTTGCGCTGTCGAACTCGCGGTACAGGTCACTGCCGATGCCGGGGTACTGCGACCCCTGGCCAGGAAAGATGAAGAGGATGTTCTTTTTGGATTCGGCCATCTTGGTGCTCCCGGTTGTCTGCGGCAGCCGGGAGCATAGTCATTTCACTGGTGCAGAACAAGGGGCGGCGGCACAGCGCCAGCGGGGGGATATTGAGGCCCGTCATTACCCCTCGGGCCTGTAGCTGCGTAAAATTCAGGGAGGCCAACAGGGGACGCGGGTGCCGGTCAGCCTGTGAAGACCACCGATGGAGGAAGCAGACAATGAACAGCAGACTGATGGTACTACCCGCCAGCGACGCGGCGCGGATCAAAGTGGTCAGCATCCCCGCTGACGTCCAGCAGCAGGAAGCGTTTCGCCACGCCACGGGCATCATCTCGCAGGTGGAGGAGTCCAATCCCGACTACAGCTGGGAAGATATCGAAGATGCGCTGGAGGCGCACGGATTCAGGCTGCTCGATTTTCAGCTCGGCCCCAGCATCGACTGAGCGGCCGACGGCTGCATTGGTGCAGAGCGCTAGGCGTGGCTTTGCCGCCACGCCTCCAGGCGTTGCCGGGCGAGATTGATATGGCGGCGCAGGTCGTAGAGCTCTTCGGCAAACGACAGCGGAACCGAAATTTTCATCACCTTGCGTTCGATTTCCGCCAGTTCGGACAGCGACTCCTCAACGTCCAGTTCCCCGGCCGCCATCTGGCGGTCGATCGCCAGCACCTCGCGGTACCAGGGATAGATGCGTGCCCGCATGCGCCAGTTGTAGATCGCCGGCATGATTTTCACCAGTGGTATCAGCAGTGCGAACAGCGGCAGCAACATCACCTTCAGCCTGTCCAGCAGGCTTGCGGTCCAGAAGGGCAGGTAACGCTGCAACAGCGACGGACCGCGCTGGTAGACGCGCTCGGCGTCGGCGGAGAGCGGGAAGTCGCTATAGGCCGGCGTGGGAAACTCGTCGCGCGCCTCGAACCAGTCGCCGCCGCCATGGATCCTGCCGCCGACGAAGAGCAGCAGCTCGACGATCGCGGGGTGCAGCTGTTCGCTCGCCACCAGATTGGCGGTAGCGCTCAGCAGGCGGGTCGGGCGATGCGGCAGATTGCGCTGCAGATCGACCAGACCCTCGGGCAGCACCACGCTTGAGAGGTGCGGGTGCAGCCGCGTATAGGCATCGGCGCGGGCGAAATCCATCAGCTGCACGGAGCTCTGCTCGAGCAGCCGGCGCACCGTGGGCGAGCGCGGCGAGGCGACGAACAGAGCGGCATCGACGCTGCCTGCCAGCAGCGCGTCCGCGGCCTCCTGACCGCCGATCTCGAGCAACTCGCTGTTGCCCTCGTGCAGGCCGTTGTCGGCCAGCAGCTGCAGCGCCAGCGCGCGGGTGCCGCTGCCCACTTCGCCGATGGCGATCCGCTGCTGTCGCAGAGCGGTGAGCGCGGGCACCCGCAGCCCGGCACGATGGAAGAGCCATAGCGGCTCGTAGAAGAAACTGCCCAGTGAGTTCAACGCGGCGCCATCCGCGGCCTCCGCCAGCCCTCCCTGTACGAAGGCGATGTCGACCTCGCCGCGCGCCAGCAGAGCGATGTTCTCGAGCGAGCCCGCGCTGGTGACGATCTCCAGCTCGATACCCTCTTTCGCCAGCAATTCGCGGTAGCGTTGCGCAAACAGGTGGTAGGCGCCCTGCGGATGGCCGCTGGCCATGCGTATCCGCTCCGGCGGGGCGGGGTCGACGAACTGGTAGGCGAGCAGAAAACCGAGCAGCGAGATGACCAGCGCCGGTGCGAAGACGTTGAGATGCTCTTTGATTGCGTGTTGCTGTTTGTCGCCCATGGTCTGCCCTGCCTCGATTACCATGTTTTTTCCAATCTGGAAGGGAACGTTTTTTTAGTGAAGAATTCAAGCGTTATTTCGATATCGGGGGCGTGCCCGCCTGCCGCTCCCAGTGGAGGCGTCGATATGTGGTTCACTCGAGACAAACGCAGAATGCCGACCCCTGAGGAGGCTTTGCCGGGGCGTTCGCAGCCGATGCCGCTGAGCGAGGAGCACCATGTCAGCGGCCACCCTCTGCGGCCGCCGTTCCCCGAGGGGATGATGACGGCGCTGTTCGGCATGGGCTGCTTCTGGGGCGCGGAGCGCCGCTTCTGGGAGACCGAAGGGGTCTACAGCACGGCGGTGGGTTACGCCGCGGGTTATACGCCCAACCCCAGTTACGAGGAGGTCTGTAGCGGCCTCACCGGCCACAACGAGGTGGTGCTGGTGGTGTTCGACCCGGCAGTGATCAAATACCAAGCGCTGTTGCGCATCTTCTGGGAGGCGCACGACCCGACCCAGGGGGCGCGTCAGGGGAACGATATTGGCACCCAGTACCGCTCGGGTATCTACACCGCCGACGACGCGCAGAGGGAGCAGGCGCTGGCTTCGAAGGCGAGCTACCAGAAGGCGCTGAAGAGCCGTGGCCTGGGCGAGATCACCACCGAGATTGTGCCGGCGCCGGAGTTCTACTATGCCGAAGGCTACCACCAGCAATATTTGGCCAAGAACCCGGGGGGTTACTGCGGCCTGGGGGGAACCGGAGTCTCCTGTCCCGGCTGAGTGCAGGGGACGACGGGATCAGCGCATCCGCTGCAGCATCGCCTGCACCGCCTCCAGGTGTTCGGGTTCCTGGTGGCAGAGTCCCTGGAAGGTGGCGCATAGCTCCAGATGGTCGGCCAGCGGCAACCGCGCCGCCGACTTCAGCAAACGCTTGGTCAGGCGCACCGCCCTGGCCGGTTGCGCGGCGATCTGCCTTGCCAGCTCCAGGCTGCGCGGCAGTAGGTCATCGGCTGCCACCACCTCCAGTACCAGACCGTAACGCTCCGCCTCGCGGGCGTCGAACAGCCGTCCGCTGAGGGTCAGTTCGGTGGCACGCTGGTAGCCGACCAGGCGCTGCAGCAGCCAGGCGCCGCCATCGCCCGGAATGATGCCGAGATTGAGAAAGGTCTCGCCAAATCGGGCCTGCTCCGAGGCGATGCGGATATCGGCCATGTTGGCCAGGTCGCAGCCGGCGCCGACCGCGGCACCGTTGACGGCGGCGATCACCGGAACCTCGACGCGGGCCATCGCCAGCGGGATGCGCTGGATGCCCTGCCGGTAACGCTGCGCCAGGGTGGCGGCATCGCCGGCGAAATCACCGCGTCGCTGTGCCATGTCCTTGATATTCCCACCGGCGGAGAAGGCCGACCCGGCGCCCGTGATCACCAGCACCGAAACCTCCTCGCAGAGGTTGACCCACTCGGCAACCGCGACGATGTCATCGATCAGGTGGGTGCCGGTCAGGGCATTGCGGACATCGTGGCGGTTTAGTGTCAGCAGCGCGACGCGCTGTTCCAGGGTCAGGGTTGCATCGATCAGTTCGGGCAGATTGGCCAAGGTGTGGGCCTCCGTCGGTTGGGAACGGAGGGCATTAAAGCATGGCGCGGGCGTCGGTGACAGCGCTGTCGGAGGTTGCTGGCAGCAGTGGAATTAGAGGGGCGCCCAATCTCAAGGCAGGTAGCGGTCGCGCCGGCTCCCGTCGGCTATCTCAAGCTGTCGGTGGCCGATCTGGAGCGCGCTGCCTGACACCAGCGGTCAGAATAGCCCGCTCTGCAGCGCGTACATATAGAAAGCGGTGCCGGCGAAGATACTGACCAGCGCCTGGCGCCACAGCAGATGGGCGATGAGCGTGAGCAGCGAGGCGAGCAGCTCGGGGGCGCCGTGGGGCGGGGAGGCGAACTCTACCGAACCAAAGCTATAGATCACCAGGATGGTCATGATTGCCGGGGGGGTGTAGCGACCGAGAAACGCCAGCAGGGGATGGTCGGCGCGACGGCCCAGCAGCAGAAACGGGGTGGCGCGGGTGGCGAAGGTGGCAAGCGCCATCGTCGCCATCACCAGCAGCAGGTGGGCGTTGCCGTTCATGCTGAGGTTGGCTGCCTGCGGCGGTAGCTCACCAGCAGCAGCGTGACCGAGAGGGTGATCGCCACCAGCAGCATCTGCTGGGCGAAGAAGTGCAGTGAAAACAGCCCGCAAGCGGCGGCCAGCAGGAACGGCAGCGGTTCGCCGACCTTGCGCCACTGCTCGATCAGCAGTACCAGAAACAGAGCGGTCAGAGCGAAATCCATGCCCTGGGTGTCGAAACGAGTGACACTGCCGAGCAGCGCGCCCAGTGTGCAACCGGCGACCCAATAGCTCTGATTGAGGGCGGTGATCGCCAGGTAGTAGTCACGCTGGCGGGCGGGGTCGGGGGCCGGCGTGGTGGTGATCAGCGAGTAGGTTTCGTCGGTCAGGCCGAAGACGAGGTAGAACATCTGCAATCCGCTGCCGCGATAGCGGCCCAGCAGGGAGAGCCCGAAGAAGATGTGGCGCGAGTTGAGTGCCAGCGTCGAGATGAGCACTTCGAGCAAGCCTGCCTGGGCCGCCAGCAATCCGATCGCCATGAACTGCGCCGCGCCGGCAAAAACGAAAACGCCCATCAGCGTAGCGTAGTACCAGCTGTAGCCGAGATCCTGAAAGAGGATGCCGAACGCCATGCCGAGCGGCACATAACCGAACATAACCGGCAGCGATGCTCGCAGTGCAGAGGCGAATACCGGCACAGGCTTTGCTGCCCGCTGTCAGCGCCGTCGGGGCCGCTACCTGGCGTCGAGCTCGATGGTGCCGTGCACGCCGACCTCGACCCGTCGGCTGCCGGCCTCGAGCGTTGGCGGGGCGGCGTCCGCGCGCATCTCCATCGCCATGCCGCGCAGCATACGCGGTTGGGGGGCGTTGCCGGGCGTGTTCAGGTTCATCTGCACCAGTCGGTAGCTGTTGCGTCCCATCGCCAGCGCGACCTGCTGCGCGCGCTCGCGAAAAGCAGCGATGGCGGCGTCGATCAGCTCTTTCTCGACCTGCTGCATGCGTTGCGGCGACACCGTATATGAGATGCTGCCGATCGCCAGCGACGTCTGCAGCTCGGCGATCAGCTCGCTCAACGCAGTACTGTCCCGGCTCTGCAGCTGAATCGACTGGCGTACGCGCCAGCCCGTCAGCGACTGGTTGCGATAGACGGGATTGGTGCTGTAGTCGAGCGTCTGTACGTCGACGTCCGGCACCGCCTTGGCCTGCGCCACCGCTTTGCCGATGGTGCGGTTGATCTGGTCCGCGAGGCGTCCCGGGTTGTTGCCCTCGGCTTGCGCGTAGAGCACGCTGACCAGGGTGTCGTTGTCGACCTGGCTGCCGGCGCTGACGTTGAGCGAGATGCGGTCGTAGGTCAGCGGCGATTCGGCAGCGGCGAGGCCGGTCCACAACAGCAGCAGAACGAAGGTGAGCATAGGTTTGGCCATAAGTGGGTCTCCGGCGATTGATACTCAGGCGGTGTCGAAACGCTTGAACTGGGTGCTGAACTGGCCTCTGCCCTGGGTCATGCTGCGCAGTTCGGTGGTGTAACCGAGCAGCTCCGCCAGCGCCACGTCGCAGCGGATGGTAGCGTCGCTGCTGCCGCGCCGGGTGTCGCGGATAACCGCATGCCGCGACTGCAGGTCGCCCAGCACGGCACCGAGATTGCTCTCCGGCACCACCACTTCCGCTTCCATGATCGGCTGCAGCAACGCCGGACCGGCGTCGGCAAGCGCCTTGGCGACGGCCCGCGACACAGCTGCGCTGATCGCTTCGGGCGACGAGGCGGCGCCGAAAAGCTCGATCGACTCGATACGCACCTCCAGATCCTCGAGCGCCGCCCCTTCGATGGGGCCGCCGCCGAGCGCGAAGCCGAGCCCCTGCCGCAGCGCCTCCCGCTGCAGCGTGGAGAGGTTGCTCCCTTCGGGCAACAGCCGCGGCTCGGACTGGGTCAGGATCCCGCTGCCTCGCGCGCGCGGCTCGACGCTGGCCAGGACCCGCACCTTCATGAACTCCTGCTCGCCTTTCTGGCGTTCGATGCGGGGCTGGAACAGCAGCTCGGCACGGGCCGCACGGGTGATGGTTTCGCGCAACGCCACAGCAGGCTTGCCGGCCTTGACCTGCAGGCTGAACTCGCGTCCGAGTCGCTCGATTATGATCTGCAGGTGCAGCTCACCCATGCCGCTCAGCAGCCGCTGGCCGGTTTCAGGGTCCTCGCTGAAACGCAGCGTCGGATCCTCCTCCTGCAGCTTCTCCATCACCTCGAGGAACTTCTCCTCTTGATCGGACGAGGCGGGTTCGATCGCCAGGCTCAGCACCGGCTCGCGGGTGTCGATGCGCTCCAGCAGCAGCGGGTGCGCCGGGTCGCACAGGGTATCGCCGGTGGAGGCGTGGCGCAGACCCGCGAGCAGTACGATGTCGCCGGCGAATGCCTGGTCGAGGCGCGATTTCCTGGCTGCGTCAACGTCGAAGATACGCGCCACCGTCTCGCTCACCGTGGTGCCGTCCGGGCGCTGGTAGCTGACCTTCTGTCCCGGCGTCAACGTACCGCGGTAGAGGCGCGCGAAGACGTGGCGGCGCCCCTCCCACATCTGCACCTTGAAGGCGAGCGCGGCCAGCGGCGCTTTGTCTTCCATCTTTACCAGCAGCGGCTCGCCATCGCTGTCGAAACCGCGTGCGGGGGGGCGGTCCAGCGGCGACGGCAGCAGCGCGACGACCGCGTCCAGCAGCGGCTGTACGCCGAGGTTGCGCAGCGCCGATCCGCCGAAGCAGGGGTGCAGGTCACCGCGCAGCGTGGCTTGGCGCAGCGCCGCCCAGAGTTGCTCGGCCGGGGGTTCGTCGCCATCCAGGATCTGGTCGGCGAGCGCTTCGTCGCTCTCGGCGATGCCCAGCAGCAGCCTTTCGCGCGCATCGGCATGGCGCGCGAGCAGGTCGGCCGGCGCGGGTTCGCACTGCACCTGCTCGCCGTGCTCGCCGGCAAAGCCGATCAGCGTGCGGTCGAGCAGATTGAGCACCTGGTTGCGCTCCACCAGGGGCACGCAGAGCGGCACCGGATTGCCCGCCAAGCGCTCGCGGACGCTTTCGAGTGCCTGCTCGAAATCGGCGCCGGGCCGATCCATCTTGTTGATGAAAAAGAGGCACGGCAGGTTGAACTTCTGCCGTTGACGCCAGACGGTCTCACTCTGCGGTTCGACCCCGCGCACGCCGTCCAGCACCAGCACGCAGCCGTCGAGTACGCGCATGCTGCGCTCCACCTCGATGGTGAAGTCTACATGACCGGGGGTGTCGATGAGCTGGATCAGGTGCTCCTGCCAGCCGGCCCGGGTAACCGCGGAAGTGATCGTGATCCCGTGGCTCTGCTCCTCCGCCATATAGTCCATATGCGCCGCGCCGTCATGCACCTCGCCGATCTTGTAGAGCGCGCCGGTATAGAAGAGGATGCGCTCCGTCAACGTGGTCTTGCCGGCGTCGATATGCGCTGCGATGCCGATGTTGCGAACCCGACTGAGGTCTTGTTTATTGGCCATTTCGGAGAGTGTGGCAGGGGTTAAAGTCGATCGTTGATTTTAGCAGAGCGGCGCCGACATGGCGTTGTTCCGAAGTGCTTTTAAACTCCCGGATCGGGGATCGGCGAAACTCGGGCCTGAGCTGGCAGGCTGGTCGCTTCCTCGTCCTCCCGGGAGAGAGGGCTGAGGTGCGAGGGGAGAGCGGTGCGGCTATGTATTCAAATCTTTAACCCGGCGCCATCCCGAATCCATCTCAGAGCGAAGCACCTGCGCGTGGTCGGCCGGCCGGCGGCGGGACGGGTAGTGGCTAGCCGTGGCTCTGGTGCAGCGTCTCCCCCTGCTCGTTGACCACTCTGGCGGAGATCGGGAACCCCTCGCGCAGGCTTGCGGTGACGACGCAGAAATCCTCGTAGAGTTCTAGGCAGCGGCGGGTGCGCAGCGACTGCTCCAGCTCGCCATTGAGTTCGAGCGTGACATCGATGCCGCCGATGCGCATGCGCCCCTTGTCGTTGCGCGACAGGGTGCATTCGGCGCTGGCACGCAGACTGCCGCTTGGCGGCGCATTCTTGCTGATGCAGTAGAGCAGGCTGGCGCTGAGGCAGTTGGCGGCCGCCGTGGCCAGCAGCCGCGAGGGGTTGGGGCCGTTGGCGTTTCCCAGCGGCGGGGGCTCGTCGACGACCAGGTCGTCGATCGAATCCAGATCGAAAGAGACACGAAATTCGTAACCGTCGAGCTGTTCGAGCTGCAGGGTAAAACGCTTCTCATCGGACATCTGCTCTCTCCTGATCTCTGTCAACTGCCGGCAATGGTCATTGGCGACAACAGCCACGAGCCGGTGCGGGTGCTGCCGCGACGCTCGATGTCGCTGCCGACCGCCTGCAGCCCGGCGAACATCTGCCCCAGGTTGCCGGCGATGGTGATCTCCTCGACCGGATACTGGATCTCGCCGTGCTCCACCCAGAAGCCGGCGGCGCCGCGCGAGTAGTCGCCGGTGACCATATTGACGCCGCTGCCCATCAGCTCACTGACCAGCAGGCCGCTGCCCATCTGCTGCAGTAGCTCATCGAGCGAGAGTTCGCCGGAGTCGATGCTGAGATTGCGAACCCCGCCGGCATTGGCGGTGCTCTCCATCCCCAGGCGCCGTGCCGAGTAGCTGCCGAGCAGATAACTGCGCAGGATGCCGTCACTGACCAGATCCTTGGGCGCGGTGGCGACCCCTTCGCTGTCGAACGGCGCGCTGGCGTTGCCCCGAGGCAGCAGCGGGTCTTCGCTGATGCGCACGAAGTCGGGGAAGATCCGTTCTCCCAGCCGGTCGAGCAGGAACGAGGAGCGGCGGTATAGCGACGACCCGCTGATGGCGCCGACCAGACTGCGCAGCAGGCTGACCGCCACCTCGGCCTGGAAGATGACCGGCGCGTCGCAGGTCTTTATCTGCCGCGCACCAAGCCGCGCCAGCGTCCGCTCGCCGGCCCGTCGGCCGACCTCGATCGCCGACTCCAGCGCTTCGGCGTTGCGTGCCGAGGTGTACCAGTAGTCGCGCTGCATGCTGTCGCCCTGCTGGCCGACCACCGCGCAGCTGAGGCTGTGGTGGCTGCTCGGGTATCCGCCGAGAAAGCCGTGGCTGTTGCCGTAGACCTGAATTCCGGTATGGCTGTTGAGCGAGGCGCCCTCGGAGTTGGTGATGCGCGGGTCGAGCTCGCGGGCTGCGGTTTCGCAGGCGATGCCGCTCTCGATCGCCTGCTCCACGCTGATCGCCCAGGGGTGGTAGAGATCAAGGTCGGGGATTTCGCGCGCCATGCGCCCGGCGTCGGCCAGACCGGTGCAGCTGTCTTCGGCGGTATACCTGGCGATGTTGCACGCGGCGCGCACGGCGTCGCGGATCGCCTCCGGTTTGAAATCCGAGGTGCTGGCCGTGCCCTTGCGCTGGCCGAAATAGACGCTGATGCCGACCCCCTGGTCGCGCGTGTGCTCGATCGTCTCCACCTCGCCCATGCGCACGGCGACGCTGAGTCCATTGTCCATGTTGGCACCCGCCTCGGCACTGCTGGCTCCCTGTCGGGTCGCTTCGGCCAGCATATCGGTGACGATCTCGCGCAGTTGATCCTGGCGTTCGCTGATATCGTTCATCTCTCTATT
>JAGRGU010000008.1:17898-33756 GCA_020445335.1 Gammaproteobacteria bacterium
ACCGGTACGCTCTGACCCTCCTTGCCGCAGGTGCCTACGCCGGCATCCAGCTCGAGGTCGTTGCCGACCATGCTCACCTTGGTCAGCACGTCGGGGCCGTTGCCGATCAGCGTCGCGCCTTTGACCGGCGCGGTCACCTTGCCGTTCTCGATCAGGTAGGCCTCGCTGGCGGAGAAGACGAACTTGCCGGAGGTGATATCCACCTGGCCGCCACCGAAGTTGACCGCGTAGAGCCCCCGCTCCACCGAGGCGATGATCTCCTGCGGATCCTCCTGCCCGGGCAGCATGTAAGTGTTGGTCATGCGTGGCATGGGCAGGTGCGCGTAAGATTCGCGCCGCCCGTTGCCGGTCGAGACGGCGCCCATCAGTCGGGCGTTGAGGCGGTCGTGCATATAGCCCTTGAGGATGCCGTTCTCGATCAGCACGGTGTTCTGTCCGGCGACCCCCTCGTCGTCGATGCTGAGCGATCCGCGTCGCCCCGGCAGCGTGGCATCGTCCACCACCGTGCATCCTTTCGAAGCGACACGTTCGCCGATGCGCCCTGAGAAGGCTGAAGTGCCCTTGCGGTTGAAGTCGCCCTCGAGGCCGTGGCCGATCGCCTCGTGCAGCAGAATCCCGGGCCAGCCGCTGCCCAGCACCACCGGCATCGTGCCGGCCGGCGCGGGCACCGCCTCCAGGTTTACCAGCGCCTGGCGCACCGCCTCGCGGGCGAAGCCGAGGGCGCGCTCCTGCTCGGTCAGGTAGAGCAGGCTCTGGCGCGCGCCGCCCCCGCTCGATCCCTGTTCACGTCGCCCCGCCTGTTCGACGATGACGCTGACGTTGCAGCGGATCAGCGGGCGCACGTCGCTGTGCATGTTGCCGTCGCTGGCGATCACCAGCACCACGTCGTGTACCGCCACCAGGCTGGCGATCACCTGCACCACCCGTGGATCCTGTCGCCGCGCCTCTGCATCGAGCCGCCTCAACAGATCGACCTTGTCATCCTCTTTCAGCGTCAGCAGCGGATTGATCGGCTCGTAGAAGCTGACCGGAGGAGCGCCGCGCTGCACTCTGACCGAGCCGCTGCCGCCGCTGCGGGCGATGGCGCGTGCGGTTCTGCCCGCCTGCAGCAGGCTGGGGAGTTCGATTTCATCGGTGTAGGCGAAGCCGGTCTTCTCGCCGCTGACCGCGCGTACACCGACTCCCTGCTCGATGTTGTACGAGCCTTCGCGCACAATGCCGTCCTCCAGCACCCAGGACTCGAGGCGGCCGCTCTGAAAGTAGAGGTCGGCGGCGTCGACGCGGCTGGAAAGAAGTTGATCCAGCACTTGGTCGAGGTGCTGCTCCTGCAGGTTGGCGGGCGCCAGCAGCGTGCTGCGGGCGATGTCGAGCATGGTGGTCATAGGCGGTGTTCTGGCTGTGTCGGCAAGAGTGTCAGAGATGGTGCCCGGGCAGCGCGAATTCAAGCCGCGCGCCGTCGTCAGCGGCGTGTTCAGTCGCAGCCGATACGCCGGTGCGAGAGCGCCGGAAAGTTGCGCCTGGTGGTCGCGAGGTGCCCCAGGTCCAGCTGGCAGCCTACCGCTCCGGTGGTTCGCGGCACCTGCGCCAGTACCGTGCCCCAGGGGTCGACGATCATGCTGTGACCGTGCGTTTCTCGGCCGTTGAGATGGAAGCCGCCCTGCGCGGCGGCAATGACGTAGCTGAGGTTTTCGATCGCGCGGGCGCGCACCAGCACCTCCCAGTGCGCCTTGCCGGTGATGGCGGTGAATGCGGCCGGCAGGCAGATCACCTCCATGCCGCCGTCGGCCAGCTTGCGGAACAGCTCCGGGAAGCGCAGATCGTAGCAGACTGCGATCCCCAACCGGCCGAAGGGCGAGTCGATCACCACCGGCTCGTCGCCGGGCTCGATCACCGCCGACTCGGCATAGTGTTCGTCCGCCTCCACCAGATCGACGTCGAACAGGTGCATCTTGTCGTAGCGCGCCATCCGCTTGCCCGCATCGTTGTAAACCAGGCAGGCTGCGCGCACCTTGCTGTTGCTGTGCCCCTCCAACGGGATGGTGCCGCCAACCAGCCAGATGCCAAGACGTTTCGCCAGCTGACTCAGGTACTCCTGCAGCGGGCCGTCGCCGTCGTGCTCGCGCAGCGCACAGACATCCTTCTCATGTTCGCCCATGAAGGCAAAATTCTCAGGCAGCACCACCAGTCCGGCGCCCTGATCCACCGCCTCCTCGACCAGCTGGTTGGCCTTCAGCAGATTGGCGCTGACATTCGGCCCGCTGGCCATCTGAATCGCTGCTGCGCGTACTTTTCTCTTGCTCATTTACCTGATCTGTCGCTGCTGTTCGGTTGTCGGGGTGCGGCAGTTCCGGTTGACGCCGGCGGCCACGATCCTTCGGTGGTGCAAAGTGATATGCAACTTAGCACGGCGGCTCGGGGTGGCCAAGCCGCAGCGCGACTGCTGCCGCGGTCGGCTGGAATCTCGACGACGGCGGTGACCCGGCTACGCTCCTCGGCGACAAGCGGTCACTGCTGCGGCAGCCCCACCTCCCGGTCGTTGGGGAAGGCCTGGGGTCCGGGCGTGAACTGCCGTTTCAGTCCCTCGAGAAAGCCGCCGGAATCGGCCGGCTGCGCGCTATCCGGAGCCTCGCCCGAAACCGCATCCGGCTGCGCCGTTTCGGCAGAATCCGACAATGGCTCCATCTGCGGTTCGCTCCAGGGCCCCTTGACTTCGTATTGACGCTGAGACGCACGGTCGAACTGCTTGCCGATCAGCCCCTGCGCCAGCAGCATCGCGGCGCCGCCGATCGGACCGCCGGCCAGCAGTCCGGCGACCGGGAGCGCGGCGGAGAGTTGCGGCGTAACGGTGAGGATCTGGTCGAGATCCTCCGCCACCAGGCCGATGCGCCCCGAGCTCTCGACCATGGCCGCTGGCCCCACCACACGCAGATCGTTGGTGTAGGCGTCGCCGCTGTCGAGCTCGAAGCGCCCCTCGATGCCGTCGAACGCCAGCCCCTGTTTGAAAAGATCGCTGAAATCGAGGCGCAGTCTGCGCTGCAGCGCGGTGATATTGATCAGTCCGAAAACACGGCCGATGCCCGGGTCCACGTTGACCAGGCGCCCTTTGCCGAGCTGCAGTTTGACCTCGCCGGCCAGCCGTTGCTGAGCAAACTCCGCTGGTGTGCCGGGCCAGCGCAGCGAGCCGTCGATCGCCGCCGGCGCGTCGTCGATGTAGTGCGGGTAACCCAGATGGCGCAGCACCCTGCCCAGTGATTCGGTCTGCAGTGACAGCTGAAGGCGACTCTGGTGCCTGCCGTCACGTTGGCGCCACTGCCCGGTCGCGGAGAGCTGCAGCTTGTTGGAGTTGAGTGACAGGCTCTGCAGCTCCAGGCTGTCGTTATGCGGGCGCGTGATCAGTTGCAGCCTGCCGTAGGGGTGGTCGTTGAGGGTTGTCTGCGCTGCTTCGATATCGAGCGGAGGGATCGAGGCGGGATTCGGTGGCGTTGCCGCCGGTGCACCGCGGCCTTTGCGGGCGGGATCGAATTGGAGCGCCAGACGCTCCAGGCGCACTTTCAACGGCGCGCTCTGCAGGTTGTCCGGTAGCAGGATCTCCCCGGCCAGCTGTCTGCTCCGGATGCTCCCCGCCAACGCCGCGTCGCTGCGGGCAAGTTCGAGCTCGACCTCCTCCAGCGCCATGCCGGCCAAGTCCAGGCGGGCCAGTCGCAGCTTAAGATGGCGCAGTGGCACGGCCCCGCCGTCCGCTTCGCCTCCGCCCAGCAGCTGCATCCAGGAGCCGAGGTCGGCCTCCGTCAGCGAGCCTTCGATGGTGAGCCCCGGCTCCCTGGGCGCCAGCGCGCGCGCGCCGCCAAGCACGACCGAGCCGCGTCCCAGCAGGTACTCCCCCCCGCCCTGACGCTCGATCTGCAGCACTGCATCGAGCAGGTCGTGGTAACGAAGGAAGAGGCTCTTCTGCGGCTTGTCGTCGAGCGCAAGCGACAGGTTCAGGTCGCGCTGCTGGTCGCTGCGCTTGCCGAGCGGCGCCGGCAGATCGATGCGCATCCCCTGCAGGCCGGAGGAGAAGTCGGCGGAGGCGGCTTCCTCGCCACCGTGTGGCAGCGCCAGGCGCAGTGTCCAGTCGGCACTGCCGTGCAGCCTGTCGAGGTTCAATGTCGGAAAGCGCTGCGCCAGCTGTTGCGCGGAGATGTTGGCGCGCGCCATGATGCGGGTGGCCTGCTCTGGGGGCGCTCCCGTTTCGATGTCGATAAGGGTGTCGCTGCCGAGCAGGTCGGCGCGGATGCGGCGGGCGCCGATGCCGTTGCGATCGAAGTTGAGTTTGCCGTGTATCCTGCGCAGTGCGAGCTGCCAGGCCTCGAGCTGCAGTGTGCCGCCGTTGAAGTCGACCGCGCCATCGAGCGTGAAGCGTCCTTCGGAAGAGAGCGGAATGGCCAGCTCGAGTTGTGTCACGCCTTCGCCGACGGCCCGCAGCCCCGAGGTTCTGGCACCGAAATCAGCAGCCAGCGGCGACTCCTGGAGCATGCGCAGGTTGTTCTGCAGCGGCCCGGCAACCTGCCCTTTTATTACGATCGGCGAGCCGCCGCTGAGGTTGTCGATACGGCCGTGAACCGCTTCGAGTTCGCTGTCGAATATCCTGCCGTGTTCGATCCAGACGTCGAAGCTGTTCTGCAGGAAGCGCACCTCGGCGCGGATGTCGGTCAATCGCGGCCACCCCGGCCAGTAGTCGACAACGGTATTCTCGGTGCGAAAGAAGACCTCGAACCGGCCGTTCTGGGTTTTGTGGAAGGGGAAGTCCCGTAACGGTCCGCGCACCAGCGCGCCGCCCGAGATCACCTTGCCGTCGACGATGCCTCGGTCGAGCCATCGCACCAGCGGCTGCGGCATGATGCTGACCGGGTAGTAACGGTGGGCATTGAGCGCGCGGCCGTCACTGAAGTCGGTCTGCAGATCCATGAACGGGGAGCGCTCGGAGTCGGCGGGAATGGTCAGGTCGAGCCGGGTGCGGGTGCTGATGTCGTGGCTGATCGCCTGGATGTCGCTGCCCTGCAGCTGCCAGTCGCCGTTGGCCTGACGCTGCCAGCCGAGGATTCCGGCGAGAGACTTCAGTTGCAGCGGATCGCGGAACAGGTGCGGAAAGTCGAGTCTGCAGTCGCTGCCTTCCAGCTGCAGCCTACCCTGCTCGGGGCCGATCCAGAAACGGGCGTCGAGGTCGTTGACCCCGGGGATCTGCCGCCAGGGGCGGGTGTTGAGCGTCTCCAGGGCGCCCTGCAGCGACCAGTCGTGGCCGGCTTCGCGCCCGACGTAATCGAAGCGCAACTCCCGCAGATCGCTCTGCGGCGCCATCTGCCGCAGCGCCGCGTCCAATTCCGAACCGGGCGGGGTGAACAGCAGGCCGAGCGCGGCGAGATCCTCGGCGCGCAGGAAGCTGACGCCGGCCAACAGCTGCAGCGCACCCTGCTGGTCGTGCCCGAACTCCAGCCCAGCTTCGGTGGTCGGCCAGCTCCTGCCGCCACGGGTCACCTCCAGCCGCTCCAGCGCCAGTCGCCAGCCGCGATCGGCCTGTGCCTGCCAGCGGAAGTCGCCGCGCAACCGTTCGAGATCGAAACGGCGCGCGGGGCTCTCCATGCCGGCCTGCCGCAGCAGGCTCAGTCGCGACAGCTCCAGCCCGCCCTGCGCGCTGACGAAGCGCCCCTGCTCCCATCTGCCCCACAGCTGCACGGCTGCCTCTCCGTCCGGCGCAGCGTAGCCTTGGATATTCTGCATCCGTAAAAGCTGCTGCGGCTGCAGGCCCCTGGCGTCGAGGTGGACGGCACCGTTCCAGCCGCCCGGCCGCGAAATATCGCCGTCGACGTCCACCTTCAGTGCCAGCTCGCCACCGCCGGGCAGCGGCACTTTCGCGTCGAGCTGGTGGCGCTCGCCGGCATTCCGCAGCTCCGCGTCGACACCGTCGAAACGCATCGGTTCGGCGGCTATGCCCTGATGCTGGAAATGGAGTTGCGCCGCCTCCAGGCGGATGCGCGAGGGGAGGGCGAAGAGCGAGGTGCTGTCGCCGTCCGCTTCGCCTGAGAATTCGTCGAGCCCGCCGATGGTGAAGCTGCCGTCGGCGTGTCGGGTCAGCTTCAGCCTGACTCGGGAGAGGGTGATGCTGCGGGTCTTTATGGCACGCGCGCGCAGGCTGTCGAGCAGCGCCAGGGTGATGCGAACCTCGTTCAAACGGAGCTTGTTGCCGACCTGCTGAGGCGAGGCGATCTCGACCGACCCGAAGACGAACTCGGGGCCGACACCGCGCCAGCGGGCCGAGAGCTCGCCGATCTTGACCGGCCGCTGCAACCGCTCGCCGAGCCACTGCTCAAGCTCGCCGCGAAAATAGGCCACCGCCGGCGCGCCGAGCTGCAGCGCGCCGATCAGCAGACCGGCAACCACTATCAGCAGCAACGAGAGTCTGATGGCGAGCGATTTGGCGATATGGATCATCGGTGGTCGGCGCGGTCCCGGAGATCAGTTTGCGCGCAGCGTCATATGAGCACGATGTCGTAGTGCTCCTGGGTATAGAGCATCTCCGCCTGCAGTCGGATCGACTTGCCGATGAACGCCTCCAGCTCGGCCAGGTTGGCGGACTCCTCGTCCAGCAGCCGGTCGATCACCTCCTGCGAGGCGAGCACCAGCAGAGATTCGACGTCGAACTGGCGTGCTTCCCGCAGGATCTCGCGGAAAATCTCGTAGCAGCTGGTCTCGGCGGTCTTCAGCGAACCGCGGCCGTTGCAACAGGGGCAGGGTTCGCAGAGTACGTGCTCGAGCGATTCTCGGGTGCGCTTGCGGGTCATCTCCACCAGCCCGAGCGCGGAGACCTCGGTGATCTGGGTCTTGGCATGATCGCGCGCGAGGCACTTCTCCAGCGCGCGTATCACCTGGCGCTTGTGCTCGCCGTCGGACATGTCGATGAAATCGATGATGATGATGCCGCCGAGATTGCGCAGTCGAAGCTGGCGGCAGATCGCCTGGGCCGCCTCCATGTTGGTCTTGAAAATGGTCTCTTCGAGATTCCGGTGGCCGACGAAGGCACCGGTATTGATATCGATCGTGGTCATCGCCTCGGTCTGGTCGATTACCAGATGGCCGCCCGATTTCAGCTCGACCTTGCGCTGCAACGCTTTCTCGATCTCATCCTCGACACTGTAGAGATCGAACAGCGGTCGCGCGCCAGTGTAGTACTCGATCTGAACGTCGAGATCGGGGATCAGCTTGCTGGCGAAACTGCGCGCCTTCTCGCTGCTGCGGCGGGAGTCGATGCGGATCCGTTCGACCTCCGGCGTCACCAGATCGCGCAGCGCGCGCAGCAGCAGCGGCAGATCCTCGTGGATCAGGCTGCGCGGCGGTGCGCTGCGCCGCGACTCCTCGATGTCGCCCCACAGACGGGAGAGAAAGCGCATGTCCATGCGCAGCGTCTCGTCGCTGACCCCCTCTGCGGCGGTGCGCGCGATGAAGCCGCTGGGGCAGCCGCTGGTGGCGATGAAGTCGTCGATCACCGAACGCAGGCGGGTGCGCTCCTCCAGGTTCTCTATCTTCTGCGATACGCCGGCGCTGTTCAGCGACGGCATCAGCACCAGATAACGCGAGGGGATCGAAAGGTTGGTGGTGAGTCTGGCGCCCTTGGTGCCGAGCGGATCCTTGACCACCTGGACGATGATCTCGCCCCCTTCACGCACCAGGTCGGTGATGTTGCCGTGCTGGCCGTTTTCGCCGCGTGCGCCGTAACCGATGTCAGATGCGTGGAGGAATGCGGCCCGCTCGAGGCCGATCTCGACGAAGGCGGCCTGCATGCCTGGCAGTACGCGGCAGATCTTCCCTTTATAGATGTTTCCGACCAGGCCGCGCCGCGCGCTGCGTTCGATGATGATCTCCTGCGCGGTGCCGTTCTCGATCACCGCGACGCGCGTCTCGGGCGGGGTGACGTTGATCAGGATCTCTTCGCTCATGCCTTGTCGGTTCTCTGCTGGCGCTCTTAAAATTGGATGCCGGCGGCTGTCAGCAGTTCCGCCGTTTCGAACAGCGGAAGACCCATGACGCCGGAATAGCTACCGTCGAGATGGCTGACGAAGAGCGCGCCGCGCCCCTGTATGGCGTAGCCGCCGGCCTTGTCCGCGGGCTCGCCGCTGGCCCAATACGCTGCCGCCTCGGCATCGCCGATCGGCCGCATCGTCACGCGGCTGACGCTGAGTCGGCTGGCACTGAGTCGGCTGGCGCCGCCGGCGGGCGAAAGCAGTGTGACCGCGGTCAGCACCAGATGGCTGCGGCCGGAGAGCAGCGCCATCATCGCCAGCGCCTGCGCCCGATCGGCCGGTTTGCCCAGAACCCGCTCGTCGACCACCACCGCAGTGTCGGCGGCCAGTATCGGCCGGGGATCGTCCGCCGGTCGCGCCGCGGCAGCGGCTGCCGCCTTCTCCCGCGCGATGCGCACCACGTAGCTGCGCGGCGGTTCAGCGGCCAGCACGCGCTCGTCCACGTCGACGTCGATCGGGCTGAAGTCGACGCCGATCTGCGTCAGCAGTTCGGCCCTGCGGGGGGAGCGGGATGCCAGATAGATCTGGGACTGCATAGGTCGGTGTCCAGCGGTTCGCCACTGCGCCCAACCCTACACCAGCGGGGGGGCGATTGACAGTGCCCGGGTCGCGATTCAGGCACGATGGTATGGGTGGTTGCGCAGCAGGCTCAGCGCCCGGTAGAGCTGCTCGGCAAGCACCACCCGCACCAGCGGATGGGGCAGCGTCAGTGGCGACAGCGACCAGTGCAGGTCGGCACGCTGGCGGCAGCTCTCGGCCAGCCCGTCGGGGCCGCCGACCAACAGTGCCACGCCGCGCCCGGCAGCCATCCAGTGCGACATCTGCGTCGCCAGCTGTTCGGTGCTCCAGCGTTTGCCACCGACCTCCAGCGCGATCACCAGACAGTCGCGCGGGATCGCCCTGAGCATGCGTTCCCCCTCCTCCTCGAGCGCACGCGCGATGTCGGCTCGCTTGCCACGCCTGCCCGGCGCAATCTCGACCAGCTGCAGCGTGCACTCGCCGGAGATACGGCGCGCGTATTCGCGGTATCCCTGTTGTACCCAGTCGGGCATGCGGTTGCCGACACTGATCAGCTCGATCTGCATGGCGTGATACTAGCATGCGGTTGGCCGCGATCTGCGTCTACACTTGTCGCTATGTCGCACGTGTTCAGATTATGTTGGCTGCTGTTGCCGGCACTGTTGCAGCTGCAGCCGGCCGCCGCGGCGCTGCCCGGATCCCGGCTGCCGTTCAGCCTGGTGGTGCCGCAGGCGCGTCTGCAGCTGGCGATGAAGCAGGCTCTCGCCGGGCAGCAGCTCGACGGCAGCGTCAGTGGCAACCTCTACGACGGTGCGGTCGCTTACGAGCTGGGCTGGCACGCTGATGCGGCACGCGCGGCGATCGGTCTGCGCCCGCTGGCCAACGGCCGGCTGCGCGCGACGCTGACGATGCCGCTGCAGCTGCGGCCGAGCTTCAGCCTGCGCAAGGGCGCGGAGAAGATCTACGCCAAGCAGGGCTGTGCCGCGGTGTGGAGCAGCATAGATCTGTCGCTGGATCTATCGATAGAAGCGCAGGCGCTTAAGCTCGGAGGCGTACAGACAGGCCTGACGATTCCGCGCAGCTATGGGTGCGCCTTCCAGCGCAACCTGCTTGGCCATCTGCGCAATATCTTTACCCAGGATACCGAGTATCGGGTGGATGTGGTGCCGCTGATGAGCGACGGCGCCAACCGCCACCTGCGGGCGATGGCCGCGCCGCTGAACGGTGCCATCGCCGCGCTGCTGCAGGGGACGGCGTTGAGCGAACGGCTGAAACAGCGGCTGTCGCGTCCGCTGTGGGTGGCGACGGGGCTCTATCTGGATACCGCCATCGACGGCTTGGAGCTTTCAGCGTTGTCGCTGCAGGCGGCGGGATTGCGTCTGCAGGGCAGCGTGCGGCTGCGCTCGCGATTCCGCTTCGGCGAGAGCGCCGTGCATCAGCAGTTGCCGCGGGCGCTGGCCAAAGCGTACAGCGACGGTTTTCAGCTCGGCTTCGAGCTGTTGATCCCGCGCGCGGATGGAGGCGGGGACAGCGGGGCGCTGGCGCCATTGTCGCAGCCCGCCTACCGTTTCGCGCCGCTGGCGGACCACCCGGGTACCGCGGTACTGGAGCGCTATCAGGATCAGCACAGCGAAACGGTGGTCTGGCTACGCGCCGAGCAGGCGGAGCCACCCGCCCGGATTCTGCCGATGGAGGGGGCGATCGAAGGGGTGCTGGCCGAGATCGTCGCCTGGTTGGGCGCCAACCCGGGGATCCGCTCCGCCGGTAACGAGGCGGTCGATCGGCTGCGCGACGAGGTTCAGCGCTTCGCCGCACTGGTCGCCCATTTTCAGCGCGCGCGCGATCTGCCGCTGTCCGGCATCGGCACCTTGCGCCTCAGCGGGGTCCAGGCCGATCTGCAGTGGCTGAGTCTGCAGCCGGATGCGGTGCGGGCAGGGGTGCTGCTGCGCGGCAATGCCGAAGTGCTGATCGAGCTCTGAGCGGCATGGGCGGCACCGGCCCGGCCAACCGTCAGGAGGGATCGCTGCAGTCGAAGCGCGACGGCCGGGGTAGGTTGGCCAGATCTTCGGTGACCGCAGCGATCAGCTTGCCGAACTGGGTGGTGCGGAAGCTGTCGATCAGGCTCCAGCCGCGCTCCAGTTCGCTGACGATGGTGATACAGGTGCGCTCGATCTGCGCGGCGCGCTGTTCCGCCACCAGGTACAGGCCGCTGGCGCTGATGAAGAGCACGGCGAAGAGCAGCGCGCCGAAGGCCGCGCCGCGCAGGCGCAGGGTCTCCAGTCGGGTGGCGGTGAAGCTGCGCACCAGCGCCTGCAGCGTCGCATCCTGCGGAGGGCCGTCGGGCTCCTCTTTAAACTCGCTGATGTAGATCCGCTCCTGCAGCAGTTTCGCCAACGGCTGCTGCGGCGGGCTCTGTGCCAGAGTGTCGTTGATGTCGATCGCCAGCGGCGTTTTGCCCGCAGCCAGCGAGACCTCGACCTCCCTCGCCACCCATTCCGAGTTCAGTGCCGCGGGTCGCACCACCACGATCAGCTTGCGGCTCATGGCGATGCGTCGTCGCGTGGCGGCGTGCAGCGCTTCACCGGCGGTGTATTCGTGGCGGTCGAGAAAGACCTTGAAACCCAACGCTATCAGCTGTTCGCGCAGCGCCTCTGGGTAGCCGCCGCCGTCGTCGTGCGCGTAGGAGATGAAGAAGTCGTAGCCGAAAAAAAGATCCAGGAGTGCCCCTGGCCGGGGCAGGGAGAAGCGCCCGGTGCTGCCGCTGCCATTTCCGTTCATCGCCGCTCCTGTCGTCGCGCCCGCAGCCAAGAGTATAGATCGGAAGCGCCGAGCGGGCGCCCCGCCTGTGCCGTTGCTGGTTTCAGAATGGCGCCGGGTAGAGCCGGCGTATCTGCTCGATCTGCTCGACCAGCCCGGCCTCGAGCGGCTGCTCGAAGGCGGCCATATCTTCCTTCAGCTGCGCCATCGAAGTGGCGCCGATGATGGTGGAGGTGACGCCGTCCACCTGATCCACCCAGGCGAGAGACAACTGGGCGGGGGTCAGATCGTGGCGGCCGGCCAGCTCCGCGTAGGCCTTGACCGCTTCGTTGGTGGCGACGGTGTCGCGGAACAGCCCCTGGCGCGTACCGATGCTCCAGCGGCTGCCCGCCGGGCGGGCGCCGTCGATGTATTTGCCGCTCAGCACGCCCGAGGCCAGCGGCGACCAGGGCAGGTAGGCGACCTCCGTGTGTACGCAGTTCTCGATCAGGAAGGGCCAGTCCTTGGTGTGCAGCAGGTTGAACTCGTTCTGGATCGAGGTGACGCGGGTCAGGCCGTGCCGTTCGCTCAGGCGGATATATTCGTTTATCCCCCAGGGAGTGTCGTCGGAGAGCCCGAAGTGGCGGATCCGGCCCTGCTTAACGCACTCGTCGAGTGCCTGCAGTATCTCCAGCATCCCCGCCGAGTGCGCTTGCGCGTCGACCTCGCTGAAGCGGATCTGCCCCGGATGGTGCTTGCCGAAGTGGGGCGAAGTACGGTTGGGCCAATGCAGCTGGTAAAGGTCGATATAGTCGGTCTTGAGCCGCGCCAGCGAACGCTCCACGGCGCTCAGTACCGCTTCGCCGGTGATGTCGCCGCCGTTGCGGATCCAGCGCAGGCCGTTGCCGGCGATCTTGGTGGCGAGGATGAACTCGTCGCGGCGCGCGGGGTTGGCCGCGAGCCAGTTGCCGATGATAGTCTCGGTGGTGCCGTAGGTCTCGGCGGTCGGCGGCACCGCGTACATCTCCGCGGTATCGATGAAGTTGATGCCCTGGTCGAGCGCGTAGGCGATCTGCTCATTGGCATCCTGCTGGTTGTTCTGCCGGCCCCAGGTCATGGTGCCGAGGCAGACGCGGGAGACGGAGAGGTTGCTGTGGCCGAGTCTGGCGTATCGCATGGATGCTCCTTGGGATCCTGGGGAAGCGGCAATTATACTCGTCGTCAACGGCAGCGTAACCGCGGAGGGCGGAATGCACTATTTTGCCTACGGCTCCAATATGTCCATCCGTCGGCTGCGGCTGCGGGTACCCTCGGCGCGGCCGTGTTCGGTGGCGACGCTGCAGGGGCACGAGCTGCGTTTTCACAAGCGTGGCGGGGACGGTTCTGCCAAGTGCGATATCCACCCTGCCGAAGATAGTTTGAAAAGCGCCATCGGCGTGCTTTTCGACATCGATCCGCGCGACAAGCCGGACCTGGACCGCGCCGAGGGGTTGGGGGTCGGCTACCGCGAGGTTGAGGTGCGGCTGGCCGACCCGACGGGCGGGTTGGTGCGCGCCTTCAGCTATCAGGCCATTGAGCTCGACCCCTGCCTGAAGCCCTTTGACTGGTACAAGCGGCACGTCTTGCTGGGCGCGCAGGAGAACGGACTTCCGCCGGAGTATGTGGCGCTGATCGCCGCCGTGGAGGCGATCGCCGACAGCGATCGCGAGCGCCATGCGCGCGAGCTGGCGATCTATCTGTGACGGGCGGTGCTGCCCACGGGGTATAAGATTCGACCCACACCATGCGGCTGATACCGTGGTTGCCTGAAATCTGAGTTGAAAAACCGTGCAGCGTAAGGCAGTCGTATCCTGCGTGAGTATTTGCATGAACCCAGGCGTCCTCCACTCCCTGTGCTCAAGACAAGGTTGAGAAGGACGATAACAGCAATAATTTACTTCTCTTGCGCTGAGTTGCTGCGGCTTGTTTCAAATCAACAGGGATTAGCAGATGTTTGCCACCATACGATTCAAATCGTACTTATTTGTAGGGATATTTGGAGTAGCTCTGCTGTGTCAGGTTGCAGTTCAGCATATACAAACCGGACATATCAGAAGTCAGGCACTCTTTCTCAGCGATACCCAGACCAAAATTATCGACAATCTGCACCAGATGCAGGTGGCGGTCATACAGATTCAGCAGTGGTTGACCGACATCAGTGCCACGCGAGGCCAGGATGGGCTGGATGACGGTTTTGACGAAGCCGCTAAGAGTGCGGAGTTGTTCCGCTCGTCGCTTGGTACGCTCCAGCGCATCGACGGCGGCTCCAATATCGAATATCAATCACTGCTGCCTGTTATGGAAGCCTATTATGCAACCGGACGGAAGATGGCACAGGCCTATATCGATGGGGGGGCGCCAGCCGGTAACAAGATTATGGGCGAGTTCGATATAACAGCTGCTGCCATATATGGCCGAATAGATGAACTCGCTGAAAAAATCAATCGCAATGCTACTGAACAGTTCGCCATACAGCTTGCCGAAGCTGATGAGTCGAACAAGATCAATCTGATATTTGCGGCCATGTACCTGTTGCTGTTACTGGGCGCCTTGTTTGGCATCCATCAATTCATCCTCAAGCCAGTACAGGCGGTCTTGACGATGGCCAGAGATCTTTCACAGGGTGAGGGTGATCTTACGCAGCGTCTGGTTGATGACGGCCAGCATGAACTCTCGCACCTGGCAAAAGCCTTCAATGCCTTTATCGCCCGTACCGACGATATGGTGTCGCAGGTGACGAAATCTGTGGTTCGTCTGATTCCAATGGCCAAGGAACTTGCCAATACCAACCATAATCTCGAGCAAGCCGCCCTTGGTCAGCGGGAGGATAGCCAGCATGTTGCCAAGTTCATGGAGAAGACCAGAGCCTCCGCCGATGAAGTTTCGAGGATCGTTCAACAGATCTCCGGATCGGTAAAACAGAGCGTCGATACTCTCGATATGGGACGACATGCGGCACAGGATGCGATCCAGAGTATGGATCGGCTGGCGCGTGAGATCGGACTCACCAGTGATGCTTTGAATCATTTGCGCAAGGACAGCGAGCAGATCGAATCAATCATCGATGTGATCAACTCGATTTCTGAACAGACCAACCTGCTGGCATTGAACGCCGCAATCGAGGCGGCCCGGGCCGGCGAAGCGGGCCGGGGGTTTGCCGTCGTGGCCGATGAGGTACGCACGCTTGCAAACCGCACCAAGGAATCGACCCTGGAAGTGCAATCGATGATCCATTCGATTCAAAATGGAACGAAACAGGCATCGAGCGCCATGGAACAGGGTATAGCCTCCAGCCAACATAGCGTCGATCAGGTCAACAAGAGTGCGAGTATTATCGATCAACTGGCCGGGGTGATGGCGGAGATCGATCTACAGGCGGCAGGTATCGCGCGTGAAACACGGCACCAGAATGATCACTTCAACGGGGTCTCGGAGAGTATCACGGCCATGCAGTCCGACTTCAACAGCTCACTGGCGCATCTTGATGAGAATCTCGATTTCAGTGACGACATGAACAAACTCAGCGACAAGTTGCAGAGCATGGTCGGCAAATTCAAAGTCACCGATTCCAACTGGAGTACCTCTGTCCGCTCCAAAGACCGCCCGACCGAGCAAGAGTGGCAGAGAATTCGGGACAGGGCCACAGGATGACGACCTTCCCTGCCACTTTCTCCCAACCCTGCCAGCTTCGGGAGCCAGACGGTTCCCACCGCGAACAACGCCGTCAGCTTCGGTAAACGCTTCGTTTCTACCAAGGACGAACAGGTCGATGAAGAAGGTGAGCTACACCGCGTCCGATCAGCTCGCGATACGTGTGAAGTCCGCGCTCTGAAACCGGTTGTACCGCTCTGCCTGGAACTCAGGGATCACCCGTACTGCCCCTGGTCGGCAAACAGCCGTGTGCCATGCAACTCGCCACCTACCGCTTCTCCCGCTGCTGCGGGCGCCAAATCCCCATTGTTCCGTACACCCGAAATCTCGACATAGATAGTCTGGAGCCCGGGATCGAGCATGCTATCCCAGGGGGCTTCGACCATGACGGGGAGGAATCGGCTGATATCCCAAATGTCTCAAGCCACAGGCTCAATCGGTGAGTCTGTACCGCCTGGCGGGTTCAGTAGAGCCCGGCCGCCCGCTTGAGCCGTCCAGCCACTTCTGCGCGCAGTGCCTTGGGCGCGACCACCTCGACATCCGGCCCGTACTTGAGTATGTCCATGACCAGCTCGGGGGTCTGGCTGTAGGGGATCTTCAGCTCGTAGCGGCCATCGTCGAGCCAGCGGCTCTGTTGCTGCGGGTGCCAGCGTTCGGCGGAGACCCAGCGCGCGCGTTCGGGCTGGAACAGTAGCACGGCGGTCTGTTCGCCGCCGCCGGCGAAGATGCCGTAGGCGCCCTGGCTGAAGTCGCGCAGCAGCGCTTCGGGAAGTTCGCGCGCCTCGGTTTCGAGCATGCGCGCCTTTCTGATGCTGTCGAGCGCGAAGGTGCGCAGGTCGTCGCGCAGGTGGCACCAGGC
>JAGRGU010000009.1 GCA_020445335.1 Gammaproteobacteria bacterium
ACCACGGTCACTCCAAGTACCTTGCCCATCTCATCCGCCAGCAGCCTACCCTCGATGTCGGCGCTGCCACCAGCGCCGAACGGAATAATGAACTGGATCGGCTTGTCGGGAAATTCGGCAACGGCCGCACTGCCGAACAAAGCCAGTGATATCGCCGCAGCCGCCAGGCCGAACTGTTTACGGACGGTGTTTCCGGTTTTTTTCATGTTTTGCATACTCCTCTGTCGATTTGTATTTTTCACTCTCCGAATCAATCCTGGCCGTCTCCACTACGCGGCCTCGCTGGACGACATGCGCTTCCGTTTCGCCCTCAACGCTTCCAGAACTTTTTCCGGTGTCGCCGGCAGGCTGTTGATGCGTATACCGACGGCATCGTAGATCGCATTGATGATTGCCGGCACCGTGGGAACCAACGCAGGTTCACCTATGCCTTTGGCACCGAGCGGACTCAATGGATCCGGATCCTCGATGATGATCGAGTTGATCTGCGGCACATCGAGCGAGGTGGGGAGAATATATTTCGCGAAACTGTCGGTGGAACTGTGACCGTCGACCGTTTTGTACTCTTCCATCAGGGCCTGGCCCAGACCCTGCACCACCGCCCCCTCGATCTGTCCCTCCACGCCGCGCGGGTTAACGGCCCGGCCTACATCGTGAGCCGCCCAGATGCCCAACACCTGCACCTCTCCGGTAACCGTATCGACCTCGACTTCGGCCACCTGGCAACCGAACACATAGGCTTGCCAGGGCTTGCCTGCTCCGGTTACCGGATCGAGTCCCGTGTGGTGCGCGGTGTAGCTGGCCGAACCCACCGGAACGTAACCGCGCTGCGTTTTACACAAGGCCACCGCTTCAGCCATAGACATGCGCAGATTGCTTCCCTGCACCCATATCGTACCGTTGGCCGCCTTGATCCGATCCTGCGCAACGCCCCAGTGTTCGGCCATCTCCCGATCGAATTTGCTCCGCGCATCGCGTGCGGCAAGCGCAACCGCGTTGGCGATCATGTAGGTCTGACGTGTGGCGCCGGCATGGGCGGCTTCGGGAGCGCGGGCGGTATCGTTGTCGCCAAGCGTAATATCAGCAGGCGTGAGGCCCAGTTCTTCCGCTGCCACCTGCGCAAGCACCGTCAGTATTCCTTCGCCGATCTCGGTCACACCGGTGATGACCTTGGCGGTACCACCATCGTCCAGCTCCACCCAGGCACCTGCGCGATCCATTGCGGCAGTGCGTGCAATACCGTACCAGGATCCAGCCATACCGCGGCCGCGCACACGGGTTCCGTCGGGCTTGCCGGCCTCGACGCGCAGGCGAGAGTCGAGACGGCAGGATCGGCGTGTACCCTCGCCGCCAAGATCGGTGCGATTCGACCCACGCACCGTCGGCGGACCGGCCTCCCAGCTGGAAGCCGCGATCGCCGCATCGAACGCCTGCAACAGACTGGCACGCTCCAGCGATTGTTGCGTATGCGTGGTGGAACCCGCCCGCATCGCATTGATCTTTCTCAGATCGAACGGATCCATACCCAGCTTTTCGGCACAGAGGTCGAGATGCGATTCGGTCGCGAACTGGCTCTGCATCGCGCCAAAGGTGCGGAATGCACCACTGGGGGTATTGTTGGTGTAGACACCGTAGGTATCCACCTTGACGTTTGGGATATCGTAAGGTCCGGGGCCGAGTATGGCCATTTTGCGCATGACTCCCTCGGTCGAGAAGCCATAGGCGCCGCCGTCGCATACGGCCCGTATTTCGGTCGCGACGATGCGGCCGTCGCGCCGCAGACCCATTTTATAGTTGATCCGTGCCGGGTGCCGCTTGGCGGAGACGGTAATCGACTCCTCCCGGGTAAAGACAAGCCGCACCGGCCTGAGAGTTTTCATTGCCATCAGCGCCAGCATGCCCTGATAGATCATGTCCTCCTTGCCGCCGAACCCACCGCCCACGGGGCTCATGATCAAACGGATCCTGTTGATCGGCAACGCGAGGATGTCGGAGAGCATATGACGGTGGTGGGTGATATTCTGGTCCGGTGCCAGTATCGTCACGACTCCGTCCGCATCCACGTATGCCAGCCCCGCCTCGGGTTCGAGGTAGGCGTGCTCGACCTGCTGGGTCGTGTAGCTATTCTCAACGATGATATCCGCGAGGCCGAATCCATCGTCGACGTTCCCCTTGTGAATGGGGATGTGTTTGACCAGGTTGTCCGGGGCGTAGTCGTGCAGCACGGGCGCGCCGGCGGCCAGAGCCTCCTCCGGGTCGAACACCGCAGGCAAATCTTCGTATTCCACTACTATGCGGCGCACCGCCTCCTTGGCGGTCTCCAGATCCTCGGCCGCCACCGCGGCGATCGCCTCACCCACATACCTGACCTTGCCGCGCGCCATGACCGGTTGATCATGGACGAATACGCCGAATCCATCCTTTCCCGGAACGTCGTCGCAGGTGATGACCCCTTCCACACCCGGCAGTGCCGCCGCGGCGCTGGTATCGATCGAGAGGATGCGGGCGTGGGCCCGGGTGCTGCGCAGCACCTGCATCTGCAGCATGTCGGGAAGCGTCATGTCGCCCGCATAGCGTAGCGCCCCCGTCACCTTACCGGGAGCATCGATGCGTCGCACGTCGGCGCCGATAAAACTGTCGCTTGCCTCCTCCTCCAGTGCCGCTTCAGGCATGGCACCGTTGATCACGTCGCGCGCCAGCTCCACGGCGTCGATTATCTTCTGATATCCGGTACAACGGCAGATATTGCCGCCAAGGCGCTCCTTTATCTCGTCGCGGTCTGCTTCGGCATTGGCCCTGAGAGCGGCGGTAGCGGCCATCACCATGCCGGGTATGCAGTAACCGCACTGGCTTGCGCCGGTCTTGTGGAACGCGCGCTGCAACAGGCTGGGAGCGTCCCGTCGCGCCAACCCCTCGACGGTCTGTATTTCGGTGCCGGCAATCTTGGCAACAGGCATCAGGCAGGACTTGATCAGTGCGCCGTCGACGAATACCGAGCAGGTGCCGCACTCGCCGGCGCCGCATCCCTCCTTGGTACCCGTGAAATGCAGCTCTTCACGCAGCAGATCGAGCAGTCTCCAGTAGGGCTTGACCAGGCGTTTGATGCGGCGCCCGTTCAGAGTGAATTCGATCTGAAGTTCGTTCATGCTCTGATCCTCTAGGCGGGGCGATGAGTGGGCGGCAGGGAGATCCCGCAACGGGCCAGGGCATCTCGGATGGAACGATCGACGAACCCCCGAATAACGTCGCGGCGGTACTCTCGCCGGGTCCGCGATGCCACTCGGTCGAGCGGTATTTCAGAAGCTGCCGCAATCACCTGCGGAGAGATCGTTTGGCCGCGCAGAAACGTTTCGACATCGTCGAGGCGCATCGGTACCGGGCCCACTCCGCCCAGCGCAAGCCGCACATCGTCGAATACCTTGTGGTCTTGCGAAGGCTTCAGGCAGCAGCTGGTGCAAACGATCGATATTACGAGCGAGCGCCTGTGGCCCACTTTCTCGAAAGCGCCCCCGTAACCGAGCGCGGTATCACAGGTAACGGCGGTGACTATTTCGCCGGGTTGCAGCTGGGTGCGTCCCGGACCGGTGACGAATTCGACCAGTGGCAGGTTGCGATGGACGACTTCCTGGTCGTGCAGCGAGGCAATCTCGACCTCCGCGTTCAACGCCACCAGCGGCGGTATGCCGTCCGCGGCCGGCGAGGCGTTGACGATATTGCCCGCGATGGTTGCCTGACGGCGAATCTGATCGTCAGCGAACCACAGGGCGCAGGGCGGCATATGCGGCAGATAGCGGGCCAGGTTCTCGTCCTCCAGGAACTGCTGGAAGACGAGATTCGCGCCCAAGCGGATACGGCCATCATCCTGCAGCCGGTAACTGTCGAGAGCGGACACCTCGGTAACGTCGACCAGCAACGGTACGTGAACGTCACCAACGATATCGCCGGCTCTGCCCTGCCTGGCCCAGGGCAGGGTATCTGTCGCACCCGCGACCAGTCGGCTCCCCTCCGGGGCTTTGCTCCAAGCCTCTAGCGCGCTTTTCAGCGATCTGGGCAGTCGGTAGTCGTCGCAGGTCAACATGCTGACTGAACCCCTACCCCACCGCCGCCAAACGCGCGGCTACCGCAGACCCGTTCTTGACCACCACCTTGATGGCATCGTCGATGCGGTCCTTGGCATATCGGATGGCTTCGGGCAGTTCATCCATGGAGAAGGTATGGGTGTGGATCAGCGTGGCATCGAAACGCTTCTGCTCCATGAAGGCCGCGGCGCGGTGGGTACCGCTCTTGCCCTCACCACGGATGGCATAAACATAGATGTTGTTTCGGACCAGGTGGGCGACATCGACCGGTACCGGCTCTCCCGGAAAAGCTTCCAGGCAGATCTTCCCCCCCCGGTTGACCATTTTTGCGGCGTCGTTGAGACCGCTTTTTCCGCCGGAGCATTCGAGCACGTAGTCGACGCCCTTACCCTCGGTGTAGCGACGTACCGCCTCTATGGCATCCTCCTTGCGCACGTTGACCACGTGGTCGGCGCCAAGCCGCCTGCCGATCTCCAGCCGGTTGTCGCGGGTACCGGTAAGGATAACGGGTTGCGCGCCCAGCGCTTTGGCGACCGCCACGCCCAGCAAGCCGATAGGACCGGGACCGATCACGCAGACGCTCTCTCCCGCCACCAGGCCGCCGAGTTCGGTCAAGCCATACATCGAAGTACCCGCGGTCACCACCAGCGTCGCTTCCTCGTCGCTCATCTCGTCGGGCACGTGAATCAGCGTGTTGATGTTGTTGACCGCGTATTCGCAGAAACCGCCGTCGGTGGTGAATCCGTTGGCTCGATGCCCTTTATCCACATCGCCGTAGTTCAGGCCGTAGTTGTGGCAGGATGTGTACATGCCTTCGCGGCAACGTTTGCACTGACCGCACCCCGCATGGACCTCGACCGTGACCCGGTCGCCGATCCGGTACTCGTCCACGCCGGGACCGAGCGCCACCACCGTGCCCATGTACTCGTGACCGGGAGTGAAATTCATGTTGAACGGTTGCTTTCCCTGGATCAGTGCCGGAGGTCCCTTGTAGATTATCTCCAGATCGGTACCGCAAACCGCGATCGCATCAATGCGCACGAGTACTTCGGCACGCCCTGGTACTGGTACCGGTTTCGTGGTTTTGCTCAGCTCGCCGGGATCACCCAGAATCCAGGCTTTCTGCTGTTCGGGAATGGGAAAATCGGGACTTGTCTTAACGCTATCCGGCATGGGCATGGGTAGGATTCTCTCTCTGTATAGGGTCGGTATCTCGATGCTGTGCATAACTGCTGTCGGCGCTTCCGAGGACCACCGAGATCGAGCGGGCGGTTGTTTTCACCGCCCTCTCCACCGCGCCAAGGTGGTGATCGGAGGCGCGCATGGTCGGCATGGAACAACTGAACGCGCCGATTACCGCGCCCGTGTGGTTGCGAATGGCGGCGCCGATACAATGAACTCCGGGTTGGTACTCCTCGCGATCGTGAGCGACCTGGTTGCGGCGTACGTGACGCAACTCCTCGATCAGCGCATCGCGATCAGTCAGCGTGTTCGGGGTGAATCGAACCTGCCCGATCAGCCCGAGGATACGGTCCATCTCCACTTCGGGCAGCCAGGCGAGGATAGCTTTTCCGGTAGCGGTGGCATGAATCGCATTCGATTTGCTGGTTGTACCCGAAACGACGCGGACCGGATGGCGGGAATCGAGCACTGCGAGGGTGACCAACTCGGTACCCTGCAACACGGCGAGGTGGACCGTCTCCCCGGTGCGTTCGTTGAGTTCGCGTAGATTGCCGATAACCTGGTCCGTCAAGTTGAACTGCCGCATGCGCGAACCACTCAGCTCGAGAATCTTGTTGCCGAGAAAATAGCTCCGACTGCTGACGGACTGAGCGGCATAACCGTGCTGTACCAGTGTGCTGATCAGGTGATGACAGGTGCTGGCGCTCAGATTCAGCACCCGGGCGATATCGTTGAGCCTTACCTCGCCGCGCGACCGGGCGAGAACCTCCAGTATCTCCAATGCACGCTCGACCGACTGTATCTTCCTGCGCTGCGGCTTTTCCGTTGCTTTCGGGAACTGCTGAGCGGCGGACTTTCTCGGTCTGTAGGGCATTCGTCAAGGCTCCGGATGGGCCAATGATCGTTCCTCCGAAGCCTAAAGTACTCTTTTTGTTTTTGCAATAATCAAATTAAATTTAACAATGTTAAATTATCTGCTTTTCATTGTTTCGATTGCCCGACGGTTCATTAATCGCCGACCGCCGTCGAAAGCAGAATGCCCGCGCCGATCAGCGCCATACCCGACAGGACCCAAAGGGTCATCGCCTCGTTCAGCAGCAGGCTGGCGGAGAGCAGACCAACAACCGGTATTGCCAGTGAGCCCAATGAGGTGGAACCGGCGGGAAGGATACGTGCGGCACCGATGTAGGCCCAGAACGCCAACGCCGTTCCCAGCAGGCCGTTATAGAGCAGTGCCGCGATCAACACCGGTTGCGCAGGAACGCTTGGCACTCCCTCGACATAAAACGCCGCTGACGAGAGCAACAGCGCACCGATTGCCAGCTGCCAGGGAAGCAGCGAGAGGTGTGGTTGCGTCCAGCCATGCCCGCGTATATGCACAATCACCGCTGCCCAGCAAACGGCCGAAAGCAATGGCAGTGCCTGCCCGGGATGCAGATCCTGCCACTGCCAGCCGACAAGCTGGGTATGGAACAGCGCCGCGACGCCGCTCACGCCGAGAAAAATCCCCGCCAATTTTCGCGGGCGCAGCGCTTCGCGTAAAAAAAGCGCGGCCAGCGGCGCAGTCCAGATCGGGATCGTATAGGCCAGTACCGCGGCTCGGCCGGCTTCCAGGTATAGCAGGGATGAGTGCAGCAGGGCCATGCAGATGCCGACCTGAACCACACCGACAGAAAGTACCACTGGCAGATCGCTGCGCCCCGGGAAGGTGATGCGCTGCCACAGGCCGAGAAACACGAAGAGTACCAGTGCGCCGATGATCACGCGGATGGCGGCGAACCACAACGGGCCGATATAATCGAGGCCGATCTTCATCACCGGCCAGTTGACGCCCCACAACACTACCGCGGTAGCGAGCAGGGTCCACCCGGCTCTCGGACTCAAGACGACACCCCGACGATCTTCAACCGGTTTCTCCATTCGTTCGTTATTAAGCATAATACTCGCTCTCGAGTTAACCTGGTCGACACAGATTGATGCAAACCTCCAGCGCGGATTTCGAAACCTCGCGGCAACCGCTGGAGGCCGCACGCGACTGGATGGCGTCTGGCTTGCGCGTGGCATTGGCGACAGTCGTCGAGACCTGGGGCTCCGCCCCCCGCCCCGTTGGCAGCCAGATCGCGGTTAACGAGCGAGCCGAGTTTGCCGGCTCCGTTTCCGCCGGCTGCATCGAGAGCTTTCTGGTTTCAGAGATGCTGGACATCATGGATACGGGTTTGCCGCGCAAACTGAGCTACGGCGTGAGCGACGCGCAAGCGCGCGAAGTTCGCCTCTCCTGCGGCGGCACCATCATTCTCTTCGCGGAACCGCTGACCGACCGTCATCTGGTCGACACCCTGAGCGAGGTTCGCCCTGTCGCGCGCCTTGTCGATTTGACGAATGGGCATTGGTTGCTGTCAGACGGTAGCGGTAACCTCACTCCTAAAAGTGACTTTCGCAAGCAACTCGAGAGAGGGATATCGACCGGTCAGAGCCGGCGGATGGAGATGGATGAACGAGACTTCATGCTCGTCGTCCACGCTCTGCCGCAGAGGCTGATCGTAGTTGGCGCGGTGCATATTGCCGAGTACCTGGTTCCAATGGCCAGGCAGCTGGGATTCGAAACGGCAGTGGTCGATCCCCGCCCTGCATTTGCCCGCAATGCCAGGTTGCCCGGAATCGGCGTCGATAGCCGAAGGGTCAGCGAAGCCATGGCCGATCTGGCCCCGGATCGACATACGGCTGTGGTGACCTTGGGCCACGATCCGCTTGTCGACGATCCGGCGCTTGTCGCTGCCTTGCGCTCCGACGCCTGCTACATCGGCTGCCTGGGCAGTCGCCGAACTCACGCCTGTCGGCTGCAACGGCTGCATAGCCAGGGATTCCCCGAGGAAGCCCTGGCGAGGCTGCACGGCCCGGTTGGGCTCGATCTCGGAGGTCGCTCGCCAGGTGAGATTGCCGTATCGATTCTCGCCGAGATTGTCGCGGCACGTCATGGCAGGGTTCCCGTAGAAGGAAACGAACGGGAGCGCACGGTTGCTGGTGAATCGCAGTGACGGCTCCAGTCACTGCCGGGAAAGCGTTCAATGTGGCGACGATCGTACTGGCTGGCGGCGCTTCACGACGTGCCGGGTCGGTGAACAAGCTCCTGGCCTCTTATCGCGGAAAGCCGCTCGTGCGCCATGCCGTGGAGACGGTGGCGGCGGCACCGCTGTTCGTGCGCATCTGCGTCACCGGCCACGATGCCCGGCGCGTCGGAAGAAGCATCGAGGAAACCGGTATCCAGATCGTCTACAACAAGGATCATACGCAAGGAGTGAGCAGTTCGATCATAACCGGCCTCCGAGCGCTGCCAGCGGAAACCGACGGTGTCCTGATAGTGCTTGGAGACATGCCGGAGGTAACGGTCGATATTCTCAACTCGCTGATCGCCGCTTTCAGTGATAACGCTGGACGCTCGATCTGCGTCCCTACTTATCGCGGAAGAAGGGGCAACCCCGTGTTGTGGCCGCAAACCCGCTTCTCCGATATTCTTGCGCTCGAGGGCGATATGGGTGCCCGCAATCTACTCCGTATCCACGCCGCCGAGGTGGTTGAGGTGCCGGTGGACAGCGACGGTATCCTGCACGATGTCGATCTACCCGACGAGATCGCGGCTGAAGGGAAGCCCTCCTAGCAGCTCGACGAAACAGTCGCCGCCGCTACCGCAACGGTGACCAATCCAATGCTACGGATAGGGTTCGAAAGGGGGACTTCGGTCAGTCGAACCCGAACGGCGCTAGTTGAGAACCGCCGGCTACAGATCAATTACTTCTCTCCTGCGTATGCTTGTGCGGTAGGCATTAACAGAAAAATGGTCAAAGCTTAAGCTGCGGAGCAAAGCCAACCAACGCTTTATCGTCACCGACCTGACGGCGCGCGAAGCAGAGGCCGAGCAACTCTGTCAGCGACTCCAATACAGGTGCGGCGACAGGGAGAGTCGAATCGGGAAACGGCATATCGGGCTGGTTGCCAATCGCACAAGCACCGCGACGATGCGCGCCAACCAGCTGTGCGGGTACTCCTCATCTCCAGAAAGGCTTGGCGGACTCCTCACGTGCTTGCGAGCGGGTAATACCGACGTCCGCCAGCTGCTCATCGCTCAGTTCGGCGAGCGCACGGCGTTGCACCGCTACCTGGTAATAGCTCAACAGCTGCTGTTGCAGCCTGATCGCCAGCGCGCGCAACCGTGGGTAATAAGCGCTGCCGAGAGCCTCCTGCAGCGCCTGTGGGGCAAACCCGCCGAAATCTCTGGTAAGTGTGTTCATTGCAATCTCTCCTGGAATGTCAACGACATTTTATAGATTGCAATTGAAGCGTTACAGATTCACAATTTTATATATCAGAGCATAACAGATGTTCAGAATCGGCTCTGTTATCACTCTTTTCCGTTCAATCTGTAATGCTGAAACCCTATGGAAACGACACTCTACGGCAAGATCGCGAACCAGATCATCGGACAGATACGGGCTGGCATCTTCAAGCCGGGGGAGAAACTCCCCTCGGTCCGATCGCTCTCCAGGAAACGTTCCGTCAGCATCTCCACGATACTGACCGCGTACGGCATCCTGGAGGATCAGGGGTTGGTCGAGGTACGTCCGAAATCCGGCTACTACGTCCGACGCGTACCGGTACACGAGCATAGACCGCCTGCCATCAGCCAGCGAACCTCGGTGCCGCGCAAGGTCGCCACACCTCAGCGGGTGATGGAGGTGATGCGCGACTCCAGTTCGCCGCAGTTCATCAGCTTCGCCGCCGCGCTTCCCGGCACCGACTTCCCGGTGATACACCAGCTCAAGCGTATCTTTGCGAGGGTGATTAGAAGCGCACCGTTTCTCGGTATCGGCTACGACTCACCGAAAGGCAGCGAACCCCTGCGCCGGCAGGTGGCGCGGCGTGCGCTGGACGCGGGTATTCTCTGTTCTCCCGAGGAGATCATCACCACTGCCGGCTGTCAGAGCGCCATCGGTCTCTGCTTGCGGGCGTTGACCAGCGCCGGTGACATCATCGCTGTGGAGACGCCCTGCTACTACGGTCTTTTGCAGCAGATCGAGGCATACGGCCTGAAGGCGATCGAAATCCCCTCCGACGCCGAACGGGGGATGAGTATCGATGCGCTCAGGCTGGCGTTCGAACAGTGGCCGATCAAAGTGGTGCTCAGCATACCCAGCTACAGCAATCCGCTGGGGGCGCTGATGCCCAGTCAGCACAAGCAGCAGCTGGTGAGTCTGATCGAGCAGTACGACGTGCCGATGATCGAGGATGACATTTACGGCGAACTCGGCTATCAGGATCGCCGACCGCCGGCTGTCAAGTCATTCGACCGGCACGGCCGGGTGCTGCTCTGCTCGTCGACCTCCAAAACCCTCGAACCCCAGCTCGGCGTCGGCTGGGTCATTCCGGGTCGCTATCAGGAGCAGATCGAATACCAGAAATTCATCAACAGCGTCTCAATCTCCCGGCTGCCGCAACTGGCGGTGGCGGAGATGCTGGATCATGGTGGCTATGACCGCCATCTGCGACTGGCGCGAGAGAGCTATCGCCAGCGTCGTGACCGACTGATCGATCTGGTGGGTCAGTACTTTCCCGGAGAGACCCGCATTTCGCGACCGCAGGGAGGATTCGTGGCCTGGATCCAGCTTCCTCGCGGGGCCAGCGCGCTGCAGCTCTATCTGGACGCGCGCGAGGAGGGAATCCTGATCTCGCCCGGCGAACTCTTTTCGGCCAATAGCGGCAAGTACCAGTCGAGCATCCGCCTGACATATTCAGACGCCTGGACCGCCTCCCGCATCGAGGCGGTGAAAACGCTCGGAGAGCTGGTTGCAAGGCAGCTTTGAGGGCCTGCACCTATCACTTCGGCAGCTCTGCAATTTGGCCTGGTGGGTTGCACGATCAAACAGAGTCAGCTTTTCCCGCAAACATGAATTAGCTTGCGATCCGGGGCACCGGGGTACCCCGAACCGTACAGGATATCGATTCAGATACTTATCCGGTCAGCGCGGCGGCCAGCACCAAGACCTGCCAGGCCCAGCCCCAGCAGTGCCAACGTGGCCGGTTCCGGTATCTGCGCAGCGGCTGCGATTCTGACCTGATAGTCCTCGACCTCACCCACATCGACACCACCGTTACCGTCGTCGACGACGCCGGTGGCCTGTGCACCCGAAACGGACGAGAGCCTGAACCTTGCGTAGCTGATCCCTTCCATGGCGCTGCCAGGAATCGAGAAAAGCAGATTATTGAGACCCTCCGTCAGGATCAGATCGGTGAAGATCTGCTCACCGGGATCGTCCCAGCTCCCATCCAGGTTGAAATCAATCCAGGCGTTGAGAATGCCCTCTATTGCGCCGGCCCGGGTCATGAAAACCACGGCGGTCGCACTCTGGCCGATCGTCAGCGGCGATGCGAGAACAACGCCATCATCGTCATCGCTACCGGCAATATCATCTCCATCAGCGCTCGACGAAGGCTGGCCATCCATCTCCGCGTCGACCGAGAGACCGAGGAAGAGCTTGTTCTGGAGTTCATCGAGAATGGTATGGCGCGCGCCATTGTCAGCCGCCAGAACCCCGAATGAGGCGGGGGCATCACCCCAGTCTTCCGAGACTCTGCCGATGTCAGCGCTGGCCTGTTGGAATCCACCGGCAAGTAACAGCCCTGAAACGAGTCCGCCCCGCAGAAGATGTTTGCTGTAATCCACCGCACTGCTTTTCCATCCGAAGTTCAACTGCATAACCCGATCCTCTGAATACATCAGGAATGTTTAATATACAGAACTTAAAGCAATGGTTATACCAATCTTAATTTATTATAATTATCAGTATATTATGGGTGTTATTGGGAAGTATGTCTGATGAGGCGTAAAATTTGCTGACACGGCTCGACACCCACTTTTCTTCAGAAGCTCGATGGCCAGTGAAAGTTGCGGCTCTGCGGCCTCGAAGAACATGTACCCGGATATTCCTGGGACATTGCAGGTACCTGGAGTCAGGGAGACTAAAGCCAGTTGCGGCAGGGACGGATTCGGAGTGACAACAACGAATGGCCATGAAGAATGGATTACCGGGCCTGCGGCCCTCTCGCCGCTATGCGGCTCGTGCTGCGCGCCTTCGGCGCTTGTCGAACCCAATAGGGTTCTCATCAGATCTTGCACGCTTCCGGTAATCCAAAAGACCCCTTGACGGGGCCTTTGGGATTACTGGCGGAGAGGCAGGGATTCGAACCCTGGGAGGGCTACAAACCCTCAACGGTTTTCAAGACCGCCGCTTTCGACCGCTCAGCCACCTCTCCGAAGCAGGTGCGAAGCATACATTAACTCAACCCCGCCGTTCCAGTTGTTCGCTCTACAGTACGCTCGCTATCTCTCTTATGACCTTGGCACTTGAAATCTTGAACTTTCGCACCAACCCAGTATGCTGTGGAACCAAACTAGAACAACACAGTCACAGCAGTAGAAATTCTCGGTTTTGGGTAAATCAGGAGAAGATAACCTTATGAATAGATTGGACTATTCAATTGCTCGTCCAGCAGCCGACGCGCTGCAGGTCAACAAAGTAATAAAGAACACCTATATGCTGCTTTCGGCCACGCTCTTTTTCAGCGCGCTGATGGCGGCCGCGTCGGTTGTCATCAGCATGCCGCCGATGACCTATCTGCTCAGCATCGGCGGCGCAATGCTGCTTATCTGGTTCGTTTTGCCGCGTACAGCCAACTCGGCCTCGGGCCTGGCAGTTGTATTCGGCATCACCGGCCTGATGGGATTCGGACTTGGCCCGTTGCTGGAGGCCTATCTTGCACTGCCGAAAGGTCCGCAGATCGTTGGCACCGCATTCGGTGGTACCGGCGTCATCTTCCTGGGACTCTCCGGCTATGCGCTGACCACGCGCAAGGATTTCAGCTTCATGGGCGGCTTTTTGTTCGCCGGTATGCTGGTGGTGCTGATCGGCGCGCTGGCCAACATCTTCCTGCAGATGCCGGCTTTCTCGCTGGCAATCTCGGCGGTGGTCATCATGCTGATGAGCGGCTTCATCCTTTACGACACCAGTCGTATGATTCACGACCGCGAGAGCAACTATGTCATGATGACGGTGAGCCTCTACCTGAACATCTTTAACATCTTCGTCAGCCTGCTGCAGATACTGGGCATGACCTCGGGTGATGACTGACGGTCAAGCGTGTGGGTAGATAACGGACCCCGGCTTCGGCCGGGGTTTTGATTTCAGGCGGCAGCCGGGGAGTATCGAAATAATGGACTGGATGAAGATAGGTTCGGCGCTGCTGATCCTGGCGATGATCATCTTCCTGTTTCCGCGCGCCAAACAGATGCTTAAAGAGAGCCCTGAGGCTCAACCGGGTGACTGGCAGGGGGCTATCCTGCCGATCATGGCCGTGGTCGGTTTCGTGCTGCTGCTGATCGTGATGCTTTGATCGCGGTATGCCGCCGGAACCGCTGCCGGCCGGCCGCTTTATCTCGCCGGCGCTCCGCTACCCTATGCTCTCGATGCCGCCCATATAGGGTTTGAGTACCTCCGGCACCCTGATGCTGCCGTCGGCCTGCTGGTAGTTCTCCATAACCGCCACCAGTGTCCGCCCGACGGCCAGGCCCGAGCCGTTCAATGTATGCGCCAGTTCGGGTTTGCCTGTTTCCGGATTGCGCCAGCGCGCCTGCATCCGGCGTGCCTGGAAGTCACCGAAATTGGAGCAGGAGGAGATCTCCCGGTATGCGTTCTGCCCCGGCAACCACACCTCCAAATCATAGGTCTTGAGTGCCGAAAAACCGAGGTCGCCGGTGCAGAGCGTGACCACACGATAAGGCAGCCCCAGTCGCTTCAGAATCGCCTCGGCATGGCCGGTCAAGGCCTCCAGCGCCGCCTCAGACTCATGCGGCCTGACCACCTGCACCAACTCCACTTTCTCGAACTGATGCTGCCGGATCATGCCGCGGGTATCCTTGCCATAGGATCCAGCTTCACTGCGAAAGCAGGGAGTTTGCGCCACCCAGCGGCGCGGCATCTCGCTCTCTTCGATGATCTCGCCCCTAACCAGATTGGTAACCGGCACCTCCGCGGTCGGAATCAGATAGAAATCGAGTTCACCGCTAAGATGGAACAGATCCTGTTCGAACTTGGGCAGCTGCCCGGTGCCGCGCAGACTATCGGCATTGACCATGAACGGCACGTAGACTTCGGTATAGCCGTGCTCCTGGGTATGGGTATCCAGCATGAACTGCGCCAGCGCACGCTGTAGACGGGCGATCGACCCCTGCATCGTGACAAAGCGCGAACCGGTGATTTTGGCCGCAGCCTCGAAGTCCAGCCAGCCCCCGGCCATGCCGAGATCGACATGGTCCCTGGGTTCGAAATCGAATTCGGTCGGCGCGCCCCAGCGTCGTTCCTCACGATTGGCGGACTCGTCGTTGCCGACGGGAACGCTTGGATCGGGAATGTTCGGGATGCCCATGACGATCGCCTGCAACCGCTCCTGTACCTCGGCGAGTTTCGCTTCGACCTCTTTCATCCGCTCACCGAAACCGGCCACCTCATCGAGCAGCGGCTGGATGTCCTCACCCGCCGCCTTCGCTCTGCCGATCTCTCTGGAGCGGCTGTTGCGCTGGTTCTGCAACTCCTGTGCTTCCACCTGCAGCGCTTTGCGATCGGCTTCGAGCGAGGTGATCGTCGCGGTGTCCAGCTTCAGCCCGCGCGCTGCCAGGCGCTCGGCGGTCTGCTGAAGTTCGTTTCTCAATAATCTCGGATCAAGCATCTTTTACTCTTCTATGTTTACCTGTGCCGGCCAGCTGACGATATGGCCTGGTTCTATGACGGAACTGAGGTGCTCCAATACCCGAGCAACCTTATCGGGTCTGTCGAAAAACTCCAGCACCAGCGGCAGATCGAGCGAGAGATCGAGCAGTGTCGAAGAGTGCACCTTGCCTGAACTGCCGAACCCGGCTATTCCGCGAAACGCGGTGACGCCCTTGACCTTCTCCTGATCCTGCAGCAACGACATCAGCTGCTGGAAGCGGTGCTCGCCCTCGGTGATATAGATTCTCACCAGCGTGACCGTCGCCTGGCTCATAGCTCTCTCCCGATCATGACCCCAATCCAGGCGGCAAACAGACAGGCGGCCACCGATATCACCATGTTCAAACCCGCCTTCAGATAATCCGCTTGCTCGATCAGATTGAACGTCTCGATCGAAAAGGTCGAAAAAGTGGTGAATGAGCCAAGCAGGCCGATGAGTATCGCCGCCCGTAGTTCTGCACTGACCGTCACACGGTCCATGAACAGCACGAACAGAAATCCCATAAGCAGCGAACCGATAACATTGACCGCCAGCGTTCCGTAGGGAAATCCTCTCCCCAAAGCCGCATAGACCCCGGTCGAAACCCAGAATCGCAACAGCGCGCCAACTGCCCCACCGGCGGCGATTGAGATCAGTTGCGTCAAGCGGCTCTCCCAGGTTTGAAGTCAGCGCATTCTACAACGCACAGGCTGGCACACGAAGTCGTTTCCGGCATGACATCATTCTGCGTGTTTTTTTCGCTGCGCCAGATCGAGTTCGCGCAGTCGCTGCAGCTTTTCGCCGATCTTTATCTCGAGCCCGCGGGCGGCCGGTTGATAGTAGTTACGGGCCGCCTTTTCATCCGGAAAGTAGTGCTCACCCGCGGCGTAACCATCGGGCTCATCATGTGCATAGCGGTAGGCTTTTCCGTATCCAAGCGACTTCATCAATCGCGTGGGTGCGTTGCGCAGATGCAGCGGCACCTCGTGTGAGGCACCCGCCCTGACATCTTCCATCGCCATGTTGAAGGCTTTGTAGACCGCGTTGCTCTTTGGTGCCGCTGCCAGATAGAGCACCGCCTGGGCCAGCGCCAACTCACCCTCCGGGCTTCCCAGGCGGAGTTGCGCATCCCAGGCATCGAGTGCGATACGCAAGCCACGGGGGTCGGCATTGCCGATATCCTCGGAGGCCATTCGCAGAACTCTGCGGGCGATATACTCGGGATCGCAGCCACCATCGATCATGCGACACAACCAGTAGAGTGCAGCGTCGGGCGCCGAACCCCTGACCGATTTGTGTAGCGCCGATATCTGATCGTAGAAAGCCTCTCCCCCCTTGTCGAAGCGGCGTTGCCGGCCACCGATCACATCCCCGACCATCGCTTCCGTGATCACGCCCTGCTCGCTCAGATCGGCGCAGATCTCGAGCAGATTCAGCGCCCTGCGGGCATCACCATCGGCCGCTTCGGCCAGCAGCGAGAGAAGCCGCGCCTCCAGCGTCAGCGCCGATCTGCCGAGCCCACGCTCGCTGTCTGCCAGCGCACGTTTGATCACCCGCTCCAGATCGGCGTTCTCCAGCCTCTTCAACACATAGGTGCGCGTACGCGACAACAGAGCATTGTTCAGCTCGAACGAAGGGTTCTCGGTGGTCGCGCCGATCAGCACAACCGTGCCATCCTCGACATGGGGAAGCAGCGCATCCTGCTGCCCTTTGTTGAAACGGTGCACCTCATCGATGAACAGCACCGTTGCGCGCTGCTGCTGCGCCTGGATACTTCGCGCCTCGGCAACCGCTTCGCGGATATCCCTGACACCGGCCAGCACCGCGGAGAGGCGTAAAAAATTCGCCCCCGAATGGTTCGCGATCAGGCTCGCGAGGGTGGTCTTCCCGGTTCCCGGTGGGCCCCAGAAGAGCATCGAATGCAGTCGATCGCTTTCGATGGCCACACGCAGTGCCCTACCCGCGCCGATGATATGCGCCTGCCCGGCAAACTCATCGAGCGTGCGCGGTCGCATCCGGTCGGCCAGCGGGCGACCCGATGGCGCATGTTCCTGATCGAACAGTTCAGACGCTGGCATTGCAAGCTCTACTGGTTGTAGATGTCCGTATTCTCGGGTGGGACGAATTTAAAAAAGGTGCTTCTGAATTCCGGATTGCGCTTGATTTCGTGAAACTGAAAACGCGTTACCTGGCCGAATTTATCTGCCATCTCCATGCGCAGCAGCTCGTCGTTCGCAAACGCCAGCAGGATACGCACGAACTGACTCTCCGGGTCGCGCGGAATGAGTTCGATCCAGTCGAGATTCTGACTTCTGCCGATATCGATCAACTCGAAACTGTTGGAGACCGGTTCGCCGCTGATCAGCAGTGCTGCCGGCGTACCCTTCAGCGCGCTTTGCTGGGACTGCACGCTGACCTGCTCCAATTCAGGATCGTATAGCCAGATCTGCCGGCCATCGGCGACGATCTGCTGCCGCTCAGGCTCGATATAATCCCAGCGAAACTTGTCGGGACGCTGCAGATAGAATATCCCCTGCGAGCGGACCGCCTGCGACAGGTTTTCGTTCAGAACAGACTGTTCGAACTCCGCCTCAAGGGTCGTCAAATTCTGCAGATAACGGCTCAGGCGACTGCCCGCCTCGTCCGCGTGCAACGGATGCACCAGCAGCAAAAGCGTGACCGCCAAAAGATTTTTTATGGGAACTCTGCTCATGGCACTACATATCCTGTGGCGGTGCGAGCACCTCGCGATTACCGTTGCTCTGCGCGGCACTGACCAGCCCGGTTCGCTCCATCTCCTCGACCAGCCGGGCGGCGCGGTTGTAACCGATCTTGAGGCGTCGCTGTACACCGGAGATCGAGGCCCGGCGTGTCTCCAACACGATTCTGACCGCCTCATCGTAGAGCGGATCGGAGTCCTCCACATCGACCCCGGCGCCGCCTCCGTCAGATAGACCGGGAATCGACTCGCTCGGTTCCTGCAGAATCGCATCGATGTAGTCGGGCTCGCCCATACTCTTCAGATGCGCCACCACCCGGTGGACCTCGTTGTCGTCGACGAAAGCGCCGTGCAGGCGTTGTGGAATGCTGCTGCCGGGCGGCAGGTAGAGCATATCGCCGTTGCCCAGCAGATGCTCGGCGCCCATCTGATCGAGAATGGTGCGCGAGTCGATGCGCGAGGAGACCTGAAAAGCGATGCGGGTCGGAATGTTGGCCTTGATCAGTCCGGTAATCACATCGACCGACGGGCGCTGCGTCGCCAGCAGCAGATGGATGCCCGCGGCGCGTGCCTTCTGCGCCAGTCTTGCAATCAGCTCCTCGACCTTCTTGCCGANNCGACCACCATCATCATGTCGGCCAGTTCGTCGATTACGATGACGATATAGGGCAATTTGGTCAGATCCGGCGGTGTCTGGTCTTCATCGAAGGGATTCGGCTGGAACAACGGATCGGGGATGGGCGCTCCCTTGGTCGCGGCGTCCCTCACCTTGCGGTTGAAGCCGACGATATTGCGTACCCCCATCGCCGCCATCAGGCGGTAGCGCCGCTCCATCTCCATAACGCACCAGCGCAGCGCATTGGCGGCCTCTTTCATGTCCGTCACCACCGGCGTCAGCAGATGCGGAATCCCTTCGTAAACCGAAAGTTCCAGCATTTTCGGATCGACCATGATCAGGCGCACATCCTGCGGCGTGGCCTTGTAGAGAAGGCTGAGAATGATGGCGTTGATGGCGACAGATTTACCCGAGCCGGTGGTGCCGGCAACGAGCAGGTGCGGCATCTTGGCCAGATCGGCGACCACCGGATTGCCGGCGATATCCTTGCCCAGCGCGATCGTCAATGACGATTTGGCCGATTCGTAGACCGCCGACTGCAACACCTCGCTGAGATAGACCATCTCCCGGTTCTCGTGCGGGATCTCCAGTCCGATCACCGATTTACCAGGAATCACCTCCACCACCCGCACGCTGGTGGTGGAGAGCGCGCGCGCCAGATCCTTCGACAGATTGGTAATCTTGCTCGCCTTGGTGCCGGGTGCCAGCTGCAGTTCGAACAGCGTAATGACAGGTCCAGGATGTACCGCAACCACCTCGACCTCCACGTTGAAGTCGCGAAGTTTCAACTCGACCTGGCGCGAGATCGCCTCCAACGCCTTGTGCGAAAGGCCCGTACCGCTGTGCTGCGCCGGATCGAGGAGAGCCAGCGGGGGTAGATCACCTTCCGCCGATGCCTCGAACAGGCGCGTTTGACGCTCCTTCTCTACCCTGGGACTCACCTCGAGCTTCTTGATCACCGGTTCGATCTTGGGCGGCTTGCGACTCTCGATCTTCTGACTCTCGACCTTGAAGGTTTCGGTCCGCTGCTTCTTGGCTTGACGTGCTTTATGCGCATCCTGCAGCCGGTCGCCGGTCGACACCGCCATGCGGTAGAGCCGCAGGATGATCCCGCCCAGTCCATCCATCACCGACAACCAGGAGATGCCCGAAAAGAGCGTGAAACCGCTGAAGAAGAGCGCCAGCAACAGCAGTGTGCTGCCGGGAAAACTGAACATCGATACCAGCAACTCCTGCAGGAAAGCGCCCAGGATGCCGCCTCCGCCGCCGGGAAAACCGAACGCCGATACATGCATCGACGCCAGTGCACTGCCAGCGCCCAGAGTGACCAGGAAGCCGGTCCAGCGCAACGCGAACAGATGAATGTTCAGCGTGTCGTCCGGATTGCGCTCCTTGAAGAGCAGCCAGCCGCTCCAGCCGATCATCAGCGGAAAGAGGTAGGCAAAAAGTCCGAACAGATTGAGCAGCACGTCGGCAAACCAGGCGCCCAGCGGACCGCCCGCGTTCTCGACCTGATCGCGTGTCCCGGTATATGACCACCCGGGATCCTCCGGTGAATAGTTGGCCAGCGACAGAAGGAAATAGGCAGCGACCGCAAGCAGCAACAGCAGCGCCCCTTCACGCAGGCGCCGCCCGACGTGCATTACAGGCTCCCTCTTCTCTTTCGCGCCGCTCTTTGCCACCCTAACCCCTACCCCTCCGACAATTCAGTCCGCACCTGCAGTACTCAATAAATTGGAATAATATATATATTATGTAGTTATAACAAACTCTTTATCTTATTTCGCGATGATTTGGAGGCGCACTGAAAGAGGATTCCCCGCCCGCCGGTCCCCTTTACCGTCCGTCTGCTGATCCGTGATATCGTACGCCCCTGGATCATTGGACAGTGGTTACCCGGGAAGGCACGTAAAGAGCTTGAATCTCCTTCTCAAACCCTTTTTGTCCAGATTGAATTCGTACAGCCAGAGTGCCTGGGAGACTCTGGCTTCCGCACAACGAAATGGCTGGCACTCCATCCGGAAGTCGCCAGTCCGGAGTGATTATACATGAGCGTAACCAAGCATTGTCGTCTGCTGATTCTCGGTTCCGGGCCCGCTGGCTATACCGCTGCGGTATATGCTGCGCGCGCCAACCTCAGTCCGGTCCTGATTACCGGAATGGAACAGGGTGGACAGCTTACGACCACCACCGACGTCGATAACTGGCCGGGAGACTGGAACGGCGTGCAAGGCCCCGAACTGATGGATCGCATGCTGAAACACGCCGAGCGATTCGAGACCGAAGTCATCTTCGATCATATCAACAAGGCTGATTTGAGCACACGCCCTTTCACGCTCAGCGGTGACTCCGGTGTCTACACCTGCGATGCACTGGTCATCGCCACAGGCGCCTCGGCGCAATATCTCGGTATGGAGTCCGAGGAGGCGTTCAAAGGCCGCGGCGTCTCCGCCTGCGCGACCTGTGACGGCTTCTTCTATAAGAATCAGAGAGTGGCTGTGATCGGTGGCGGCAACACAGCGGTCGAAGAGGCGCTCTATCTCGCCAATATCGCCTCCGAAGTCGTTGTGGTGCATCGCCGTGACGCGTTGCGCGCAGAGAAGATCCTGCAGCAACACCTGCTTGAGAAAGCCGAGAGCGGCAATGTGACGATCGCCTGGGACAGTGTTTTGGACGAAGTGCTCGGAGACAGCAGCGGCGTGACCGGCATGCGCATCCGCAATGTCAAGGACGGTTCGACGCAGGATATCGACCTGCAAGGCGTCTTCATTGCCATCGGCCACAAACCCAATACCGAGTTGTTCGCCGGTCAGCTCGAGATGCAGCACGGCTATCTCAGCGTAAAGGGCGGCACGGCCGGAGATGCTACGCAGACGTCGGTCGAAGGGGTTTTTGCCGCCGGCGACGTCATGGACCACGTCTACCGCCAGGCGATTACATCGGCCGGTTCCGGGTGTATGGCGGCACTCGATGCCGAACGCTACCTCGACGCACTGGAAGGCAACTCCAGGCCATAAGCAGCACCCAGCCCTGCGGGGACTTTCCGCGGGGCTGCATTCAGCACCCCTCGCAGACGCGTGGCTGAGCGCTTGAAGTCTTCCCGACAAACCGGCGAACGATGATATTCCTGCTCGACGAGAAGAACCCGCAAGCCCCCTTCCCGCCGGTGGAGCGTGCGGAGAGGGAGCCCAACGGGTTGCTCGCAGTCGGTGGCGACCTGCGGCCCGAGCGTCTGCTGAATGCCTACCGCAACGGTATCTTTCCCTGGTACTCCGAGCAACAGCCGATACTCTGGTGGAGTCCGGATCCACGTATGCTGCTGTTTCCCGGGAAGATCAAACTCTCCCGCAGCCTGCGCAAGAGCCTGCGCAACCGGCCCTATCAGGTCACCTTCGATCGCGCCTTCACCAAGGTGATGCAGGCTTGTGCGGAGCCGCGGGCGACGACTGACGAGACCTGGATCACTGCTGAGATGCTCTCGGCGTACACGCACCTGCACGCTCTTGGACACGCCCACTCGGTCGAGGTCTGGACTCAGCAGAAACTGGTTGGGGGACTCTACGGCGTCGCCTGCGGAAGGGTCTTCTTCGGTGAGTCGATGTTCAGCCGCGAGCGGGATGCCTCAAAAGTGGCATTGGCCCACCTCTGCCGACTGCTCGCACGCTGGGAGTTCAGGCTCATCGACTGTCAGGTATACTCCGGGCACCTGCTCTCGCTCGGCGCCGAACAATGCTCCAGAGCCGAGTTCTGCCAACTGCTGCGGCGTTACCGTGACGCGCAGGCCGCACCCGCCGACTGGTCGGACCAGAACATCACCGAGGGCTGGTAACCGGCTGCAGGCGTCTCCCCGCGGCGGCAGGATTCAGGCTATGCTGGCAGAACATGAATCGGATTCAGCTCTATCTCTCGCACCCTCACGACTGTTCCTACCTCGAGGCACGCCTCGCCAGGACCCTGTTCCTCGATCCGCAGGCCGCACTCGACAACGCGCTCTATGCTGAGCTGATCAGCCAGGGATTCCGTCGTAGCGGCGGAATGATCTACCGGCCTGCCTGTGACGGCTGTGGCCAGTGCCTCTCCAGTCGGATACCGGTGACGCTGTTCCAACCACGACGTTCGCAACGCAGGGTGCTGGAGAAATGGCTGGAAGTGGAGACTGTGGTGCACCCGGCTTCATTCGCAGAGGAGCAGTTCGCGCTCTACAACAAGTATGTCGATGCCCGCCATCCGGAGGGCGGCATGACCGGGGTTTCCGAAGTGCGTTACATGGAGTTTTTATCGTCTCAGTGGAGCGAGACGCTTTTCGTGGAGTTCCGACTGGCCGGGCGGCTGATTGCGGTAGCGGTAACCGATCTGTTGCCGGCAGGGCTCTCTGCTGTCTACACCTACTTCGACCCCGAGTACGGAAAAATGAGTCCCGGCGTGTTCGCCATTCTATGGCAGATTGAAGAGACGAATCGCCGACGACTCCCCCACCTCTATCTCGGCTATCTGGTGCCGGACTGCCTGAAAATGCGCTACAAGGCGGAGTATCGGCCGCTGGAGATCTACAGCCCGCAACAGGAACGTTGGTTGCCGTGGGCGGCCTCACCCCCGTCCCGCGCGATCGATGGTTCGGCGGAAGCGGGGGCGACACCGGCGGACAGGGTCAGATCCTGGCCAATATCGAATTGAAGGTTGTACTGGGACGCATGGCTGCCGATGTCAGTGCAACGTCGGGGTGATAGTAGCCACCGATATCCACCGGCGCCCCTTGCGCGGCATTGATCTCGTCGACGATCAGCGACTCGTTTGCCGCCAGTTCCTCGGCGATCGGAGTAAAGCGCGCCTTCAGTTCAGCGTCTTCGCTTTGCACCGCCAATGCCTGCGCCCAGTATAAAGCCAGGTAGAAGTGGCTGCCCCGGTTGTCCAGCTCGTTGACCTTGCGCGACGGCGAACGGTTGTTGGCCAATACCTCTCCGTTGGCGTGATTCAGCGCTACCGCCAACACCCGGCCCTTGCCGTTGTCGGTCTTCTGCGCCAGATCCTCCAGCGATACAGCAAGCGCCAGAAACTCTCCCAGAGAATCCCAGCGCAGATGCCCCTCTGCGACAAACTGCTGCACATGTTTGGGAGCGGAGCCGCCCGCACCCGTCTCATAGAGTCCGCCTCCGGCAAGCAACGGCACGATCGACAGCATCTTGGCGCTGGTGCCCAGTTCCAGAATCGGAAACAGGTCGGTCAGGTAGTCGCGCAGCACGTTTCCGGTAACCGAAATGGTGTCCTCGCCGGCCTTGACGCGTTCCAGGGTGAAATTGATCGCGTCAACCGGCGACATGATGCGGATATCCAGTCCCACGGTGTCGTGATCCTGCAGGTAGCGATTTGCCTTCTCGATCAAATTCGCGTCATGGGCGCGATTGCGGTCCAACCAGAAAACCGCGGCCGAACCGGTGGCGCGGGCACGATTGACCGCCAGCTTGACCCAGTCCTGGATCGGCAGATCCTTGGTTTGACACATGCGCCAGATATCGCCCGCGCAGACCCGGTGCTCCAGCAACGTCCGCCCCTCATCATCAACCACCCGCACCGAACCCTTGCCGGCGATCTCGAAGGTTTTGTCGTGCGAACCGTACTCTTCGGCTTTCTGCGCCATCAACCCGACGTTGCTGACATTTCCCATCGTGGCGACATCGAAGGCGCCGTTCGCTTTGCAGAAATCGATCACCGCCTGGTAGATGCCCGCATAGCATCGGTCAGGGATCAGCGCCTTGGTATCCTGGGGCTTTCCGTCGGGTCCCCACATCTGCCCGGAGGTGCGCAGCGCCGCCGGCATCGAGGCGTCGATGATGATGTCGCTGGGGACGTGCAGATTGGTGATGCCTTTGTCCGAGTTGACCATCGCCAGCGCAGGTCTGGTTTCGTAGACCTCGGCTATGGCCGTTTCGATCTCTGCGCGCTCCGCCTCCGGCAGAGCGGCCAGGCGTGCATACAGATCGCCGACACCATTGTTGGGATTGACGCCGAGCGCGGCAAATCTGTCGGCATACTTCTCGAACACATCTTTGTAGTAAACCGAGACTGCATGACCGAACATGATCGGGTCGGAGACCTTCATCATGGTCGCTTTCAGATGCAGCGAGAGCAACACCCCCTGCGACTTCGCATCATCTATCTCCCGCTCGAAAAAGCTGCGCAGTGCGGCGCAACTCATCACCGCGGAGTCGATAACCTCCTCCGCCAATACCGCCGTTTTCTCCTTCAAGACGCTGACCGTGCCATCTTCGGCAACGAACTCGATGCGGACATTACCCGGCGATCTGACCACCACGGACTGCTCGCTGGAGTAAAAATCCCCATCCTGCATGGAAGCCACATGGCTCTTGGAGTCGCTGCGCCATGCACCCATCGAGTGCGGATTGTTCCTGGCAAATGTCTTAACCGGCCCGGCGACACGCCGATCCGAGTTGCCTTCGCGCAGCACAGGATTTACGGCGCTGCCGAGAACTTTGGCATAACGCACCTTTATCTCCTTCTCGCTGTCGTTGCGCGGCTCCAGCGGATAGTCGGGAAGATCGTAACCCTGCGCCTGCAGTTCGGCGATGGCAGCATTCAATTGCGGAATCGAGGCGCTGATATTGGGAAGTTTGATGATATTGGCTTCCGCTCTCTTCACCAGTTCACCCAGCTCCGCGAGCGCATCATCCTGGCGCTGCTCCGCCGTCAGATTGTCCGGGAAACTGGCGATGATGCGACCGGCCAGCGAAATATCCCGGGTCTCCACGGTAATCTCCGATGCCTTGGTAAAAGCCTCTATTATCGGCAGCAGTGAATGGGTGGCCAGATAGGGGGCTTCATCGGTCTGGGTGTAGATTATCTTCGAGATCGGTGTCGTCATATTGCTCACTAGATTAGAGGTTCTCGTTTATCGGGTGGAAATACAGCTACGAAAAAACGGCTGGCGATCGGGCGCTCTCCGCACGACAAGTCTACCGTATGCCATTCGCCACTGCAGTCGGTAAAATACCTTATTCGGACTTCCGTCCTAATCAATTCGGAACAAGCATTGTTGGCTGCGCCATGATCTTTTATCAGCAAGACATATGCAAGCATCAGTATTTTGTATACCCCGGTTGATAACGGCTTGCCTTCCCATTTTTTTTTGCGATAATGGCTGGCTTGGTTTTAACCGCAACTCCACTTGTAGGGGTTGTTAGTCTGAAGCAACAGGAAGCCGAATGGCCAAAGAAGATTTCATCGAGATGGAGGGGACTGTTACGGAGACCCTTCCCAACACCATGTTCCGGGTAGAGTTGGAGAATGGGCATATCGTCACCGCACATATCTCCGGCAAGATGCGCAAGCACTACATCCGCATTCTCACCGGTGACAAGGTCACCGTTCAGTTGACCCCGTATGATTTGAGCAAAGGCCGCATCACTTACCGCGCCCGTTGACAGCTGGTGGCTCGCCCAGGAGACCACTAAGAGCCCCGCAGCTCTCCACCATCCCCCTGTTCCAGACGAGATTCACCCAGGAGTCAGTGAAGGCGCTCCTCGCTGAAATCGAAGACCAGATCGTCGCCGTCGAGTTCGACCGATACGCTGCCACCTTCGGCCAGCTTTCCGAACAGTAGCTCTTCGGCAAGGGCACGCTTTATCTTCTCCTGGATCAGCCTCGCCATCGGTCGAGCCCCCATCTTTTCGTCATAGCCGTTTCGCGCCAGCCACTCGCGGACCTCGGCAGAAATCGTCAGCGACACCCGTTTCTCCTCGAGTTGACTTTCCAGTTCGAAAACGAACTTGTCCACAACGTGCTTGATCACTTCCATGGGCAGCGCATCGAACTGCACGATCGCATCCAGACGGTTACGGAATTCCGGCGCGAATATCCGCTTGATCGCCTCCATGCCATCGCTGCTGTGGTCCTGCGAGGTGAAGCCGATTGAACTCCGGCTCATCTCGATCGCGCCCGCATTGGTGGTCATGATGATCACGACATTGCGGAAGTCGGCTTTGCGCCCGTTGTTGTCGGTCAATGTGCCGTGATCCATTACCTGCAGCAGCAGATTGAAGACGTCAGGATGTGCTTTTTCTATCTCATCAAGAAGCAGTACCGAATGCGGATGCTTGTTGATCTCTTCCGTTAACAAACCGCCCTGGTCGAACCCGACATACCCCGGCGGAGCACCGATCAGCCGCGACACCGTGTGCCTCTCCATATACTCGGACATGTCAAAACGAATCAATTCGACACCCAGGCACTTCGCAAGCTGCCGGGTGACTTCGGTCTTGCCGACGCCTGTCGGACCCGCCAACAGAAACGATCCTACCGGGCCCTGTTCGTGTCCCAGTCCCGAACGACTCATGCGTATCGCCGCGGTCAGGGTGTCGATCGCGTTGTCCTGCCCGAAGACGACCAGCTTCAGATCGCGGTCCAGTTTCTGCAGCACCTCTGTATCGGACACCGAAACACTCTTCGACGGAATGCGTGCTATCTTCGCCACAACCGCCTCGATATCATTGGATGTCAGGCGTTTCTTGCGCTTTGAAACCGGTAGCAGACGTATGCTGGCACCGGCCTCGTCGATGACATCGATCGCTTTGTCGGGCAGATGCCGGTCGTTGATATAGCGATCGGAGAGCTCCGCCGCGGCTCGCAGCGCTTTTTTGCCATACTGCACTTCGTGGTGCGCCTCGAAGCGGCTTTTCAACCCCATCAGGATATCCACCGTCTCCTCGACAGTCGGCTCCACCACGTCGATCTTCTGAAAACGCCGCGCCAAAGCGCGATCCTTTTCGAATATACCGCGGAACTCCTGGTAGGTGGTCGATCCGATGCAGCGCAGTTCACCTGAGGCGAGCACCGGCTTGATCAGATTGGAGGCATCCATGGCACCACCCGAAGCGGCCCCCGCGCCGATGATCGTATGTATCTCATCGATGAACAAGATTGCCTGCGGCTGCTTCTTCAGCTCCGCCAGTACGCTCTTCAAGCGTTTCTCGAAATCGCCCCGGTATTTGGTACCGGCTACCAAGCTGCCAAGGTCCAGGGCGTAGATGTTGCAGTCCCGTAGAATCTCGGGCACCTCACCCTCTTCGATCTGTTTGGCCAGCCCTTCTGCGATTGCGGTTTTGCCGACCCCCGCCTCACCCACCAGCAGCGGGTTGTTTTTGCGCCGGCGGCAGAGAATCTGCAGCGTTCGTTCGATTTCGGTTTTGCGGCCGATCAACGGATCGATCTTCCCCTGGCGGGCCATCTCGTTGAGATCGGTGGCATAGAGCTCGAGCGAACTTTTGGCCGCCCCTCCTCTCTCTTCCACCTGCAGTTCACTGGCAGAAAAATCTTCCGACTCCTCATCCGGATCGCCGTGCACCTTGGAGATGCCGTGGGATATGTAGTTGACGACATCGAGTCGGCTGACGCCCAGCTGTCCAAGCAGGAATACCGCCTGCGACTCCTGCTCGCCGAAAATGGCCACCAGCACATTGGCGCCGGTTACCTCGTTGCTGCCCGAGGACTGGACGTGGAACACTGCCCGCTGCAGCACCCGTTGAAAACCCAGCGTCGGTTGCGTCTCGCGCCCCGAGTCCTTCGGCAGTTGCGGAGTGTTGTCCTCTATAAAGCGCTCCACTTCTGTGCGCAACGCCTCTGTGTCCACGCCACAGGCGCGCAGTACTCTTACCGCTGTCGGGTTGTCGATCAGTGCGAGCAAGAGGTGCTCGACGGTCATGAATTCGTGGTTTCGCTCACGCGCCTGGCTGAACGCCTGGTTCAAAGTAAACTCTAACTCTTTGCTCAACATCGACATTCGTTTTACCTACCTGAGTCCGTAAATCATCAATACGAGATGGATCACGCCTCTTCCATCGTACAGAGAAGTGGATGCTGGTTGCTGCGGGCATACTCGTTGACCTGGGAAACCTTTGTCTCCGCAATTTCACGGGTAAACACACCGCATACCCCAACGCCCCGCGTGTGGACATGCAACATCACCTGGGTCGCCTTCTCACGGCTCATTGCGAAAAACCCCTCCAACACCTGGACCACGAACTCCATCGGCGTGTAGTCGTCGTTCAACAACAGGACCTTGTAGAGCGGTGGTCGCCGCAGCTTCGGTTTCGCCTCCTCTACAGCGAGACCGCCACTCTGGTCGTTTTCTCTCTCGTTACTCATAGCTCAAAATTCTAGTTCAAAAGAAACCCCATCTGCACCCAATTGGATAGTGGATTTGTGGAACACCCAATCTACCGCAAGGTAGCCGACATTGGCAGGAATCAGCTCTGGATATTGCAAGTCAACGACGAACAACCCTCACATCCCCGGGGAAGTATCAAACAATCGGATTATGACCAATATTTGACCAAAGCAGCACTACGGCTATACTTGCACTCACATGGGGCGAAAAATACAAAATAGCAAGGTCTTATAGACCAAACGCCCCATTGGATCCGGTCGGCCCCGGGTGATTGAGCGGTATATTCATCTCAAACATTCGTCGAACCGGTGCGCTTTAGGATGTCATTGAATAATTCGTTCGAGGAGTATGGGAAATGTCTATGACTACTGGTGTGGTTAAGTGGTTCAACAACGCCAAAGGATACGGATTTGTCACGCCTGATCAAGGCGATCAAGATATCTTCATTCACTTTTCGGCCATCACAATGGATGGCTACAAGACCCTGAAAGAGGGACAAAAAGTGAAGTTCGAGTTGCAGGAGGGTCCCAAAGGGCTGCATGCGGCCAACCTCCAGGCCGCTCCAGATGCCTGACCGTTCGAAATAGCCAATCCGACTTTGAACAGCCCGCCCGATCACCACCGCGCGGGTTGTTATCATGCGCTGTTTTTTTGCGTCGTACCGCTACCCGACGGGTTTGAGGAGGAGCGCGATCTGCCAGGCTTTGCGAGTCCGGTCATGCGTAGCAATTCATCCAACTCCTCCTTGTGCAGATTGCGACACTTGCCCGAAGGGAGGCGGGTGTCCAGCATTACCGGTCCGAAACGGACCCGTTTCAGCCGGTTGACCTGCACACCGACAGACTCCCACAAACGTCGGACCTCCCGGTTGCGTCCCTCCATGATCACCACGTGGAACCAGTGATTGGCACCCTCTCCACCAGAGTCGACCAGGTCCTCGAACCGAGCCGGACCATCCTCCAGCTCGACTCCGGTAACGAGCGTGCGCGCCATCTCATCGGTCACCTGTCCTAGTACGCGAACCGCATACTCCCGTTCGATCTTTCCTGCCGGGTGCATCAAACGGTTGGCGAGCTCACCATCCGTAGTGAAAAGCATCAGACCGGACGTATTGATATCGAGCCGGCCGACTGCGATCCAGCGCCCCTTGTCGAGTTTCGGCAGTCTGCGGAAGACGTCGGGGCGTCTCTGGGGATCGGATCTCGTGACCAGCTCGCCCTCGGGTTTGTTGTAGACGATGGTTCGGTGGCGGCTGCCCACCATGCGTCTATGTCCCACCTTGCGATGACCTATCTGCACCCGGTCTTCGGCCGTGATACGGTCGCCCAGTCGCGCTGTCTTGCCATTGACCTTTACTTCTCCGGCCTCGATCTGGCGCTCGATCTCGCGCCGTGAGCCGAAGCCTGCATTGGCAAGCACTTTCTGTATGCGCTCGCCTTTGGGCGTGTTTTTTCCAGAGTCAGTGGACACGTCCGTCATCCTCCGAATATCGCATTTCGGGTTCATTGACGCCACCCGCGACGCTCTCCTCGGCCTCTTCCGGCACTTCCCCATCATCCGCCTCTGCCGCCGCCTGCCCAGCTGATATTTCAGTCGAGGGCACCGCCAGTTCCAACTCCCGATTGATCGAATCCAGATCGCGAATCTCCTGCAGCGTTGGCAGATCACTCAAGCTGCTCATGCCGAAGTAGTCCAGAAATCCTCTCGTCGTGGCATAGAGCGCCGGCTTACCGGGAACATCGCGATGTCCGACGACCCTGATCCATTCGCGCTCCATCATCGTCTTGATGATCTGGCTGCTGACGCTTACACCGCGAATCTCCTCGATCTCGCCGCGCGTGATCGGCTGCCGGTACGCAATCAGCGCCAGTGTCTCGAGCATCGCGCGCGAGTAGCGGGCCGGGCGCTCCTCCCACAAACGTGAGACCCATGGCGCCAATTCAGCGCGCACGTTGATGCGAAATCCGCTACCGACCTCAACCAACTCGATGCCACGATCCTGATACTCCTGTTGCAGTGTCCCGATCGCCTCCCGCAGCGCCTTTTTCTCGGGCCGCTCCTCCTCGAGGAACAGCTCCAGCAACATATCGATCGTCAATGGTCCTCCAGCCGCCAGCAGCGCAGCCTCGACGATATGTTTGACTCTCTTTTCGGACGTCATCTCGTGCATCTTCCCGCTCGCACTCCCACTCTTTAAGTTCAGTTGGCTTTGGCCTTGATATGGATAGGGCCAAAAGACTCGGCCTGCACCATTTCGATCAACGAACTCTTGATCAGCTCCAGAATGGCAAGAAAGGTCACCACCACGCCCTGTCGACCCTCTTCGACCGGAAATAGGCTGGTGAACTCGTGGAAGGATTTGCCATCGATCTTCGCAAGTACCAGACTCATGCGCTCGCGCACTGACAGGGGCTCGGACTCCACCCGATGGCTCGAATACATGCTCGCCCGCTTGAGTACGTCGCTGAATGCGATCAATATCTCGCGCAGCTCCACGTCCGGCGGTCTTCTCCTGACATGTTTGTCGGGCACCTCGACGCTGGCCTGGAATACATCACGACCGAGTCGGGGCAGCGCGTCTATGTCCTCTGCCGCCTGCTTGTAGCGTTCATACTCCTGCAGTCGCCGGATCAGCTCGGCACGCGGGTCGCCTTCGTCCTCGTCGTCGTCGACCGGGCGCGGTAACAACATGCGCGACTTGATCTCCGCCAGCATTGCGGCCATAACCAGATACTCCGCTGCCAGCTCCAGCCGCAACTCCTTCATCATCACCACATACTCCATGTACTGACTGGTGATGGCGGCGATCGGAATCTCCAGAATATCGAGATTCTGGCGCTTGATCAGATAGAGCAGCAGATCCAGCGGCCCTTCGAATGCATCGAGAAAGACCTCCAGTGCATCCGGTGGGATATAGAGATCCTTCGGCAGCGTCGCCCAGGGTACACCCTGCACCACGGCAAAAGGCATCTCCTCCTGTTCGGGTTGCGGGAGAGGAACGTTTTCGCTCTCGATGCCTTCGCTCATGCAGATGCCCGTCGCTTCAAAAGTGCCGCAACGACATCGCGTGGCGTACCTCTTCCATGGTCTCCTGCGCCACGTCCCGTGCTTCCTCGTTGCCCTCTTCGATGATATTGCGTACCAGTTCCGGCTGAGCCTCGAAACTACGCGCCCGCTCCTGTATCGGTTTCAGCTCTTTGAGGACCGCATCGATCACCGGCTGTTTGCACTCCAGACAGCCGATAGAGGCCGTTTTGCAACCCTCGGAGGCCCACTCTCTGACGCCGTCATCGGAATAGATCTCGTGGAACTGCCAGACCGGACAACGCGCCGGATCACCCGGATCGCTGCGCCTGACCCGGTTGGTATCGGTCGGCATGGTTCTGAGCGCCTTTTCCACCACTTCGGGTTCATCGCGCAGGGCGATGATGTTGCCGTAGGATTTCGACATCTTCTGCCCGTCCAGTCCCGGCATTTTTGACGCTTTTGTCAGCAACGGCTGGGGCTCGGGCAGAATCAGACGACCGCTTCCCTCCAGATAGCCGAACAGCCTCTCCTTGTCATTGACGGTAATGTTCTGCTGATTCTCAAGCAGCGCCCGTGCTGCATCCAGCGCCTCCTGGTCTCCCTGCTCCGTGTAGGCTTTATGATAGCGCGAATAGAGCTTGGCGCTTTTCTTGCCCATCTTTTTCCGCGCCTGATCCGCCAGCGTCTCGAAATTCGCTTCCCGGCCGTAGATATGGTTGAAACGGCGCGCCACTTCGCGCGTCAGTTCGACATGTGCCACCTGATCCTCGCCCACCGGTACCAGACCGGCCTTGTAGATCAGGATATCCGCCGCCTGCAGCAGCGGGTAGCCGAGAAAACCGTAGGTGGCAAGGTCCCTCTCCTTCAGTCTCTCCTGCTGATCCTTGTAGCTCGGAACCCGCTCCAGCCAACCGAGCGGAGTGATCATCGACAACAGCAGGTGCAGTTCGGCGTGCTCGGGAACCTGCGACTGAATGAACAGCTTGGCTTCACCATGGTTGATGCCGGCAGCCAGCCAGTCGATCACCATCTCCCGAATGCTCTCGGGGATGATAGAGGGATCTTCGTAGTGGGTGGTCAGCGCGTGCCAGTCGGCCACGAAAAAGAAACAGTCATACTGATGCTGCAGCTCGACCCAGTTCTTCAACACGCCATGGTAGTGGCCTAGATGGAGTCGCCCGGTCGGGCGCATACCTGAGAGCACACGGGCATGCTGTGACAGAAGAGTGTTCAAAATCATGTTCCTTGAATTACATTAGCAAAAATTGAATCAGACGTTGCAGTAACAGTTCGGGAATGGGCAACAGCCCCATGAAAAAATCGACCAGAGGCCACAGGATCTTTCCCAGAATGCCCGTCATCAGCAGCAGCACTATTATCAACAGCCCGAACGGCTCCATTCTTGCGTAGAGTACCGCAAGCCTGGCAGGCAGAAGCGAGTTGAGTACCCGTCCGCCATCGAGAGGCAAAATCGGCATCAGATTAAGCACCATCAGCACCAGATTGATCAGAATGCCGGCCACTCCCATATAAATCAGCGGAATCGCTATCCACTCCAGGGTATTGAGCAGTTCCACGCCAAGCTTGATCGCCAGGGCCCAGAGAATCGCCATAAGCAGATTCGCACCCGGCCCGGCCAGTGCCACCAGTGCCATATCGCGCCGTGGATTGCCTAGATTATGCCAGTTGACCGGAACGGGCTTTGCCCAACCAAAGAGAAACAGCGGAGTACCGCCCAGTTTGGCCAGGATTACCAATACCAGCGGTACCGCAATGGTACCGATCGGGTCGATATGTTTGAACGGATTGAAGGTGACCCGTCCCAACATTTTCGCGGTGGTATCCCCCAGACGATTTGCGCTCCAGCCATGCGCGGCCTCGTGCACCGTGATCGCGAACAGAATCGGCAGGGCGAATACGGCGATCTTCTGTATTGTCGACAATCCTTCCATTGCATCACACCTGTTCAAAAAGTGCGGGATCCCCTTTACCGACACGCAGGATACTCGGCGTCTCCTCCTCCATGTCGATAACGGTCGTCTCCTCAAAACCGCAATAGCCGCCGTCGATTACCAGTTCGACCGCATGGCCCAGAATCTCGCGCATTTCGTAGGGATCGGTCATGGGCAGCTCATCCCCCGGCAGGATCAAAGTCGTGCTCATCAACGGCTCCCGAAGTTCAGCCAGCAGATGCTGCGTGATGACATTGTCCGGTACACGGATACCGATCGTCTTACGCCGCGGGTGCTGCAGACGGCGCGGCACCTGCTTGGTAGCCCGATGGATAAAAGTGTAGGCTCCCGGCGTCAGTGCTTTCAGCAGCCGGTAGTGCTGGTTGCCGACTCTTGCGTAGGTCGCGATCTCCGAGAGATCACGGCAGACCAGGGTAAAATTGTGGTTGTCATCGAGGCGCCTGATCTTTCGAATCCGCTCCATCGCCCCCTTGTCGCCGATATGGCAACCCAGGGCGTACGTGGAGTCGGTTGGATAGATCACGACCCCACCTTTATGAATGATCTCAACCGCCTGGCGAATCAACCGGGTCTGTGGATTCTCGGGGTGAATTTGAAAGAACTGCGCCATTGTCGGGGTAGTCTTGGGCTCGCTGGCCAAAAGGAGCACATGATACCTTATCGAAGAGTGTTTAGCGCCACTCATCCCAGACCGGACGTAGATCTGCAGGCAGCGGTGGCAGTCCCCCCAGCTTCGACCAGGACCGCTCCGGACCATGGAAGTCTGAGCCTGCCGATGCCGCAAGATCGAACTCCCTGGCATACCTGGCCATCGCCTGAGTTTCGTCCCGGCTGTGGGTACCGGAGACCACCTCGATGGCCGAACCTCCCAATGACTTGAACTCCGCGAGCATGCGCCGCAACTTACTCCTGGTCATCCGATAGCGGGCCGGATGCGCAACCACCGCCTGCCCTCCGGATGCGACTATCCACTCGACTCCCTGAGCGAAGGAGGCCCAACAACCTGCGACATAGGCAGGGCGATTGCGTACCAGAAATCGCTTGAACGCCGTCTGGGTATCGGCGACCACGCGCTGCTGAACCAGATATCGGGCGAAGTGCGGCCTCGCTATGGCACTGCCCCCGGCAATCTCACGGGCACCCGCATAGGCGCCCTCGATGCCGCATGCGGCCAGTTTCTCGCCTATTCTTTTTGCCCTCGCCTCCCTGTTCGTGGCGATCCCCTGCAGCCCCATCAGTAGTTGCGAGTCGGCGATGTTTACGCCAAGACCCACCAGGTGCACAACCTGCCGCTCCCAGGTGGCGGATATCTCCACACCCGGGATCAGTTTGATATCGAACGAATTCGCGCTACGCATTGCCTCGGTGACACCGGCGATCGTATCGTGATCGGTCAGTGCGAGGACGCCCACCCTGCTGGCGACGGCCAACTCAACCAACTGAGAGGGTTTAAGCGTGCCATCAGATGCGGTAGAGTGCGTATGTAGGTCGTAATTGACTGATATTGTTGCCATTCCAGAATAAGTCTTGACGTTGACACCTTGATATTGGGTAGCGGGCGCGGCGGACGCAGACCTACTCCCATGCTGCTGATAAACTCATCTTTATGCAACTACCCCCGGCAGATCTGCACTGGTTCGCTGAACAGCTGACCGAAACCGCGACCATGATTCTCGAAGCCTGGCGGCAACGTGAACCCGATACTGCGCTGCTACTGCCCTCTTCCAAGGAGCTGCAGCCTGCTTTGGAACGACTCATAGGGGTGTTGGAAGGGCAACATCGTCTCGAAAACAGGTCGTCAGCAGAGAGTGCCTCTGCTTCGCAGTCAATGGAGATCGACCGGCTGGGTGAGAACGGACTGCAGATGCTCTCGGCCCTCTTCGGGCTTGCGGGCGAGTTGGGACTCGATCACCTGAATGAGCAACTGGAACGTCTTGCACTCTCACTCGCGCTCTGGACAGCGAGACATTACGGTGTGCTTGATACGCTTGAACTGGTGGTCAATGCCGTCGCCAGAATAGCCAATGACACGCCGGAAAGCGCGGCTCTGAAGGAGATCTTCCTGGTAATGAGCGAGATACTCGACGCCTCCGCCACAAGCAGGCCTAACATTGCGTATCAGGACATGCTGGACAATCCACGCGACCTGCTGCTGCTTAACCGGGCCATTGTCGCGACCCGTGCGCTTTCGCCCGAATTGATGGAACTCGCGTTCACCGATGTAGCCGAACAACTGCCGGATGCCGCGCCCGGTTTCTTCCGGGAAGGCATGGCGCAATTGCAGATACAGAATTTTCCCGCAGATGTCGGCTCGGTCATCGAGCGTTTCCATGGGGACTACCCCGCTTCCGCGACCATTCATTAGAGTTACACTTTACCGTATGAAATTTCTTGCCGACTTCTTTCCCATTCTGCTCTTCTTCATCGCCTATCAACTGTACGACATCTACGTCGCAACCGCGGTGGCCATAGTCTCTTCGGCACTACAGGTCGGTTATCTCTGGCTGCGCAAAAGAAAGGTCGAAAAGATGCAGCTGGTGACGCTGGGCCTGTTGATCGTTTTTGGTGGCTTGACGCTGCTGCTGCGCGATCCTGTTTTCATCAAATGGAAACCGACCGTGGTCAACTGGCTGTTCGCCGCCGCTTTCGGCGGAAGCCAGTTCATCGGAGGCAAGACCCTTTTGGAACGCATCATGGGGCATGCCGTCGAATTGCCACGCTCGGTCTGGACCCGTTTAAACATCTCCTGGACGCTGTTTTTCCTCTGCTCGGGTCTGCTCAATCTCTATGTTGCCTTCAACTTCAGCGAGGAGACCTGGGTCAACTTCAAGCTTTTTGGTCTGCTCGGTCTGACACTGGTATTCGTAATCGTGCAATCCTTTTACATGGCCCGCCATATCCAGGATCAGGGCCAGAAAGAGAGTTAAAACAGGAGATCAAAATGTACTACGCAATTATCGGCAGCGATCGTGATGATAGCCTCGAAGCAAGGTTACAGGCTCGGCCCGGTCATCTCGAACGTCTCAACTCGCTGCGCGATCAGGGACGTCTTCTGCTGGCAGGACCCTTTCCCGCGATCGACAGCGAGGATCCCGGACCTGCAGGATTTACCGGGAGTGTAATCATTGCAGAATTTGCCGACCTGGCAGAAGCCAAGGCGTGGGCAGAGAGCGACCCTTACACCCTAGCCGGCGTCTACGCCGAAGTGAGGGTAAAGCCTTTCAAAAAAACACTGCCATAGCAGGCTGTCAGCGCAGGGCGGGAACGCTCACCCGCCGGTCATCGACATAACCCGCACCACCTGATCAGGGCTGGTATTGAATTCGTGCTTTTGGGGTTTGCGCTGAATGGCCGCGACGATCGCCTGGCTGATCTCTTCATCGCTCATCCCCTGGCGCAGCAGCGGTCTGAGCTCGAGCTTATCCTGCTGTCCGAGGCAGAGATAAAGCGTCCCTTCGCAGGAGAGACGTACCCTGTTGCAGCTGTCGCAGAAGTGTTGTGACATCGGTGTTATGAACCCAATCTTCAGGCGCTCGCCCTTCACTCGCAGGTATTTTGCGGGCCCCGCTCCACGCATCCGGCAGGGTTCAAACTCGAACCGCTGCGCCAGCTTCTCGCGCACCTCATCCAGGCTGACATAGCTGTCACGGGCACGCTGGCCGGCAGCACCGACCGGCATGGTTTCGATGAACCGGAGCGTAAACCCATGCTCGATACAGAAATCGACGATATCTCCCACCTCGTCGAGATTACGATCCCGCATTACCACCATGTTTATCTTTATGGGGTGAATATCAGCTTCGCGCGCAGCCAACAGGCCTTCGATGACCCGCTCCAGGTTGCCCTGGGTGATCTCCCGAAAGCGATCTGGCCGAAGCGAGTCGAGACTGACGTTGATGCGGGATATCCCCGCCATTTTCAACTCGTGGGCGCAGCCCGCCAACTGCGAAGCATTGGTACTCATGGAAAGATCTTTGATAGCAGGAAGCGAAGAGAAACCCGATACCATTTCGATGATGTCGGGTCTCACCAGCGGTTCGCCACCGGTGATCCTGACCTTATCCACCCCCATCGTGCTGAATATCCTGACCACACGCACAAATTCATCCAGTGTCAGGCGACTTTCCGATTCGGTGAAATCCTTGAATCCCTTGGGAATACAGTAAAAACACCTGAAATCGCATTTGTCGGTAACCGACAGGCGCAGGTATTCGACCTTGCGTCCGAATGGATCTACCAGCTGCGACATGTTATGGCCCTCTTGACGGGGATGCTCCATTTTTTCTGTTCTCGATAGAATAGACGATAGCCCGGAGACGGACGCCGCCGGGCTATACAGATTTCAGCGGTAACCCCGAAAAAGAGGGTTTCCGCTGGGTTACAGATCAACCCTCTCCTGGAGAGTTCCAGGTCGGATCGAACCCTTCCGGCAGCGAATGGGCGATGCCTTTGTGGCAATCGATGCAGGTGTAGGTCGGCTCTTTGCCGTCGACAGACTCCCAGTAGTAGGGATCATGCGCATCGGCGGCGCGCGACTGTTGCTTATCAAGATTCATCGATTCGAACTTGTGGCAGTTACGACACTCTCTGGAGTTGGTGCTCTTCATCGCCTTCCAGACGTTCTGCGCCAGTTTCATGCGCTTCTCTTCGAACTTTTCGGGAGTGTCGATCTCACCAGTTACGAAGTGATGATAAAGCTCGTTGGAAGCCTGGATCTTGCGCACGATCTTGTGGATCCAGGGTCGTGGAACATGGCAGTCCGGGCAGGTGGCACGCACACCGGTCCGGTTGGTGAAGTGCACCGTCTCCTGCAGTTCCGCGTAAGGCGTGGCCTCCATCTCGTGGCATGTGATACAGAACTGCTCGGTATTGGTCAGTTCCAGGGTCCAGTTGAAACCGCCCCAGAGCGCAACACCCAATATAATCCCTATTACGAGAACACCGAAGGTTCCCTTCTTTTCGCCCGACGTCATGACATACCCCTGCACATTCTTCAAATACAGACAACAAAACTGCATAAGCTCCCCGGCCATCTTCTGCCGGGGAGCCACCTGGCTTCAGCGCTGATCTTTACTTCGCACCTTCGAAGGTGTTTTCAACCAATGGGTCTGCGGTTACTTGCGGCGCATGGCACTGGTTGCAGAAGTAACGACGACTGGAGATGGTCTCCTGCACCTTTCCATCACGGGTCACATAGTGGCTGTCGCCCACCTTCGGAGCTTTCTTGCTCTCATAGGTCTTCTCGCTGTGACAATTCATGCAGGTGTTGACCTTGAGGTTGATCTCGTCCTTGTCGATTTTGTGTGGTACCACCGGCGGTTGCTGCTTGTAGCTTCGCTCGATACCGCCTTTGACCACCAGCGGTTTCTTTTTCATCGGCTCTTTCGCGTTGTCATCCAATGGCTGGCCCAGCCGCAACGAATCGACGGCGCCCGCCATCACCGTACCGGTGAACAGCAGAACCACCAATGCACTCAAGATCGTCACTATTGTTTTCTTCATATCATTCTCCATCATCACACTATAGTAAGTACCGGAAAGTTAGGGATTCAGGCTGCATCATCAAGCTTCTCTGCCCCTGTTTTCACAGCTTCAACCCCTTTGTCTGATTGCTTGTGCGATCGCAAACCGAAATGGAATACATCCTCGGCGCAGACATCGATACAACGCCCGCAATTGGTGCATTGCGAAGAGAGAATTACCGGGCTCAGTCCCTTGTCAGCACCTTTCAGCGCCGGACGGATCACCTGTTCTTCGGGGCAGACTTCGAAGCAGTCCATGCAGTCGTCGCATTTGTCCCGGTCGGTCGCGACGACCCGAACCAGACTCTTGCGACCAAGCAGGCTGTAGAAGGCACCGACCGGGCAAAGCCTGCCACACCACCCCTCTTTCGAGACAAAGATGTCGAACAGAAAGATGCCGAGCAGAATCACCCAAGCCAGTCCCAACCCGAACAACAGTCCGCGAAACGCCATCGATACCGGATTGAACATCTCCCAGACGATGGTGCCGGTCACCAGCGGCAGTAACAGTGTGACACCCAGAAGCCAGTAACGGGCGTTGCGTGACAACTGCGTGCTGGTCCTTATGCCGAGCATGCGACGCGTACAGCAGGCGAGATCCGTTACCAGGTTGACCGGACAGACCCATGAACAGAACACTCTGCCGCCGATCAGCATGTAGAAGACGGTCACGATAACCACACCGATAATCGCGTCCTTATGCGGTTCGACACCGGCCAATACGGACTGCAGCAGGATATGCGGATCGCTGAGCGGCAGAAAATCGAGCGTATAGCTGTAAGCCAGATTTCCTTTTACGATCCATACTCCTGCCAAAGGTCCCAACAGGAACAACCCGAGAATACCGAACTGGCTCAAGCGCCTCAGAATCAACCACTTATTGGCGCGCAGCCAACCCTTCGCCTCCACTGCCTCTTTACCGGGTCTGGGTCTGATGGCCATCACTGCTTCTCCAGGCCTTGGTTCAACGTATCCAGGGGGTTGCTGTTCAGCGTATCCAGTGGATTGCTCGAGACCGGGACCTCCTGACTGCCGCTGCTGTCGATGATCAACCCCTTGCCCTGCAGGTCATAGCGCACTCCTTCGGGCAGGTTGTATTTATGCTCGATATCGGGGGCCACCAGGGACCCGCCGGCTTTCTCCTTCTCTTTCCAACCGAGCCGATAGTGCTTGCCCAGTTCACCTTTTGCCAGATGCGTCGGAAACACCTTGATCGCCGCCTCTTCAAGGATGCAGGCCTTTTCACACAGACCGCAGCCGGTACAAGCCTCGGAGTGCACCACCGGGATAAACAGTGCGTGCTTTCCTGATCGCGTGTTGTGCTGATAGTCGAGCGTGATGGCTTCGCCCCTGATCGGGCAAACGTTGAAGCAGACCTCGCAGCGCAACCCCAGAAAGGCGATGCAGGTCTCCTGGTCCACCACCACCGCAAGTCCCATGCGGGCCTTGGTGATATCGGTGAGGCCATGATCGAGCGCGTTGGTCGGACAGACGGGAATGCACGGAATATCCTCGCACATCTCGCAGGGTCCGGTACGCGCTGTGAAGTAGGGCGTCCCGGGAACCACCCCGTCGTCGCCCAACTGACCCAGTTTCAGGATGTCGTACGGGCAGTCCCGCACGCAGAGTCCGCAGCGGATACAGGAGCCGAGAAACTCCTCTTCCGGCAGCGCCCCCGGCGGCCGAACCGCCATCGGCGGAAGGGACGAAGCCTGACGGGCGTACATACCCAACCCCAGGCCCAGCAGGCCCATGCCGCATGCCGTCTTCAGCACATTACCGATGAACTGCCTGCGGTTGACCGTTTTACCCTTCTCTTTATCTGAATCTTTCATCTGGATACTGTTCACAATGATCCGGTGTTTTCAGACATCCACTTCGGAAAGCCGGCCCGGCTGACGCCGGACCGGATCCGACCGCGTTACGCCTTCATGATCTTCACTGCACACTTCTTGTAGTCGGTCTCTTTCGAGAGTGGATCGGTCTGGTCCAGTGTCAGCTTGTTGACCAGTCGGCTGGCATCAAACCAGGGGATGAAGACCAATCCCTCCGGTACCCGGTTGCGACCGCGGGTATCGACACGAGCCACGATCTCGCCGCGGCGGGAGGCGATCTTGGCCATCGCTCCGTCGCGCAGGCGACGTTTCTTGGCGTCGTTCCTATGCATGAAGACCACCGCATCCGGTACCGCGCGATAGAGTTCCGGAACGCGCCGGGTCATTGAACCCGAGTGCCAGTGCTCCAGTACACGACCGGTGCAGAGCCAGAGATCGAACTCCTTATCCGGCGGCTCGGCTGCCGGCTCGTATGGCGCGGTGATGATGTTGGCCCGTCCATCGGGCTTGCCGTAGAACTTGACTTCCTCGCCCTTGGCGACGTGCGGGTCGTAGCCCTCGCGGAAGCGCCACAGTGTCTCCTTGCCGTCGATCACCGGCCAGCGCAGACCGCGTGCATTGTGGTAGTCCCCGAAATCGGCCATCTCGTGACCCTTCTTGGGGATATCACCCTTGGTGTTGAACATCCGATACTCTTCGAACAGGCCCTTCTGCACGTAGAAGCCGAAGTGCTGCGACTCGTCGTTGTCGTACTGGTTACCGCGGCTGTCAGTGACTTGCTCGACGGGATACATGTCCACCTGACCATTGGTGTAGAGCACGTCGTAGAGCGTCTTGTCGGCGTACTCCGGCATCTTTGCGATCAAGTCTTCCGGCCACACATCCTTCACTTTGATGTATTTCGAGAACTCCATGATCTGCCAGACGTCCGACTTGGCCTCGCCCGGTGCTTTCACCTGCTGGCGCCAGAACTGGGTGCGGCGCTCGGCGTTACCGTAGGCGCCCTCTTTCTCGATCCACATCGCGGTCGGCAACACCAGATCGGCGGCCATCGCCGATACCGTCGGGTAGGGATCAGTGACGGCGACGAAGTTGTCCGGATTGCGCCAGCCGGGATAGGACTCGACGTTGAGGTTGGCGGCAGCCTGCATGTTGTTGTTGCACTGCACCCAGAAGCAGTTCATCTTGCCGTCTTTCAAAGCACGATGCATTGCAACCGCGTGGATCAGCGTCGGCCCCATCGGCTTGCCGCTGATGTCGGGTTGATCGGCATCGTCGGATTTGCCATTGGCTCTGGGAATGGTGCCGGCCGGCAACTTCCACACCTTCTCTGCAAACTTGCAATGGGCGTCGTTCGCCACCACCAGATCGGCCGGCAGACGATGGGTGAATGTACCCACTTCGCGCGCGGTACCGCAGGCGGAGGGCTGACCGGTGAGCGAGAACGGGCTGTTGCCCGGTTCGGCGATCTTACCCATCAGCAGATGCACGTTGTAGCAGAGGCCGTTGACCCAGACGCCACGAGTGTGCTGGTTGAAGCCCATGGTCCAGTAAGAGGCGACCTTCTTGTTCGGGTCGGCGTAGGCCTGGGCCAGCTTCAGCAGTCTATCCTGCGGAACCTTCGACAGCTTGGAGGTGTACTCCAGCGTGTAGGGCTCGACCGACTTGGCGTACTCCTCGAAGCTGATCTTGCTCAGCTTGCCTTTGGCGCGGTTTTTCGCTGCCTTCTCGCGCGGGTCATCGTCGCGCAAACCGTAGCCGATATCGGTTGGCGTTGATGTGAAATTGACGTGCTTGTCGATGAACTCCTGGTTGTAGGCCTTGTTCTGAATGATGTAGTTGGCGATGTAGTTGAGNNAGGATCGCCAGGTCGGTCTGCGGCTCGAACACCATGCCGTTGTCGGCCAGTTCGAAGCAACGATGCTCATAGGTGGAGAGCACGTGCACTTCGCAGCCCGGCTTGGTCAGGCGTGTGTCGGTCAGGCGCGACCATAGGATCGGGTGCATCTCGGCCATGTTGGCGCCCCAGAGCACGAAGACGTCGGCGTGTTCCAGATCGTCATAGCAGCCCATCGGTTCATCGATGCCGAAGGCGCGGATGAAGGCGCCGACCGCCGAAGCCATGCAGTGGCGTGCATTGGGTTCCAGGCTGTTGGTGCGGAAACCGGCTTTCATCAACTTGGAAGCTGCATAGCCCTCCCACACGGTCCACTGCCCTGAACCGAACATGCCGACGCCCTTGGGGCCCTTGGCCTTGCGCGCGGCGACCCACTTTTCAGCCATGGTGCTGAACGCCTCGTCCCAGGAGACAGGTTCGAATTTACCGTTCTTGTCGTAGACGCCGTTCTTCTTGCGCAGCAGAGGCTGGGTCAGGCGATCCTTGCCGTAAAGAATCTTCGGAAGGAAGTAGCCCTTGATGCAGTTGAGACCCTTGTTGACCGGCGCGTCCGGATCACCCTGACTGGCAACCACTTTGCCGTCCTTGACACCCATCAGCACACTACAGCCGGTGCCGCAGTAGCGACAGGCGGCCTTGTCCCAGCGAATACCGGCATCTTCGTCCGCGGCCAGCGCGGTCTTGGCCGCGGGCAGCGTGATTCCGGCAACCGATGCAGCGGCTGCGATGGCATTGCTTTTTACAAAATCACGTCTAGTTAGCTTCACGTATTACCTCCTCGTCCAGATCATCTCCACCGTAGTGGTAAATCAGGGTTGAACTAATGACACCCTCCAAAGAATTAAACGACATCATCGTTTCGGCAGCCTCAGCATTTTCAGCGTCCTCTACCGTGACAATCAGTTTCCCGCTCTCGTCCTTGCCCTGTACCTCGACCCCGGGCAGAGCCTCGAGCTGTCGCTCTACTTCGGCAACTCGCTCCGGGCGGGCAAGCACGATCACGCTGCATATATTCATGGTTGTTTGTGACTCCTGTTCAAGCCGCCTGCTCTTGCGGCGCCTCCGGTTTAATGGTCACTGATTTAATCGGGCAGACCGCATAACACTCGCCACATCCGGTACATGCCTGCCGGTCAAGGTTGGGTCGTGCCACCCCCCCCAGCTCCAGCTTGAAGGTGATTGCCCGCTCTTCGCAGGTATCACCGCAGGCGCGACAGACAATACTGTTCAGAGAGAGGCAGTTGGAGAGAATCTCCGCCTTCAGTGTCCAGGGGGTGGATTCGAGATCCGGATCGGAATTTAGCGCGCCGGGTTCGCAGGCGTTGACACAGTCGCGGCAGAAATCACAGCCGGCAATGGAGAAATCGACGATTGGGAACTTGCCGCGTCCCTCTTTGATGAGATGGTAGGGACAGGCTTTGACGCATTCACTGCAGCGTGTGCAGCGCTCGATGAACAACTCCTCACTCAGCGCCCAAGGGGGGCGAATCGGCAGGTTGTTTCCGCTGAAATCCCCACTCAGGAACTGGCTGCGACTGATATTGCTCGTCATTGGTCCCGACTAAGTTGGCACGATCGCAGTATCCTCTCAAACGAGCGCAGCGGTTGCCTTGACGTTAATCAATAAATTAAGGAAATCTTATTTAATACAGGAAGTTACCAATGAGTAGGTAGAAATATACCCATTAGGAGGTAGACACTGATCAGCTACGCCGAGAAGTCAGATTCGACAGTGCCCACACCGCGGCTTCCACCCGGGAGTGAAGTTTCAGCTTTTTCAACAAATGCTTGACGTGGACCTTTACGGTGCCTTCGGAGATGCCGAGCTGACTGGCGATGATCTTGTTGCTCAGGCCCTGCGCTATCAGCTGCAGTATCTCCTGTTCCCGATCCGTCAGATTCGGCGCCTGCCGACCGGCAGGGCTCTTCTTCTCCTCGCGCAGCGCGTGTGCGATCAACTGCGTCAGTCGATCGCTGATCACCACCCGGCCCGCTGCCGCACGCCGCAGTGATGCCAGAATGTCCTCGGGTTCCATATCCTTGAGGAGATAGCCATCGGCACCCAGCCTCAGCGCTGCGATCACGTCATCCTCGTTGTCCGAGACCGTCAGCATCAGCACGCGCGCTTCGATCCCGGCCTCCCTGAGCGCCGCCAGTGTCTCGAGCCCGTCCATCCCCTTCATATTGATATCGAGCAGAATGAAATCCGGTGACAGCTCCTGCGCCAGCCTGAGCCCATCGACGCCGTTGGCCGCTTCGCCGATGAGCGTCATGCTCTCATCCATTCCCAGCAGATCCGAAACGCCCTTGCGGAAAAGCGGATGATCATCAATGGCGAGTATGGTTATTCCGTTCTTCTCGACCATGAAAACACTACATCCCCCTGACCAGGTAGCTGTGCGAGGGTGATCCGCCCGCGTCCGACACCGAAAATATGAGTTTAACCCGGGTTCCACCGCTTGGCGACTCGCCGATGGTCAGTTTTCCGCCCAGCCACTCGGCGCGCTCCTGCATGATCGGCAGGCCGTAATGCTGCAGCATTTCGGCTTCCTCTCCCAGACCGATACCGTCATCGTCGATCACAACGCTGACCTGGCCCTCATTATCACAAGCCACCTCCACCGACGCATGCGTCGCGTTGGAGTGACGCAGCACGTTGGAAAGGGCCTCACGCACGATCTGGATGATATGTATCTCGGCATTGGGATTGAATTCGCAGTGGGCGATCCGGTCGACCAGATCGATGGAGATCACGCTGCGTTCACGGTATTCGTTGACGGTATCCTCCAGCGCCGCTGACAGCCCCTCCTGATTGATGCGCAGACGGAACGTCGTCAACAGTTCCCGCAGCTGTCGATAAGCCCCGTTGAGACCTTTGCGGAGCATCTGCGACACCCGAAGTATCGACTCCTGGTCGCGCTGGTCGCGAATCTCCTTCTCCAGTCTGCTCACCTGTATTTTCAGATAGGAGAGCGACTGTGCCAGTGAGTCGTGCAGCTCTCTGGCGATGACACTGCGCTCCTCCTGTAGCGAAAGCATGCGGCTCTGCGCCGCTTGCCTGGCCATGCTGATGGCGATGGCGATATGCGTCGCAATCGACTCCAGCAACCTTTTCTGCCAGGCTTCCAGCCCCTGTTCGCGCGCTTCCGCCAGCCGCAGTACAAGCGCACCGTACTGCTGCTCCTGATCACGGATGGGTATCGATAGAAAGCGCGACGGCGGCAGACCATCGCCCGCTTCGCTCTCGAAATAGTGCGCCTTGCCGGAACCGAAGCAGTGCGCGCACTCGGTGCCGTGACACGTGCTGCCCTCCTCCCTGCCCGACTGCGTCGAGGTCAAACGAAAGGCCTGCTCCTCTTCCGGGTGGCCGAGGCAGATGCTTGCTTCTCTGCAGCCGGTGAGCCGCTCGATGTCCTGGACCAGCTCCGTCAGCACTTCGACAGTCGGACTCGACTCGCTCAGCCGCCGCGAGGTCGCATAAAGCAGCTCCAGCGATCGGTTGCTCTGTTCCAGGTGAGCCGTCTTTTCGCGCACCCGCTGCTCGAGATCCTCATAGACCTTGGAGAGATCCTCCGCCATCAGGTTGAAGGCGGAACCGAGCTGCCCCAGCTCGTCATCGCCCAGATGCTGGCTGCGCACCGAGAAATCTCTCCGCCTGGCGGCATTGGCACAGGCAAGGAGACCACGCAGTGGCAGAAGTACCCGGGTATGGGTCAGGTATAGAGTGACGAATACGACCAGCAACGTCAGTATCAGTGAGATGAGCTGAATCAGGTGCAGCTGCCGGTTCTTCTCTTCGGCATCCACCTCCAGCACTTTCACGAAACGGTGGATATCCTGCACGAAGCCGTCGACATGCGCGAGATAGTAGGCGCGTTGGTCATCTCCGCGTTCGCCGCCACCCGCTTCGGTATAGATGCGCAAAGGCGGCTCCATCTGCTGCTGCCAACGCTGCTCCACCGCATTGTAGGCGGCAACAACGCGCGCGCTGGCGCCTTTCTCAAGAACCTTGTGAATGCGTGGGCTGAAGAGTCGGCTGTTGTACTCTTCGACCAGCCCGCGTGTCAACGCGCGGGCCCTCATCAGCTCCGCGGGCGCGGTGGCGGACAGGCTGCTGGCGATTCGATATGACTGCATGCGCAGTGTACCGGCCTGGTTGATCGCGGCGGCAAAACCCTCCAGCGTTCGGGCGATGAAAACTGAACTGACCATGCCGATGACCGCCAGCGCGGTGATGGTTGCCATCGCTATTCCCACCCGCAACAGTAGCGACTTGCGTCGCCTCATCTGCGGAACATCGGCCATCGCAGCGCTCATTTCGCACCCCTTGCGCAGAGAAAAGAACCAGCAGCACACAACAACTTACAAGTTGCAGCCGCAGCATGCAAAAGATGCCGTCGGCCGGCGAACCGCCACTTCCTGCTTCACTGTCGAGTATGAGAAAATTCCTGTTTTTCAGCAGTCACTACTGTTTTGCTATGCCCCAGTCGCCCGCTGCCGACAATTTCGCGGACCCCCGCACGCCCCCGCTTCCTGCCGCCAGGGGGGAGCGCCTGCAGTGGGGGCAGCTGCATGGCAGCAGCGGCGCATTCTGTATCGCATCCGCGGCGCAAGCTTGCGACGGCGTGCTTCTGGTCGTCGCCGACGACGTGCAAGCAACCAATCAGTTGTTGCCGGCACTGGAGTTTTTTCTCTCCGGAAGCGGTATTCCGATCCTCTCTCTGCCGGACTGGGAGACGCTGCCGTATGACATCTTTTCGCCGCTGCCGGAGCTGGTATCCGAGCGGCTGAAGACGCTACACCGGCTGGCAACTTTGCGGAAAGGGGTGCTGGTTGTCCCGACCAGCACGCTGCTGCAGCGGCTGTTGCCGCGGCGCTATCTGGACGCGCATGCTTTCATTCTGAAAACTGGCGATATCTGCCCGCTCGGGCAGATGCGGCGGCGGCTGGAACAAGCCGGCTACAACTGCGTCTCCCAGGTACTCGCACACGGTGAATTCGCCGTGCGCGGCTCGCTGCTGGACTTCTTCCCGATGGGTCAGGAGCAGCCTTACCGGGTCGACCTGCTAGACGATGAAATCGACAGTATCAGAACTTTCGATCCTGACAGCCAACGTACCAGCAGCCAGGTCGAGGGCGTGGAGCTGCTACCGGCGCGCGAGTTTCCGCTGGACGAAGGCGCCGTCTCGTTGTTCCGCGGCGCCTTCAGGAACCTATTCGAGGGCGATCCGCAGCGCAGTCTGATCTACCGCGAAGTATCCGAGGGCCGAACGGTCGGCGGCCTGGAATACTATCTGCCACTCTTTTATGAAGAGACCGCCACCCTCTTCGACTATCTGCCGGAACGGGTGCTGGTTGCCACCTTCGATTCCACACTCGATGCCGCAGCGGGCTTTCTGGCGCAGGTGGAGTCACGTTTTGAACAGCGTCGTCACGATATCGAACGGCCATTGCTGCCGCCGGCGCAACTCTATCTCGGCGCACAGGAGCTGGCTGCTGCCATCAACAGCCAGGCCGGGATTGTACTGCAATGGCCGGAGCTCGAAACCCGACGCAAGGGTTTTCGCGGCTTCCACAATTTTCCGAGCCGGAAACTGCCGCCGCTGAACCTGCAGGCAAGAGCGGCCGAGCCTGCGGCGCAACTGCACCGTTTTCTCGCCGAATCCGGGGCACGGGTGCTGTTCGTGGCGGAGAGCGCGGGAAGACGCGAATTCCTGCTGGGAACGCTGCGGGATCTCGGCATAGCACCGAAAAGTGTCGCTGGCTGGCAGGCGTTTGTCGACGGCGACGATGCTGTCGCGTTGACCACCGCGCCCATCGAAGTGGGGTTGTGGCTGACGCACCCGGCGATCGCCATCGTCACCGAGGCGCAGCTGCTCGGGGAGCGTGTCCGCCAGGCACGCAGCAGGCGCGGCCGACAGCGCGACACCGAGTTGGTGGTGCGCAACCTCACCGAACTGCATATCGGCGCGCCGGTGGTGCACGAAGATCACGGCGTCGGCCGCTATCTGGGACTGCAGACGCTCGAAATCGGCGGCATGCAGACCGAGTTTTTGACCCTGGAATATGCAAGAGGAGACAAACTCTACGTGCCCGTCTCCTCGCTGCACATGATCAGTCGCTACACCGGCGCCTCGCCGGAACACGCCCCCATCCATCGCCTCGGCGGCGATCAGTGGGAGAAGATCAAGCGCCGCGCCGCCGAGCGGGTGCGCGATGTCGCCGCCGAACTGCTCGAGATTCATGCAAGAAGGGCGGCACACATCGGCTTTGCCTTCCCCCCGCCGGAAGAGGATTACCGTGCCTTCGCTGCCGCTTTCGACTTCGAAGAGACGCCAGATCAGCAGCGGGCGATAGAGGCCGTTATCGCTGACATGACATCGCCCCGGCCAATGGATCGTGTGGTTTGCGGCGATGTCGGCTTTGGCAAGACCGAAGTGGCGATGCGTGCCGCTTTCCTTGCTGTTCAGGGCGGTCGGCAGGTGGCGGTGCTGGTACCCACCACGCTGCTGGCGCAGCAGCACCTGCAGAACTTCTCGGACCGTTTCGCGGACTGGCCGATCAAGGTGGACTCGCTCTCCCGCTTCTCCTCGGCCAGGGAGCAGAAGCAGACGCTTCAGGAACTGGCGGAGGGGCGCATCGATATTCTGATCGGTACGCACAAACTTCTCCAGGGCAGTGTCAATTACCGCAACCTGGGACTGGTCATCGTCGATGAGGAGCACCGCTTCGGTGTCCGCCACAAGGAGCAGTTGAAGGCGTTGCGTGCCGAGGTCGATCTGTTGACGCTCACTGCCACCCCCATCCCCAGGACATTGAACATGTCGATGGCGGGTATCCGCGATCTCTCGATCATCGCCACGCCACCGGTGGCAAGACACCCGATCAAGACCTTCGTCAATCAGTGGAACGACGGGCTGATCGTCGAGGCCTGCCAGCGCGAGCTCAAACGCGGCGGCCAGGTCTACTTCCTGCACAACGAGGTTTCGACCATCGAGACCACGGTAGGTAAGCTGCAGAAACTGCTGCCCGACACCCGCATCCAATCGGCGCACGGTCAGATGCGGGAGCGGGAGCTGGAGTCGATCATGCGCGACTTCTATCATCGCCGTTTCAGCGTACTAGTGGCCACCACCATCATCGAGAGCGGCATCGACAT
>JAGRGU010000084.1:0-4890 GCA_020445335.1 Gammaproteobacteria bacterium
ATCGTCGACTGCATGACCGACAACCGCAACCGCACCGCTTCGGAGGTGCGTCACGCCTTCAGCAAGCACGGCGGCAACCTGGGCACCGACGGCTCGGTTGCCTACCTCTTTAGTAAGCAGGGGATCATCAGCTTCGCACCGGGTGTCGACGAGGAGGCGATCATGGAGGCGGCGCTGGAGGCCGGTGCCGAGGATGTGGTCGACAACGACGACGGTTCGGTCGACGTGATGACCAGTCCGGATGATTTCGAGGCGGTCAGGACGGTAATCGAGGCGGCAGGGTTCAAGCCCGATAACGCCGAGGTGACTTTCAGCGCTTCGACCCAGGCGGAACTCGACCAGGAGACGGCGGAGAAGCTGCTGCGGCTGGTCGACACGCTGGAGGATCTCGATGACGTGCAGGATGTCTACAGCAACGCCGACATCTCCGACGAGATTCTGGACGCTATCGGCTGAATGCGGCGTATTCTCGGCATCGATCCCGGCTCCAGGGTCACCGGCTACGGTGTTATCCTGAGCGATGGCAGCCGCAGCAGTCATCTGGCGAGCGGCTGCATCCGCGTCACCAACGAAGACTTTGCCCAGCGTCTGGGCGAGATCTTCCGCCAGGTCGCAGCGGTGGTGGCGGAGTACGAGCCCGAGGAGCTCGCAATCGAACAGGTCTTCGTGGCCAAGAATCCGGCCTCGGCGCTGAAGCTGGGGCAGGCTCGCGGCGCGGCGATCTGCGCCGCCGTCGTGGCCGGTCTGCCGGTCTCTGAGTATACTCCGCGCATGATCAAGCAGTCGGTGGTGGGAACCGGAGGCGCCGACAAGGCGCAGGTTGAGCATATGGTGCGACGCATTCTCGGTATCGACTGCAAGCTTGCGCCGGATCAGTCCGACGCGCTGGCGGTGGCGATCAGTCACGCCCACTCCCGGCCGCGTCTGCTGCCGTTTGGCACGATGATCGGCGGGCGGCGGCGATGATCGGGCGGATTCGCGGGGAGATCGTCCACAAGCAGCCACCGCATCTGCTGGTGGATGTGCAGGGGATCGGTTACGAGCTCGAGGCGCCGATGTCCACCTTCTACAATCTGCCCGCGCAGGGCGAGCCGGTGGTGCTCTTTACTCATCTTGCGATCCGCGACGACGCGCATATTCTCTACGGCTTCTTCAGTGACTCCGAGCGCAGCCTGTTCCGGGCCCTGCTGCGGGTCAGCGGCGTCGGTGCCAAGATGGCGCTGGCGATCCTCTCGGGTATGAGCGCGGATGAGTTCGCGCGTTGCGTGCAGAGCGACGATACCGCGGCGCTGGTGCGACTGCCGGGCATCGGCAAGCGGACCGCCGAGCGGCTGGTGGTGGAGATGCGCGATCGTCTCGACGTGCTCGGTGCTCCGGCCGGCGTGCCTGCCAGGCCCAGGGCGGCGATGCAGGACTCCTCCCCGCTGGCAGACGCGGTCGGCGCGCTGATCGCGCTCGGCTATAAACCCAACGATGCCAGCCGCATGGTGCGCGCGGTCGACTGTGAAGGGCTCGACAGCGAGGCGATCATTCGTGCCGCGCTCAAAGCGGTGGCCGCCAAAGGATGAACGACCAGGAGCGGATCATCAGCGCCCGCGCGGGCTCTGAGGATGCGGCGATGGACCGCGCCATCCGTCCGCGCCGACTGCAGGAGTATGTCGGCCAGCCGGTGGTGCGCGAGCAGATGGAGATCTTCATCAATGCCGCGCGCGGGCGCAACGAAGCGCTCGACCACGTGCTGATCTTCGGTCCTCCCGGACTCGGCAAGACCACACTGGCGCACATCATCGCCAACGAGATGGGCGTCAACCTGCGCCAGACATCCGGGCCGGTGCTGGAGAAGCAGGGCGATCTGGCGGCGATCCTGACCAACCTGGAGCCCTACGATGTGCTCTTCGTCGACGAGATCCATCGTCTCAGTCCGGTGGTGGAGGAGGTGCTCTATCCGGCAATGGAGGACTATCAGCTCGATATCCTGATCGGCGAGGGGCCGGCGGCGCGCTCGATCAAGCTCGATCTGCCGCCGTTCACGCTGATCGGCGCAACCACCCGCGCCGGACTGCTGACCTCGCCGTTGCGCGACCGCTTCGGCATCGTGCAGCGGCTCGAGTTCTACGACACCGCCGACCTGACCCATATCGTGCAGCGCTCCGCCGATATTCTCGATATTCCAGCCGACGAGGCGGGCGCGCGCGAAATCGCCCGTCGCTCGCGCGGTACCCCGCGTATCGCCAACCGACTGCTGCGAAGGGTGCGCGACTATGCTCAGGTTAAGGCGCAGGGGCGGGTCACGCCCGAAGTTGCCGACCAGGCGCTGCGGATGCTCAAGGTCGACACCAGCGGATTCGACGTCATGGACCGAAAACTGCTGAGTGCGGTGATCAGCAAATTCGACGGCGGGCCGGTCGGGGTCGACAGCCTGGCGGCGGCGATCGGCGAAGAGCGCGGCACCATCGAGGATGTGCTGGAGCCCTATCTGATCCAGCAGGGGTTTCTGATGCGCACGCCGCGCGGTCGGGTTGCGACCCGCGCCGCCTACCACCACTTCGGCATGACGCCGAAGCCGGATAGCGCATCGGAAATGGCCGACGGCGATCTTTTCCGGGATCCTGCCGGCGGCTCATGATCGCTTCTCCGGCAGAGAGCGGGTGGCGCTCCCGGGCAGGGTCAGAGTCGCTCCGCTTCGCCACCGTCGATCGGTTGCATTTCGGGCCATACAATCCGGGGTTTGAATATCCACCGGCTCCGGTTCGTGGGGTATTTGCATCCTCTTTCTGCGGTTCCGATCATAGGTTGCTGAAATCGTGACAAACTCCATGGAATTTTCATGGCCTGTCCGGGTCTACTACGAGGACACGGACTCCGGTGGCGTGGTCTATTACGCGAACTATCTGAAGTTCATGGAGCGAGCGCGCAGCGAGTGGCTGCGCGCGCTCGGATTCGAGCAGGACGTGCTATGGCAGCAGCAGGGTATCGTCTTCGCGGTACGCCGGGCGGAGGTCGATTTTCGCAGCCCTGCGCGCTTCAACGATGCGCTGACGGTGGTCTCGCGCGTTGCCGAGCTGCGCCGGGCCAGTCTGACGTTTCATCAGGAGATCCTGAGAACGGAGGAAGGGCGACTGCTGGTTAGTGGCGAGATTCAGGTCGTTTGCGTCGACCGGAAGCGGTTCCGTCCGGTCGCCTTCCCCGAAAACATAACGGAAAGAGTTGCCAATGCAGAGTGATCTCTCGTTTGTGACGCTGGTGGCCAACGCCAGCCCGCTGGTGCAGCTGGTGATGGCGCTTTTGATCCTGGCATCGATCGTCTCCTGGACCATGATCTTCGATCGCGCCAAGGTGCTGCGCCGTGCGCGGCGCTCGGCCGAGCGATTCGAGCAGAAGTTCTGGTCCGGCGGAGACCTGGGCGACCTCTACCACGCGGTGGATCGTGAGCGCGGCGAAGCGGACGGCATGGCCAATATCTTCCACGCCGGGTTCCAGGAGTTCGCGCGGCTGAAGAAGAATCCCGACATCGAACCGATGGCGGTGGTAGAGGGGGCACGCAGAAGCATGCACGTGGCGATGAGCCGCGAGATGGACCGGCTCGAGACGCACCTATCCTTCCTGGCGACGGTCGGATCCATCAGTCCCTACGTCGGACTCTTCGGCACCGTCTGGGGCATCATGAACTCATTCCAGGCGCTTGGCAGCGTCAAACAGGCAACGTTGTCGCTGGTTGCGCCGGGTATCGCCGAGGCGCTGATCGCTACCGCGATGGGGCTGCTGGCGGCGATTCCGGCGGTGGTCGCCTACAACCGCTACTCCAACGATGTCGAGCGGCTCAACGGCCGTTACGAGGATTTCCTCGATGAGTTCACGACGATTCTGCAGCGGCAGGCGCATGTCTGAGTCGAGCTGCAGCGCGGAGGGGATGCCGTGAGCCGCCGTCATCGTCAACAGCGCCGCCGACCGATGGCGGAGATCAACGTCGTACCCTACATCGACGTGATGCTGGTGCTGCTGGTGATCTTCATGATCACCGCGCCGTTGCTGTCGCAGGGGGTCAAGGTCGACCTGCCGCAGGCCGATGCCGCGCCGCTGCCGCAGGAGGCGGAAGAGCCGGTGGTGGTTTCGGTCGATCGCGACGGTGCTTTCTTCATAGATGTGGGTGACGGAAGAGATCAGCCGATGGACGCCGACACATTGTTGAATCGGGTCGCGGCAGTGCTGAAATACAAACCCCGCACGCCGATTCTGGTGCGTGGCGACAGCGCGGTCGGCTACGGCCGCGTGGTCGAGGCAATGGTGCTGATCCAGGCGGCTGGCGCGCCGAACGTCGGCTTGATCACCGAGCCGCCGGAGCGGTGATGTTTCAGGTTTTTCGCGACAATCCGAAAGCGGGCATCGCCGCGCTGGTGATGCATCTGGCGATCATTCTGTTCCTGCTGGTCGGGGTCGACTGGCTGGAGACACCCAAGGCGATACGGCCGCCCGTGGACGTGGTGCAGGCGCGGATCGTCGATGCCGCGCAGGTGGCACGCGAGGTGGAGCGGCTGCAGCAGGCGGAGCGCGAGCGGGCCGGCGCCGCCGAGAACCGGCGCCAGGAGCAGCAGGCGGCGCTGCAGGCGCTGGAGGAGAAGCAGCAGCGGGAGCGCGAGCGCCTCGCCGACCTGGAGCGGCAGCGCATGGCTGCCGAACAGCAGGTAGCGGAAGCACGCGCCCGTCGTGAGACCGAGACCAGGCGCGCTGCGGAAGAGGCACGGCAGGCGGAGGCGCAGCGCAAACAGGCGGAGCAGCAGGAGCAGACGCGCAAAGCCGAGGCCGAGCGTCAACGCAAGGCGGAGCAGGCGAGAAAAGCGGCGGCCGAGGAGCAGCGACTGGCCGAGGAGAAGCGCAAGAAAGCTGCCGAGG
>JAGRGU010000084.1:4964-23908 GCA_020445335.1 Gammaproteobacteria bacterium
AAGCTGCCGAGGAGAAACGGCTGGCAGATGAGAAGCACAAGAAAGCTGCCGAGGAGAAACGAAAGCAGGCGGCCGAGGAGAAGCGGCGCCAGGCCGAATCGGCCCGCAAGGCGCGGGAAGCGGAACTCGAAGCCGCGATGGAGGCCGAACACAACGCGCGGGTGCGCGATCGTTACATGCTACAGATCCAGCAGAAGATCATCCGCAACTGGGTGCGGCTGGAGGGGGTCGGCAGCGGCTTGAAGTGCAAGCTCAGGGTACGTCTGGCGAGAGGCGGCAACGTGCTCGCGGTGAGCGTGATCGAGGGCAGCGGCAGTGGCGTATTCGATCGCTCGGCCGAGGCTGCGGTATTCAAAGCCGAACCGCTGCCGGTTCCGGAGGATCAGCTTTTCGATCAGTTTCGGGATATAATATTTGTATTTGATCCAAAGATTTAGAGTGTTTATATGAGAAAATTTATAGTATTTGTCGCGATGTTGCTGCAGGCCGTTCAGGGGTTTGCCGCGCTGACCATCGAGATCACCGAGGGGGTCGAAGGGGCACTGCCGATCGCGCTGGTGCCGTTCGGCTGGCAGGGCTCCGGGGCTGGACCGGACGAGGATATCGCCGCGATAGTGGCGCGGGATCTGGCCGGAAGCGGCCGCTTCAAACCCATGCCGGTCGCGGATATGCTGGCGCGCCCGACCAGCGATACCGAGGTTGAGTTTCGTGACTGGAAGGTTCTCGGTATGGAGAATCTGGTGGTTGGGCGGGTGCTGCCCAACGGCAGCGGCGGCTACCTGGTCCGCTTTCAGCTGTTCGACGTATTTCGCGGGGCGCAGCTGGCCAGCCACACCATTCCCACCACGCAGGCGGATCTACGCGCCACCGCGCACCAGATCGCCGATTTCATTTATCAGCAGTTGACCGGCGAACGTGGTGCCTTTGCCACCCGAATCGCCTACATAGTGTCGCAGGGCAGCGGTACCGAGCAGCGGATCACGCTGCAGATCGCCGACGCCGACGGTCAGCGACCGCAGACGATCGTAACCTCCGACACGCCGCTGATGTCACCCGCCTGGTCGCCCGACGGCAGACGCCTGGCCTATGTCTCCTTCGACAACGGCAAGCCGGCGATCTACGTGCAGGAGGTCTTTACCGGTAAAAGGTACCAGGTGGCCTCCTACAAGGGGATCAACGGCGCGCCCGCCTGGTCGCCCGATGGCCGGCAGCTGGCGTTGACGCTCTCCAAGGATGGCAATCCCGAGATCTATCTTCTCAACCTCGGCAGCCGCTCGCTGCGCCGTCTGACAAACCACTACGCGATCGATACCGAGCCGGCCTGGTCGCCGGACGGGCGCACCATCGTGTTCACCTCCGATCGCGGCGGCAAGCCGCAGATCTATCAGGTTCCGGCGAGCGGCGGTCGGGCCAGTCGCGTCACCTTCGAGGGCAGCTACAATGCACGCGCCTCCTACTCACCGGACGGCCGCTATCTGACCCTGGTGACGCAACAGGGGCGGGACTACCGAATCGGTGTGCTGGAGCTGGCCAGCCGGCGACTGCAGCTGCTCAGTGACGGTCAACTCGACGAGTCGCCAAGTTTCGCCCCGAACGGCAGCATGGTAATTTACGCCACCAGCAAGGGGGGCAGGCACGGGCTGGCCGTGGTTTCGGTCGATGGTCGCATGCGCCAGCGGATCGTCTCGCAGGAAAGAGGCGGCGCAGTCAGAGAGCCGGTCTGGTCACCTTACACGAGCGCAAAATAGGAGAGTTCGTATGAAAATCAACCTAGCGAGAAGTGCAATTCTGATCCTGCTGGCTCTAACGCTGGTCGGTTGTTCGACATTCGGCGCCAAGGACGAGCAGGGTGACGGCGCGGGTGCGCCAGTGAGTGAGGCCGGACAGGAGGGGGGTGGATCTGCGACCAGCGCGGCGCGCGAAGGCGGGGTATGGCGCGGCAATCCGCTGGATAATCCCGACGGCCCCCTCGCCACCCGGGTGATCTACTTCGATTATGACGAAAGCCGGATTCACCCCGACTATCAGCAGATCGTGATCAGCCACGGCCAGTATCTGGCCGCCAATCCCAGGGTCACGCTGACCGTCGAGGGGCACGCCGACGAGCGTGGCTCGCGTGAGTACAATATCGCGCTCGGCGAGCGCCGGGCGCAGGCGGTCAAGACGCTGATGCTGGCCCAGGGCGCGGCCGACAGCCAGATCGCCACCGTCAGCTATGGCGAAGAACGGCCGCTGGTGGCCGGTTTCGACGAGGCTGCCTGGTCGCAGAACCGTCGCGCCGAACTTCTCTATTGATATTGAGGGTGGGTGTGGATGATGTCGATCGGAAGATATGCGCCGGCGTTGCTGGCGTTATGGGCCGGCGCTCCGGTTCTGGCGGCGGATCTGGAGCAGCGGGTGCAGGTTCTGGAGCGCCAGGTGGGAGCGTTGTCGCAGCTGGTACTGCGTATGGAGAGTCTGCAGCGCGAGGTGCAGCAGCTCCGCGGCGAGGTCGAATTGCAGGAGAATGCGATGGAGTCGCTGCGCAAGCGCCAACGCGATCTCTACCTCGATATCGATCAGCGGCTGGGCAGCGCGGCCGCGGGTAACGCGGGTACGACAAGCGCGCCTGGGAGTGCGTCCGAGCCTATTCCCACGGGTGGCGGTTCATCGCTCGTGGCGCCACCCGGTTCGACCCCGGCGGTGCCGGATCAGGCGCCCGTGGCGGTCACCGGAGTGGCGTCGGCCAGGGAGGAGCACGCCTACCAGAAGGCGTTCGAGCTGCTCAACCAGCGCCGCTACGACGAGGCGCGCGCGGCCTTCCTGAAGTTTCTGCAGAGCCATCCAACCAGCGTCTACTCCGACAATGCGCAATACTGGCTGGGAGAGGCGAGCTATGTCACGCGTGATTTCGAACGCGCGCGGAGCGAGTTCGAGAAGGTGTTGAGCACCTATCCCTCCAGTCCGAAGGTGGCCGGCGCGATGCTGAAGATCGGCTTCATCCAGTTCGACCAGGGTCAGCCGGCGCAGGCGCGAGCGACGCTCGATACCTTGGTGTCGCGCTATCCCGACTCCTCCGCCGCACGTCTTGCGCAGGAATTTATAAGAAAGAAAAATCTCTGATTATCATTGGATAAGGTTAAGATCTTAACAATGATATTTACAAGATTTCGCGTTGGGGCGCACGCATGAGTAGCGCTTCCAAACTGCGTGTCAGCGAGATTTTTCACTCGCTGCAGGGGGAGTCCAACACGGTTGGTCTGCCGACCGTGTTCGTGCGCCTCACCGGTTGCCCGCTGCGCTGTGTCTACTGCGATACGACTTATGCGTTCAAGGGGGGCGAGTGGCAAACGCTGCCGCAGGTCGTCGATCGGGTGGCGCGCTTTGGCGCGCGCCGGGTGACCGTCACCGGGGGTGAGCCGCTGGCGCAGGCTCTCTGCCCGGAGCTGCTGACGATGCTCTGCGACGCCGGCCACCTGGTCTCGCTGGAGACCAGCGGCGCGCTCGATATATCAGTGGTCGACCCGCGCGTGGTGCGGGTCATGGATCTGAAGACGCCCGCATCCGGCGAGGTAGAGCGCAATCTCTACGCCAATCTGGAGCATCTGCGGGCGACGGATCAGGTCAAGTTCGTGATCTCGGACCGGGCCGACTACGAGTGGTCGGTGGAGCAGTGCCGGGAGCACCGGCTCATGCGGCGTTGCGAAGTTCTCTTCTCGCCGACCCAGGGTTCTCAGCAACCGAGGCAGCTGGCGGAGTGGATTCTGCATGACGGCCTGGAGGTGCGCTTCCAGATCCAGTTGCACAAGCTGCTCTGGGGTGACGAGAGCGGCAGATAGCCGGGAACGGCGGGGAGGGGTGATGTCTCAAACTGGAGCGGAGAGGCGCGCAGTGGTGCTGCTTTCGGGTGGTCTCGACTCCGCCACGGTACTGGCTATCGCCCACCGGCAGGGGTACCGCTGCCATGCGCTGAGCATGGACTATGGACAACGGCACAGTGCCGAACTGGAGGCCGCACGCCGGATCGCCTCGGCGCTGGGGGCTGTCGAGCATCAGGTGATCCCGATTTCGCTCGACCGGTTCGGCGGCTCGGCGTTGACCGACAGCTCGATCCCCGTGCCGGAGCAGGCAGGCGAGGGCATCCCGGTCACCTACGTTCCGGCGCGCAATACGGTGTTCTTGTCGATTGCGCTCGGCTGGGCCGAGGTGCTGGGGGCTCGGGATATCTTCATCGGCGTCAACGCGGTCGACTATTCCGGCTATCCTGACTGTCGCCCGGAGTTCGTGGCCGCGTTCGAACGGCTTGCCAACCTGGCGACCAAGGCCGGGGTCGAGGGCGACGCCTTTCGCATCCATGCGCCGTTGATCGAGCTGACCAAGGCGCAGATCATCGGTCAGGGATCTGCCCTCGGCGTCGACTATGCGCTGACCACCTCCTGTTACCAGGCGGACGCCACGGGTGCCGCCTGTGGCCGCTGCGACTCCTGCCGGTTGCGTGCCGAGGGGTTCCGGCAGGCCGGCATTGCCGATCCGACGCGTTATTATTGAGTGGATCGTCGATGCCAAGGGGCGTCGGTGCCGCACCCCCGGCGAGTTCCAATTGATATCAATAAGATCTACTAACATCATAAAAATAAAAGATAATAATGGAGGCGTTCATGGCGATTGAGATTACGACTCAGGTCATACTCTGGGGTGGTGCGCTGGCGCTGGTGCTGGGCGCCGTGGTCGCCAAGACCAACTTCTGCACCATGGGGGCGGTATCCGATTGGGTCAATATGGGCGACACCGGGCGTATGCGTGCCTGGTTTCTGGCCATTGCCGTGGCCGTTGCCGGAGTAGCCCTGCTGGAGATGATGTCGGTGATGGATACCGGCAACTCGCGTGTCCCCTACCGGGGTTCGCTCTTCTTCTGGCCGCGCTATCTTTTGGGCGGCCTGATGTTCGGCGTTGGCATGACGCTCGCGTCCGGCTGCGGCAACAAAAGCCTGGTGCGCCTTGGCGGTGGCAATCTCAAATCACTGCTGGTGATTCTGGTCGCCGGAGCGATGGCCTATCTGATGACGCGCACCGACTTCTACGCCGTCCTCTTCCACGGCTGGATGGAGCCGATCAGTCCCAATCTTGCCGGACTGGGCATCGCCAACCAGAGCATCGGGGTGATTCTCGGCTCGCTGCTGGGCGCTGCCGATCCGCAAGCGCTCAACTCCCAACTGGCAATGGCGCTGTCGCTGGTCGTCCTGGTGCTGCTGTTTCGATCTTCGGCGTTTCGTCGCAATGGCGACCAGTTGCTGAGCGGTCTCGTGGTCGGACTTGTAGTGGTCGGTGGCTGGTATCTCACCACCGGGCCCATGGGGCAGGCGTGGATGGAGGCGGTCGAATTCATGGATACGCCGCCACCTGGCGCCGGCAGCCAGTCCTATACATTCATCAATCCGATGGCGGAGACACTGGTATTTATCGCGGGACGCAAAAGCGCATTGATCACTTTCGGCGTCGCCGCGCTGTTCGGCGTCGTGCTGGGCGCGTTTATCTACGCTCTGTTATCGAGAAGTTTCAGAGTCGAGTGGTTTGTCGACCTGAAGGACTTTCTCAATCACCTGGTCGGGGCAGTGCTGATGGGGACCGGCGGCGTGCTGGCGATGGGATGCACGATAGGGCAAGGGGTAACCGGTGCTTCCACACTCGCGCTGGGCTCGTTCATCGCGCTGGCGAGCATCATTCTCGGCAGTGCGTTGACGATGAAAGTGCAGTACTACAAACTGGTCTACGAAGACGAGGCGAGCTTCACCAAAGCGCTGTTGACCGGACTGGTCGACCTGCATTTACTGCCCTCCAGCATGCGCAGGCTGGACGCGATATGACCGAGGTTTGACTGCCAACGACCTTTCGGTATAATTCCGCGCTTCTCACTAAGGGTCGTTAGCTCAGTCGGTAGAGCAGTGGATTTTTAATCCATTGGTCGGGCGTTCGAGTCGCCCACGGCCCACCAATAAAATCAAAGGCTTACGCCAATCTTTCGAGTGAGCCTTATTCTCTTTGCGTGAATTTTGCGTGAGCTAGCCGATGTTCAGTCGACGCAAAACCACCAGTTCGGGCTTTCCTTCGCCCCGATCACACACACTTTCGGCAGCTTCGATGAGCTTGGTCAGCTCTGCCGCTGAGTAGTGTGTGGTCATCCTTCCTGAACGGTGTCCGAGCAGGTCCTGCCGGTCCTCGAAGCTCACACCTGCAGCTCTCAAACGGCGTCCAAACGTGTGTTTCAGGTCATGGACCCGTACCTGTGGCAATCCAACCCGCACCCTGGCTCGCTTCCATGCACTGGTCAGCATGTGGCTTATCGGTTTCCCTCTGTAATGAAACACGTGCACGGGATGTATTCCACGCTGTGCGTTCACCACTGATCGTGCGATCCGATTGAGGATCACCAACCGCTCGTCTCCATTCTTGACCATCTCACCTGGGACGATAAACACCGAGGTGTTCAATTGCGGGATCTTCATCTCCCAGTCCCAACGCAGAGAGCACACTTCGGTATCTCTGCAACCTGTATTGACCGTTAATAGCGCCATCTGGGCGAGGTGGTCTGGCAGTTCCCTGAACAGTGCCGTCTGTTCTTCCCAAGTCAGCGGGTAAGGTTTCCGCTTGTGGGTGTCGGGCAGCAGCTTGATCTTCGGGGCCGCTTGCAGCCAGGTCATTCCAAATTCATCCATCCACTCCGATGCCGCGAGATTCAGGATACGTCGGACAACTTTCAGGCCGTGGTTGATGGTGCCCACGGCAACACCTTCTTGCCTGCGATTTTCGATCCAAGGCTGTAAAACACCGATATGGATTCTGTTGAGCGGTATGTCGCCAATCCAGGGCATCAGTTGTCTAAGTCTTCCGATGTCCTGTTCAATGCTTCGCTTGTGCTGGTTCTCCAGCACGAACTTGGCGGCAGCCTGCTCAAAAGATCGTTCGGGCCTTACACCGTAGATCACTGCTTGCCGGGATGCCTCAATCAATCGTGCGAGGAAACGTTCCGCTTCTTCGAGTCTATTTGTGCCAGTGCTCTGGCAAACGCGCCGTCCGTTGATGTACTTGTCGACGTGCCAAATACCCGCACGGATTTTGAGGCCCGGCGTTCTTTTGCGTCCCATAATTGGTCTCCTTTTTCTTGACCGGGACGCCCGTTGCGGGATTTATATTGATCCACCCAGTCGTCCAGATCAAGTCGGTCGAAAGCTACCCCCTGTTTTCCGATCGGGATTTCAGTCAGAAAGGGGCGCACTTCAGCATTGAAGCGGTTTCTGTCCATCCCGAGATAATGTGGGACATCCCGCAGCCGGATTAACCTCGGGATAAGATGGGTAGACTTATTGTCCGAGCTGTCCATCTAGATCAGCGCTCCACCACAATGGCTGCAGGTCTTGCGCTTGACTCCCCTGGTCTTTGGCATTAGCGGTGCGTTGCACCGATGGCATCGATGCTTGAAGTAGAGCCGACAGCCGGGGCAGGTGTTTTGATTACTGTCCACCGGCGCCGGGAAAGCTGTCCTGCACAACAAACACCGATGCTCGCTCCACAAGCCAGAATTGAACATTTGAAGCACAAAGGCTGTCCTGGTTAGATTCAGCCTCGGCTCACGCGTCATCTGTTGATAAACCTCGAATACATCGATCAGGATGCGCGCCGGGCTGCGCTCCGGGTAGTTCAGCCGTCGGTGCAGATTCCAGATCAGATTGGCATGGAACTGTTGCCGGTCGTTTCCCAGCAACCAGGTGTCACTGTACGGCAGTTGACCGGACGGTGAGGGTTGCCCTATGAGCTGCCGATAAAGACGCTTAAGGGTTTTCTTCTCCAGGCCAGTCAGCTGCCCAGCGAGACCAACCCGTGCACCTAGCCGGATCAGTTGGATCGACTCCTGTATTTTTCTGGCATAACGGCAGCGTTCCACAGGGCAAACATTATTACTTCCGTTACCGGGACACGGGCTCAGGCCAGAGTCGAACAGTGCAGGGCAGCGCGCGGTGTTCATCGGTTCACTTTTTCCGTGGTTGCGCTCAGAATCAGGGAGGCCTGCTCCGCGACTGTCTCTATCTCTGCCGTTTGCCCTTCCTGAAGCGCGACCAGTAGTCGGGACCACCACCAGACATCCCGGCGAAGTACGACCAGGGGATGTTTGATCCGGATAATGTCTGTCAATAGCGGGGGGGTCAGATCGGAAAGGATACGGGTCATGACATCGGGTATGCCCAGAATCACCCCGGCTCGATGCGGGTCCGCTATAACAAGGTCACGCGCCTGAATCAAATACTCGAGATTCAACCGGGAGAAATCACTGTTCACTTTGAGAATGTCCCGCTGTTTTCGTTCAAGGTTCCATGCTAACTCGCATTGACACCCGGAATTCTCTGGAAAGATGACCCCGGGAGGGCATCTTTTCGGGGCAATGAACAGCGGGACTGTGTTATGGGTAATTCATTCTACTGAAAGTGGACATTGCATCGAAATTTGATCGGCAGGTAACAGTGTCCCGTAGAATCGAACGAGATAACGCCTGTAACCCAATGTATAAAAAAGATAAAAACAGCATAAGCGCTAAATAATAACGCCAACTTGCCGTTACCCAAGGTAAGTCGTGACTGGAAAAAAGGAATACAGTCTATGCAAACTGTGCTGATCATTGATGACCAGGAACTCCCGCGTATGATTCTCACAGAGTTCGTTCGGTCAATTGGTTCAGATGTTGAAGGCAAGACATTCGAGACCCCTTATGCAGCACTTGAATGGGCAAACGAGAACCCCATAGCCATGGCGCTGGTCGATTACCGGATGCCGGGAATAGATGGAATAGAGTTCACCCGGCGATTGCACAAATTGCCGGACCGGGGTGATGTGCCGGTAGTCATGATTACTGCGCTTGACGATGTCGACAAAGCGATCCGTTACGAAGCGTTGAAGGCAGGAGTTATCGACTTTTTGCCAAAACCTTTGGATTACAAAGAGTGGCAATTTCGTTGTCGAAATATTCTCAACCTGGCGCGCTGTCGGATTCAATATACGGTCCGCAATGATCTGACCCAAGCACTGTTTCGAATTACCGAATCGGTAAACGGCCGTAACGCCAGGCGCTTGGCAAATCTCAGCCGTCATATCGCCAAGCGGATGGACCTGTCTTCGGACGAATGCGACCTGATCGAACAAGCAGCACCTTTGAATGACCTGGGAAATTTTATAGTGGCAGGTCACCTGATGTGGCGGTCATCGTCTTTACGACAGGAAGAGCGGGTGACAGTACAAGGACACACACTGGCCGGATTCCGTTTGTTGCAGCAGGGTGGTTCTCCGCTGTTTCGACGAGGAGCAAAAATCGCGCTTTCGCACCATGAACATTTTGACGGCAAAGGTTATCCACATGGATTTGGTGGAAAGGATATTCCGTTGGAAGCCAGGATTGTCTCGGTGGCGGATTTCGTCGACGCATTGCTGTCTGACCGACCTTATCGAAAGGCGTGGTCCATCGACAAGGTGCTGAGTTATCTGAAATCCTACCGTGGAAAAAGATTCGATCCCGATTGTATCGATGCTTTTTTTGACGAACTGGACAATACTCTGTTGGTAGAAGCCGGTATGGCTCACGATCCTATCGGCAGATAATCTAAACAAAGCCAACAGACTGACTCTTGCATTGCCACATAGTTATGGTGGTGCCCTTTTTCTCATTGCGCATATCGGACAACCAGGCGGTAAACGACCAGTGGCTGCATGGACGTAGCGGATACGACAGTGACTACAATATTCTAAATTGATTACCCCAGTCCGAATATCCCGGACGATGATCCAGGCTTGGGTTATATCAAGCGGTTTTTCCAGCGAACTCTGCGGAAGAACTGCGTCTATGAGTTCAAGATACAGGTCATGCGCAGCCAGCAATGCCGCCAAATCGATTTCTTTGTAGATACGGTCTCCGCCTGCCGCTTGGTAAAGTGCTGCGATTACGGAAGCCATGGCCTGTGCCGACCGAGTGGAGAGAATACCGCTGGACGAGGGCATCTGACCGGAAGGGGGTCTGCAACCGAGAATTTCATGATAAAGGGGGCGCAATGTCTTGATATGAATGCCGGTGACATGACTCACGATCGAGAGTCGCAAGCCGCGGTGTATGAGTGCGACTGCGGTATCAAAACGACGGATCGCCTCCAGTTTCATCAACTAGATTTCTCGCTGGCTGCCATCAACAGAGTCTGCAGTCGAATCGACAGGGATGGCGTATTGTCGCGATTGATTAATTGTCGCCATAGCGCCAATCGAAAGCGCGGCCGGAACAGAAGAACACCAGCGTGTGCGATCCTGTTCAAGTCGTCTAGGTTCAACGCAGTCAACTTGTTCACCAGGCCGGCGTCGAGGCCGAGCACAACAGCCGCTTTTCCAGGGTTGTCCCTGGCAAGTTCCCGCGCCTTGATCAACCAGAAAAGGTTCAGGTTCACGATCTCCCGATCGACTAATGGCATACGTTCGTTCCATGTCTCACTACACAAGTCCGTTTTTTCCCAGACCGAGGATGGGGTTGCACTCTATATCGGTTTTTAAGTTACTGCACAGCAGATAAAAGACGGGGGGTTCCGGTTCTTGATCTCTCTGGATTGGCTCAAACGAAAGTGAATGAAACAGCCGCAATATATGATTGAAATAGTAGATGTAGACCATGTCTATCCCGCGTTAATAGGAATATAAAGTAAGAAAACCGAGAAAATTAGGCATCAATACTCGTAAAGTTGGGCTATGATAGATCTTATTAATTACTAAATTGCGATTATTTTGACCTAAAATGACTATAGTGCGTGGATCATTGGTTATTGCGACTTATCATCTAGAGCCTATACATTGAACGCTAACTATATAGAAAATAAGAAGATGAATTCACAGAATAGTTGGAGCACTACGCTTTTCGCGGCAAGACTCAAACAGATAATCGGTGAAAACTCAGTATCCCAATTCGCAAAAAAATGCGGCTTTGCCGAAAGCATGCTCCGAAAATACCTGTTGGGTAGTTCTGTCCCTGGGGCCGATAAATTGGTGCGTATGGCGCAGGCGGCCGGTGTCAGTCTGCGTTGGCTGGCGACCGGAGAGGGTACCCAGAGTCATGCGGCGGGATGGGATCGAGTGACGCCATCGCAATTGGCCATTGTGTTGGAGTTTGAACGCTATGCCCGAAGGCGGGCTGATGCCGGCACCCGGAGCGCGATTAGTGCCTTCGTCAGCGATTACAACAGCCGACAGCTTGAGGTTGGCACGATTGGTGAGGTTGAAAAAATCACCGATGATGAATTGATCCTGTGGCGAGACCTCGCCTGGGAGCGACGGGTGGAGAAGGCGTCCATCGACGAAGCCTGTCTTCGCACCGCGATTGAAATTGCCGACGAACTGATGGCTGCATCGGACAAAGCCATGGATTCAGAAAAGAAGTCCAAACTGATTGTGGCGATATATCGACTCAATGCCACCGCTGACGGGGGACTGGACCGTTCCATGCTGATGAATCTGTTGATTTCGATGTCGTGATCTTTATTTCTTGAGTGGATGCGCTCCGCAGTCAGTGCTGGAAAATCGGTTACACCAGGGGTAATCGTTATCACAATCATTCATTAGCCCGGATCAAGACACGCACTCTCTACGCCAATCTATTTTTATCTCTATTTTCCTCAAAAGCGATCCCCTTGCGGTCATCTTTTCTCCCCTTTTCCGGCCATTGATTCGGATAACATGGAACCTGCCGCATACGGGTTCTTTGAACCATCCGGGTCCGATGGAAGCCAGCGTCGCGAAAACGATGATGTCCGAAAACGATAAGCGCACAAAGCCAGTCAATGGGAAGGGGAATGATCAACCGGGCAATTGTAACCAACCCAATCTCGATCAACGCCATCTGATGATGCTGCCACTCGACAGCATCCATCCCTACGAACGCAATCCCCGGCAAGGTACCAACCCGGAGTCTGACCGGATCAAAGCCTCCATTCGTGCAACGGGGCTCGATCAACCCCTAACAATCACACAGCGACCAGGTGCCAAAGATTATATCGTCCACTCAGGCGGCAATACGCGTTTGCGCGTACTGAACTCCTTGTACAAAGAGACGGGTGAGGATCGCTACGCGACCGTTACCTGCCTGTTTAAACCCTGGCGTTGTGAATCGGAAGTGCTGCTGGCGCATCTTCGGGAGAATGATCTGCGCGGCGGCCTGACTTTCATCGACAAAGCGCGCGCGATACTGGACATCAAGGCGCTGCTGGAAGCGGAGTGCGATAGTGAGGCGCTCACCCTGGGTCGACTTCAATCGGCTCTCCAGCAGGGCGGGTATGCGCTCAGCAGGAGCCTGATCTCGCGCATGGGGTATGCCGTCCAGACACTGCTGCCGCTGATCCCGCAGGCACTGCATGCCGGCCTGGGCCGGCCACAGGTACAGAAGATCCGGGCACTGGAACGGGCGGCACGACAGATCTGGCAGTCTCATGAGCTGGGGGGTGATACGACCTTCGACGCGGTATTCGCCGCATTGTGCCAACGCTACGACGACCCCGACTGGGATACCGGACTGTTACGGAATGCACTCGAGAGCGAGATCGCCGAGCAGGCCGATGTCAGTGTTCACCTGATCCGGGTGGAACTGGATGCACAGATCGAAGGGCGGGCAATGACGATACCGCCACCGCAAGACGATCCAGGTGCCATCAGGGAAGATAGCGACTGGCTCGAAAGGCCGCCTGCCGACATTGTGTGCAACAGACCAGAATCCATCGACCCGGAGTCTGACCATACCCACAATCAGCCATCCGCCGATGTTTCACCCGACTCCAAACATTCCGAAGGCCGTGATATCGATCCGGTATCGGAAACGCTCCCCGATAACGAGGTCGACATAAACCCTGCATCGACCGACTTCGAGTGCCCAGCCGCGACAATTCCGGACGAAGGGCCGGCAGGCGTCGGTGTCTCCGGTGCCGCCGATCTGAAATCGCTGCGTGCCCGCGCCTGGACTCTGGCATCCAGATTGGCACAGCGCAATGGACTAAACGATCTGGTGGTTTCCTTGCCGAGTCAGGGGCTCGGGTTCACGCTGCGCGACGTACCTGATCCGGCCCTGGCCGACCAGTTGGATGAGACAACCCTGAGTCAGCTCTCGTTGGTCTGGTGGCAGCTGGCCGCCTGTGCTGAGTTGACCGTCGTCCCCGTCTCAGCCATCGTGCCGCACCTGCCCACCGAGTCGGTGCTGCGACAAGCGCTGGAGCAGCAGGATATGGCGCGATTGTTCGACAGCGTCTGGACGCTGGACCCGGGTCAGACAGGCTATCTCCTGTGGCGACGGCTGGGTGAGAGGGACTGGATGGATCTGTTAAACCTGATGGACTGCTACCGTCGGATGCACCGTCTGGCAGAGGAGCGACAGCTCGATCTCTGGACTCAGTCATGAGCGTTTGCACCAAGGAGTCCGATCTGGTCACCGCGGTCCTGATGTACGCGCTTCGTTGCCTGGCCGAAGGCGATCAGGCGGCGCTGCGCAACATGAACTTTGGCCCGCGAGAAATCGAGGCGTTGCGTACCATGACCTTGGGCGACCTATACCGGGTAGAGTCGCTACGCGCCCATTGTTTGCATATCCGTCTCGACCGTCAGGTCTACTGGCCGATGGTAGACAACCTGCAGCGTCAGCGACAGTCCGAAGAGACCCAGCACAACTTGATCGCTGCGGATGCCCCGCTGGAGATGATGCAGACGCTGTTCGGCTTCAATGCCCGGGAGTACAGTCGTCTGCGCCGGTCCCTGTCGGTTGATCCCGCGGTGGGTCGCCCCCCAGAGCCCAACGAGGAAACCAGTCACAGGCTATGGGCCGCCTGGGTGGCCCGGGTCGATCCCGAGACGTCAGAATTGCTGGCGCCCGATGAATATCTCAAACTTCACCGGGAAACCGGCATCGGTCTGCGCGCCATCTGGTACCTGACCCGACAATGGTCGGAGTATGGTGATTTGAAGGGGGATATCGCGCAGACGGATAACGCGCATGGATAAATCCCAGGCTACTGTCCGTCCTGAAGTAATCGCTTTGGGTACCTTGATCGAAACGACCATCGAACGGGCAGCGGTCAATGTTTCGGCAAGGCCCGGTGCGGGCATGCTGTTCCTTGGCAACCGGCATATGGTGTTTCCGGTTCGGGTGGTACAGGACTCCATTCTCGAACCGGTGGATAAGCTGGTATGGATGACCATCTTTCTGCAGACAAGGGCCAGCAGTTTACACAGCGCTTTCCCGAGTTACGACTGCATACAGAAGACGGCGAATATCGGTTCCAAGTCGACAGTCGCACGCTCGCTTGCCGTGCTGCGTGCTACCCGCTGGTTGACGCTATGTGCCCGAATTCGCGCGAGCAGCGGTCGTTTTGGTGGAAACCTGTATGTCCTGAACGATGAACCCCTGTCTTTGGTCGATGTGCTGCACCTGGATAGCGGATATATGGCATTTTTACACAGGGCACAGCAGCACAACCATGCCCGGGTGCAACGGGTGGCGAGGGGCGTACTGGAGACCCTGGATGCAGACATCCGCAGCGGAGTCGATGTTTGTGCCGGACATCGTTCGGTACCCTGCGACGAGGCGACGGTCAAGACCTTCTCTAGCGATGGGCAGGGACGCAATCTTCAGACGCTGAAACAGCCGAGCGCATTGTCGGATATTGCTACGGACGTTAGCCAGCATCCTGAGTCATCGCAACCGAGCCGCCCAAAGAAAAAGAACGACGCGATCATGGAAGATGAGGAGGTTGCACTGATCTACCCGAAACGACTCGACAAGAACCAGTGGGCGCTGACCAATCGCTATCTCGCCAGCGTGCTGCCGGAGCAACGCCAGCCGATTCTCGATGAACTGGATGGCCGGCTCCGATCTGTGGAGAAGGGCATGCGCCCGCTGTACGACGAGATGAGTTTCCTCAACAGCCTGTGCAAGGCGACGCGAAAGGGTGAGTTCAAGTTGAAGCTCGGTGCTCCGGTGCAGGCAGAGCGAGAGGCACGGGAAAAGGTTCGTACGCGAGGACGACAAAGCCGCGCTGGTGCGCTCAATTCCGATCCTCGTGATCTCCGAGTGCAACTAGAAACGGGCGTGGGCGCGTTGACAAGGATCCGTCAATCACTGGGGCAACCATGCCGTACCGTTTCCCGTCGGCCTGACAAGGATTGACTCAATAGGTAGCGATTCCGGCACCGATCGTGTCAACTCTTCGCTTTTCCACAGTACGCCTTACTCGGAGATGGATGACGATCCCCTGCGTATGGTTGAGACACCGAAAAAAAGGCGGTCTTGCCAACGAAAACGAAGCAGGGGGGGTGATGAGTGTGAAATCGGTTTGACCAATACCGAATATCGAACCGGTGCCCACCAGGTTCGAATTTCGAATCCGGTTCGTCTGCAGCGGAATCCAATCTACTAATACGCCCTTTGCCTTAGCGGAGATCTTGGGAGCAGGAGCGCAATAAAACTATAATTATGGTTAAGTAAAGTTACTAACCTATTGATTAGAAATACAAGTGAGAAATAGTTGTCGAATAGGATTTGCTTGGATTTCGTGGGTAGTCGCACAATAGATCTCGGTCGGGCACAGCCCGGTGCAGTGGAATCCGTTGAAACTCTGAACAAATTCAGTACCTGAAACCGGTTCGATATTCGAACCTGATTGCCCGTGTAAACCTCCAGCTTGTGGATAACTCATAAGAACCGGGTTCGATATTCGGTATACCGAAATTCGAACCCGGCGGTCGTTTCCGCCGGAATCAGACATTCAAAGCGCCAAATGACTACCTGAGGTCCCCAAGCTCGGGAATGCGAAAAGAAATATAATTGAAATCAAGAAAATGGTGTTAGTTATTGAATAATAGTAATTAACATGCATCAATCAAGATTTGGTATGACATGAACTCTACTGCTTCAGGGTACAACACAACATGTTCGTAACCGCACGTTGCTGTTGACAGTGTCAACACATTTTCGGTTTGTGACCGGTTCGAAATTCGAACTCGGCTACAAGTAGTAGTAGTTTTTATTTATATAAACACTACTACTACGTTGTTCACAAACTTCCGCGCGCGAGGCTCGCTCGCCAGGGAAAGTCTTTCGTTTCCTCAGTCACCTGCCAACTAAACACGACGCAGACGTGTTGGGTTTTCGCTTGTCACTGAGCCAGGCAAAAGGGCAAATTGGGGCCACCTTCAGCGACGAGACAGCCAGGGTAAACCCGATGCGTTCAAACACTTCCTCAAGCGCCGAGCAATTCGCCAGCCTCGATCCACAACCGACACCAGGTGCTTTACGTGGACATGCCTGGTTGACCGTCCAGACCCGACAGGCTCAGCGCTTGATCCGGGGTCGCAACGCCGGCGAGGACAAACCGGCCATCGTCGGCCTGGTCGGGTTTGCTGACCGGTTGAGACGGATCTGGCAAGCGGCGCGCAACGATGACCCCTATGCGGACTGGTGGCTGGTCAAAATCCATGAGTCTATCGAACAGGCGCGTGAACTCGTGCGCCGATCACAGTCTGAGATCGATGAAAGGCTGGCACAATCGCCGGCCATCGAGGTGCGGGTGGCAGCCTCTCTGCGTCCTTACCGTATCCCCTTGCAGTTCGCCAATCCCTACGCCTACCGGGGTGCGCATTTGATCGGAGAGTACGACACATTGGTGCGCACCTTGTTGAGCGGCTGCCATGTCGGCCTGCTGGATCGTGCGTCCATGGAACGAGTTGTTCAACTCGGAGGTCGTCGCATCCGTGGGGTATTCGTACTTCCTCAGAGTTATCGGTTTCTCGGTATCGATCGGGCATCGGTTCTCCGGCAGGATGAAAAGGCCCAACGAGGGCAGGCACTGATGGGTGCGCTCCCGCCGGCGGTATTGTCCGGTGAACAGCAGGCACCCCAGGTGCCGCGCAAGTTGCGCTTTCCGGAGGGATACCGCAATGCCGCAAAACAGGTACCTCTGCTGCCGGTGACCGGTCCCGATTCGCTGCATGGCGAGGAGTAGATCGGCATGGGGTTCTCGCATCACCCTGCAGTTGGACAGCCGAATCGCGCTGGAGGCGATCATCCTGAACCGAATCGAACGAGTGCCGGCGCGTCGCCGTCAGGAGTGGTTGCGCGGACTGCTGGTCGAGGGATTTCGGGCCGAATGTCAGCTGTTACGCACAACTGCTGCAGAACGGGAGAACGGCACACCGATCGCCTTCTCCCGCTGGTTGTCGGCAGACTCACCAAGACGATCCCAGCATTCACCGCCCACCGCTTCGTCAGCCAAACCGATTGCCAATCGAACCGCCAAAGGAAAACCCTTTGTCGGGCTGGGACGCGTGATCGGGTGATAAACCAGATCAAGACCCCATGCGGCACAAAAGGAAAGCAAAATCCATGACCGCTTCCAAATCCATGAACCCTGTCCCCGTCGGACTCGACGATGGTTATGCGGTTACCAAGCTGGTACTAGCGGACGGTCGGATGTTCGCGATTCCATCACGCGCCCGGTTGGGCAAGGCCAATGTTACTTGGATCGACAGTGCCGAGCAGCGCATCTTCGAGTACGAGACCGAGTCACAGATCTTCGCCGTCGGCGAGATAGAGGGTGAAGCGACTGAGTTTGACGCTTATCCATTCTCCGGTCTCAATCGGGCCATCGTGCAGCACGCACTGCAACAGGCAGGGCTGGAGGGGCATTCGGTGCATGCCGTCTCCGGACTGCCGATCGGCAGCTTCTACCTTAAGAATGGCAGTCGCCGCGAGGAGACCCTGGCCAGGAAGCGCGCCAGCCTGAAACAATCGGTGCAGCCGCTTGACGGGCGTCTGCCGGCCGGGATCGCCTTCCATGAGGTGATCCCCGAAGCGCTGGCTGCCTGGTATGACTTTGTGATCACCGAATCCGACGGGGGCGTACAGATCGAGCCCGAGCGACTGCAAGCTCCGCTGGCTGTGGTCGATATCGGCGGGCGGACCACCGATTATGTGGTGGTGGCCGATCAGGCGGTCATGCATGCTTCATCGGGTTCTCTTCGCTGCGGATTGCTGGATGTAAAACGGGAGGTGGCCGACGGCATCCGTGGGCGGTTCAACCTGGAAACGGTGAGCGAGCGCAGGGTCGAGGCATCGATCCAGTCTGGTGCGGTTCGACTGTTCGGTAAGAACCGGGACGTTACGGATTTGGTGCAGCGCGCTCAGCGGCAACTGGTCGAGCGCCTGTACAGCGAGACGCAACGACAGCTGGGCCGGGGTGCCGAACTCGAGCGGATCCTGTTCGTGGGTGGCGGCGCAGTGTTCCTGGCCGCACATATTCGCGACTGGTTTCCGAACCAGATCATCACCGAGCATCCAGCCTTTGCCAATGCCCGCGGCATGTTGAAGTACCTGCGCTATGTCTGTGAGGCATCGAATGCCGCCTGATGCAGGCTAAAGAATCGTTTTATATGTGGTCACTGCGGACTCAGTGGCGAACAGGCACCTTCGGATCGGGTAACAGGTGCAGCGATGCAAGTCGCCGGTCCAACTTCAACGAAACGAAAAATACCTCCGTTTCACCACCCTTGCCGGGGAAGCACTCCCGCCAGGGATCCGCTTGCTCCGGACCAAACCAACCCCATGGAGCAAACACAATGTCAAATAACGAAAGTCAAAAGTATTTCGATCTTCACACCAGTGGAATCGGCTATCTCAACCGAATCCGTGAGGTGATGCCGAAGGAGGGTACCCCCTTCCTCAGCGTCACCATCGCTGCGCTTCGGGGCAGTGTCGATAACGCCCAGTATACGCATTTCGAGTGTCGCGTGTCCGGCAAACAGGCGCAGGACATCGTGCGTCAGCTCATGCCGGCCGTCGAGGGCAATCTGAAGGTTCTGATCGGCTTCACACTCAGTGATCTCTTTGCCGAGTCCTTCACCTTCAAGAACGGGCCCAA
>JAGRGU010000010.1 GCA_020445335.1 Gammaproteobacteria bacterium
GTCGTCCTCCTCGTCATCATCGTCGTCGTCCTCGTCGTCGTCGTCGTCATCGTCGTCGTCGTCATCGTCGTCGTCGTCGTCGTCGTCGTCGTCATCGTCATCGTCGTCATCGTCGTCATCGCCACTCTTGGCGATGACGTCGCTAAATGTGAACGAACCGGTGTCGATATCGAATTTGACCGGTGCCAGACTGAACAGAATGAGCGCAAGGGCTAGTATCAGATGGGTGAGACGGGGGCGAAACAGGAGTTTGCTGAGCGTAACGGCTGCTGTATTCGGGTCGGTGGATGATGGTGTAAACATTTCAAAACTCCTGATGACAAATTAGCGCTGCTTCTGTCTAATTTAACGTCTGGCCAAGAAATATATTCCACTTCGAAAACAAAATCAGCGGACGTGAACCCTTTCCCGACCCTGACCGGGGAGGCTCAGCGGTTACCGGCGGAAAATTTTCGGGATTAAAACGCCAGATCAGACGTTAATTGATAAAGAGATAGACCGGGAAATCCTTTTTGCGGGAAGAGTGGAGTGCACAGTTTGCCGAATGCCTGCCGAAGCTGAGGCGCTTTGCCTACGGTTTGTGTGGCTCCGTGGTAATGGCGGAGGATCTCGCGCAAGAGGCATTCACCCGCCTTCTCGCGACAGACGGCGAACAGCACGAATACCTGGAGCGCTGGCTCTTTCGCACGGTGAGGAACCTCTACATCGACCAGATACGCAAACTGAATGTTCAGGAGCGCTACCAGGAGAGCATCGGCGCCTTGCACGGCAGCCTTCCGGTCACCGCGGACCGCTCGGAAAACCTGATCGCACTCGAGCATATCCGCGAGCTGATCGCCCAACTGCCGCGCGAACAGCGCGAAGTTCTGTTGCTTGTCGGCGTCGAGGGCTACTCCTACCGGGAAGCGTCGGAGATTCTCAATCTGCCGCTGGGAACCATTACCAGCCGACTGGCCAGGGCGAGAGGGAAACTGATCGACGCATACGCCGAGCAGTTATCGTAAACGCATGTTTATGAATGGGATTGCAGATGAAATTCGTTGACAGCAGGCAGGTGGGCGGTATCGAAATCGAGCTGCTAAACAGCTATATCGATGGCCAACTGGAGCACCGGAGTCGCGCCGAAATCGAGGAGATTCTGAGGCTCAACGCCGAAGCATCGAACTATGTCGTGCAGGCGAAGAAGCTCAATGCGCTGACCAGACTTTCGCTGGATAGCGCGCTCGCGACGCCCGACGCACGGGAACTGCAAGCGCCGCTGAATCGCAGACTCGATCACGCCCAACCGGAGATCCCGGCAGCCGAAAGACGCGTGAGCAGGGCTTTCTGGGAGCGGCCGCTGATCGCCATCGCCGCCAGCGTGCTGCTTCTGCTTTCGGGTTATCACCTGGGTACATTGTCGCTGGAGTATGAAGTGGAGCGCCAGCTGACGGCGCGGGAGCAACAGCGCGTACATGCCCTCGACGCATTGGCAGAGGCGCGCAACCGGGTGTTGGAGTATATTCCCAGCGGCACGATACACGACTGGTCGAGCGGCGACGGACTGACGCAGGCGAAGCTGACGCCGATCAGAACGCTGCGCGCCGGTGACAATCAGTATTGCCGCGAGTTTCAGGAGCATGTTTCGTTCCAGGGTAGAGAGGAGCTGCTGCGGGGCATCTCCTGCAGAGTGGCCAAGGAGCAGTGGCGGACCCGCTTCATCCTGCCGCAAAACGAAAGCCTGAAAATGTGACACCCCGGCGGGGTGTACTGCGGGAGTATGAATCGGTAAATGGAAATAGACAAACGACGATGCAATTTTGCGGCAGTGCTGACGGCGCTGCTGCTTTCAGGTTGCGCCACCACCAACCTGCAACCACCGGGCGAACAACTCTCAGGCCTGCCACCCGCCTATCAGGCGGCAGCGGCTGTCGGCGATCGCTACTACTACAGCAACGGCAGGCGTGAACGGGTAGTGGCGGCCGACGATGATTCAGTTGCAATCAGGCGCAGCGCGAACTACAGCTACCGCTTGCGCCACGACCCGCTGTTGCCGCCCGAGCGCGTCGAACGGCGCAGCGGTGTCACGCTGACCGAGCTCAAACCGCAAGGGGAATCCGCTTCACTCTGGCCGCTCGAACTTGGCAAGGAGATGCACTTCGAAAGCCACAGCCGAAAACCCGGCCAGGAGGATGCCAGGATCAACTACTGGCACTGCGGTGTGGAGGGAAGCGAACGGATATCACTCGCTATCGGCACCTTCGACACCTATCGCATCGAATGCGCGCGCCACAACCGCCGCAACAGAATCAAGCAGACCACCGTCTACTATTATGCGGTCGACATCGGCCAGATCGTGTTGCGCATCGATCAGTCAGCGTCGAGACCGGCAAGCAGTCTCGAGCTGACCGCGTTCAAGCCCGCGCTCTCGATGCTCGACTCCCAGTCCAGCCGCAGCTACCGCAGTTTCTTCCAGCAGGTGCTCGAGCAGGTTCCCAGCGGCACGACCAAAAGCTGGTGGAGTCGCCGCAACGACACCCGCATTCACCTGACCCCGACGGCAACCTTCAAAGATGGCAATCAAGGCTACTGTCGCAACTACCGGGTGAGCCTAGATCACGGCGGATCGCGCCGCGCCGGCGCGGGCATAGTCTGCAGAGACGGCAAGGGGCGCTGGAAAACGCCCGCGCGCATCGCTGAAGGCTTAGCCGAACGCAACAACCAGGGATGATCAACGCAGTTTTCAACAGACTTCCCAATCGAACGTTTCGACCGTTACCACTCGTCCTGACTCTGGTCATCGGCGTGTCGTTCGCGGCTGCCCAACCCACCCAGGAGCAGCGGATCGAACTGGCCGCGACCCATATGTTGCGTATGCAGCTGGACTCAGGCCTGTTCGTCTACGAGCACGACTTCGTTAGCGGCGCCGATACGGCGGCCGACAATATCGTGCGCCAGGCGGGCGCCGGATTTGCCTTGGGCGAGTACTATCGCTACTCGCGCGACCCTCGCACCGGGCGCGCGATCAGGCTCGCGCTCGAAGGCTACGGTCGCAAATCGGTCGCCTGGCAAGGGGGCATGCTGCTGAGCGCGAACGGTCAACCGAATCAGGCGAAGGCCGGCGCAACCGCGTTGGCGATTCTCACCATGCTGCTTGCCAGTGACAAACCCGAGAGCCTGCGCTCGAATGCGCTGCTCGATAACTGGCTGCAGGGGATCCTCGGCCTGCAGCTGCCGCACGGCGGATTCGCAGCGAAACCGGGCATGGAGGTGGCTTCGCCCTACTCCGACGGCGAGATCTGGCTGGCGCTGGCCAGCTACGCAGCGCAGTTCGGCGACACCACCGGAGAGCGCGTGAGCGCCGCACTGCGGCGCGCCGACGAGCGGTTCATCACCCACTATGGCTCGCAGCCGGAGATCGGCTTCTTTCATTGGGGCATGATGGCGGCGGCGTTGCGTTACCGTACCACCCGCAACCCGGCATTCCTCGACTTCATCGCCGAACAGATCAGGCACTATCTCGAGCATATGCGACCGCGCGTCAGCAGCCGATCCAACAGCTGCTACTCGGTGGAGGGACTGCTCTCCGGTCTCGAGGCGTTGCGACTGGGCGGAGCGGAGCGCGATCTGCACGACAGGATCGGCAAAAGGGCGGCGCGGGAGATGAAAAAGAACCTTAGACTGCAGATCCTGCCCGGGCAGCAGCGCATCCGCTTCGGCGATGACCACTATCTGAAGACACCGCACCTCGACCGCTACGCCGGTGCATTCCTGAACGGGCGCTACCGCCCCCAGATCCGCATCGATGCCACCCAGCACTGTCTCTCGGCGATGATCAAGTCGCGCTCGCTGCTGCCATCCGGCTAGCGCGTCTGCATCCTTACTCCGACAGCTTCCGGAAGTCGCCGTGGCAACTCGGTGTTTCGCTGCTTTGCCGCACCAAACGCGCGGCTGACACTATTGCTCCCGATCAGGTCACCCCTCTGATCAAGGCGTGCAATGTGGCCCTGCCGGTCGCTGTGAAGAGCCAGGCCAATGCCCCGCAATTCAACAGCACCGTTATCCAGAATACGCCGCGAAACGACTGTTTGCTGGACTTGTGACGCAGCCTGTTCTGCGCGATGAGCGCACCCGGCCAGCCCCCGACCAGTGCCAGCAGATGCAGTGTGCTCTCCTGCGTTCGCCAACCGCCAGCTTTGGCGGCCGATTTGTCCAACGCATAGGCGATGAAGGTAAGCAGGCTTGCCGCGAGATAGAGCAGCAGAACCTGGCCCGGCAGTGCGGTAAAAATTACGGCAGCGCCAACTGCTGCGAGAAACAGCAGCGCAACAGCGATCGGGAGAGGGCGGTGTCTCCACCTGCCCGCTGCAGGCGGACGATCCCCTGCCAGCGTGGCATCTATGGCTCTTGGCCGGCCCTGCCTGTCGGATGACAATGTGTAGGTCAGGATCTGGCCGACCGCGGGACGCCGATTACGATTGCGGAACGCCTTGATGTGCACAAAGGTCTCTGCTCCGCCGGAGATCGGCGTTATAAAGCCGAAACCGCGCGCTTCATTCCAGGAAGTCAGCTTTCCCCTGACACGCATACCATCTTCCATTCGCACCGACCGACCCAAACCCTGCTGCGCTGGGCGCCTAGACAGCGGTTGAAGCGCCGGAGCGCATCACCTTCAACTCTGCCCCAGGCGACGGTCGGGACGTACCAACGCGTAGATCATCAATGCGAACAGCGCACCGAGCGTATCCGCCAGCATATCCTTCTGCGCATCCCAGATATCGCCCTGCGAGCCGAGAAACTCAATGCCCGCATCGCCCCCTTCGGCGACCGCGTACCACCACTCGACGATCTCGTACGCCGCCGCCACGCCCATGATCAGCAGCAGCGCGAAGAGGTTGGCCGGCACATATCTGCAGTGCCCGCGGCGCAGCATCCACTCGGCGGTGGCGAAGGCGTAGAAGCCGACCGAGAAGTGCCCGATTCGGTCGAAGTGGTTGCGCTCCGAGCCGATCAGGTCGTTGAACCAGTCGAAGGGGACGTTGGCGAAGGTATAGTGGCCGCCCAGCGTATGCCAGAACATCCAGAAGGCCATCAGCGCGTAGGCGGTATTGCTGAAGCGGAAACGGGAGAAGCTCAGCGTCAAGGCAAGCGCCACCAGCACCACCGGAATCACCTCGGCGATCCACACCGTGCGCGAAACCGGCTCTACCGCCAGCAGTGCGAAATAGACGCAGAAAACCAGCAGCAGCCAGTGGGGAAAATAGTGTCGACTCATGGCTTTCAACGGGCTTCGCCCCGGCAGTGGCGGACAGACGGATGGATCCGGCAACAAAGGCCGGGGTGGCGGCGACAAGATAGGCGAATAACCACCGCCCTGGCAAGCGGCCGATCACCGATACCCGGCCGGCCCGGTCTCAGGCACCGCTTCCGTCACACGCAATTTTTCAGGTTACTGTCAGTTAAATTTACACTTCAATTTTGTGGGATATGCATCCGTCCGGTAAGCTGCTGTTTTTCAAGCATTACGATTTAAAGGAACATTCGATGCATGAGTTACGGTCGGTGCTCATACTACAAGGGAGGGGACGAGGATGGTGAGAATCGCTGTTTCCATCGGCACGGTCATAGTGACGCTCTACATGGGAACCGTATCAGCTTTGATCATCAACGACGGTGCGGTCACCAACATCAACTCCGATCTCGGGGACCAGGACCTGCAGATTTTCAATAACGGCGCCAATCCAACCACGGTCAACTTTGTTTCCGGGGCGAATGTCGACCGGGATGTGCAGGTTTTCGACACTTCGTCCTTCACCATGAGCGACGGCAGCATCGGTCAGGCGCTTGATCTCAACGACGCCTCCAGCGCGACCGTCTCGGGTGGGACCATCGGCGACGGAATAAACGTGCACGGTAACAGCACGCTGAATCTGCTCGACGGTTACTACGGCTCGGAAGATATGGATTTCTTCGGCACCTCCAGCATCTTCATGTCAGGCGGCAACGGCGAGTCCTTCAACAGCAATGACTCCGTAAACGCATTGATAACAGGCGGCGCTCTGGAATCGATCTCGGCGGATGAGAACGCTTACGTCGAGGTTCAATCCCTGAGCAGCCTGTTCGATCGGGTGAGCGCGAGACAGAGCTCCAACATCCAGATCTTCGGCGGCAGTTTCAATTTCGAGGATCTGGTCTCCGAAGATACGGCGGTAATCGATATCTACGGTCTGTCGTTCAACCTGCCGTTCGGCCCTATCGCCGCCCTGTCGGGGCAGGACCTCTCCGGCATACTGCTCGACGGGTCCGCTTTCTTCGTCAGCGATTACACCCGCGACCGAACGGCGGCGATCATTCTCCACGGCCCGGTAACAATGCCGGCACCCGGCGTGCTGCTGTTGATGGTTACGGGTCTTGCGCTGCTGGGTGTCGATAAGCGTGGCGCATGAGGGCTGCCGGATGCCCGGTTACATTGCCATCGGTGTAATCGGCGGCGACGTTAAAAAAGTGACGACGGCCCGGCTTGCCAATGCAGCGACGAGGCCGGTCTGGAAGCGCTACCGCTTGAGCACATCCGGCTCGTTGCTGCGCAGGTAAGCCAGCTCCTCGTCGCTCAACTCCACCTCGTCATAGCCGGTGATCATCGGCTTGACGTGGCCGACGAATGAGTGGCCGGTGGTCAGCAGGTAGATGTGCGCGATGATGAAGAGAACGATCGCGACCGCGGCGATGGTGTGCACCAGCGCGATGAACTCAAGGCCAAGGTTGGCGCCCGCCAGATCCAGCAGCCCGAAGCTGACCAGCAGATAGGCGATGCCCGAGATCCAGATCGCCGGGAAGATGACGGTCTTGACCAGCAGATAGGTCAGCGCCTGCAGCGGATTGTGTTTGCGCCGGTAGGTCTTGCGATAAGGGTGATCCTCACCTTTGAAGATTCCGTAGGCGTAGAAGCGTGCCACCTTGACGAAGTTCTTCGCGGTCGGCAGGTAATGGCGCCACTGACCGGTGGTGAAGAGCCAGAAGATCGCGAATACCCAAAGCAGCAACAGCAGAATCGCCGCCCAGGTATGCACCGTGACGGCGGTGCCGAAGTCTATCAGCCGGTAGGTGCCGTGAATCCTGAAGCCGGTGAAGAGCAGCGTGAAGATCGCCGCCATCTGCCCCCAGTGCCAGATCCGCTCGAAGCGCTTGAAGACCCGGATGGTATGGGTGCTCATAACCCTCTCCTCCCGCGCGCGGCGACACCGCGGCCGATCGCATGCAGTAACACACCGCCCAGCGTGCCGAACACCGCGATCACTCCCAGCCGGTCCAGCAGTTCGTTGCTGCCGGTGCCGGGCATGTAGAAACCGCCGAGATGCTGCAAGCGGCCCTCGCGCGCATGGCACTCAGCGCAATCCATCGCCTGCTCCTTGGGCGCGACCATATGGTTGACCGGCCAGTAGGAGTAGGTCTCGACAAAGCCGAACTCACCGCTGTAGGGCTGACCATTGTTGGCCATGCCTTCCGCGATCGCCTTGGCGAAATCGTAGTTGCCCCATAAGGCCCCCTCGCTCTCGCCCCAAAGCTGCATGTAGACCAGCGTATTGTTGCCCTTGTCGTAGGGCATGGTGGTATGCATGCGTTTGAACGGGTAGATTCGCGAAGCGGGATCTCCGTAACTGCCGCCGAAGCTGTTGATCTCCACCGGGCCCTTGCCGGGATCGAAGCGGATGCCGATCGTGGTGTAGTTCATCGTACCGTCGAACCAGGCGTAGATCGGCGCGATATTCTCAGCGTACTTGAAATCACCCTTGATCGATTTGTAGGTGGCCCGGTGATGGCCGTCGCCCTGGGTATACTCCTTCAGCTTGAATCCCTGGCCATCCTTCAGTTTGCCCATCGTGCGCCAGTCCCAGTCCACCATGGTCGCGACACCGCCACGCGCGATCGACGGAATATGGCAGGTTTCGCAGGCGACGTGCCGGGTGTGGCTGTTGAGCTTGATCCCCTCGACCGAGTCGATCGGATGCGGCCGGTCGCTATGGCAGCTGACGCAGGTCGCGACCTCGCGCGGCATACCCGGCTTGGGGTGGTTCTCGTCGTTGACCAGCATCTGGTAACGGCTGCCGGCCCAGTCGTGTCCCTCGCCGACGTGGCAGGTGATGCAGGTGAAGCCGTTGCTCGCCTCGCTCATGTGAACGTCGACCGCCGGCGAAGGGTCGAACAGCGCCGACGAGAGGTCGCCATGCTTGACGTTGTCGCCACCCCCGCCGTAGAAGTGGCACTTGCCGCAGTTGCTGCGACCGGGCATCTTCACGCTCTGCGCCACCGCGGCCCAGTCGATCGGCGGCTTGCCCTCGAACATGATCGAGCAGGCCTCGTTGCCTTTCGTCGTCGGCGTCTTGTAGTAGCTGCCGGTCGACTCGTGGCATACCAGGCAGTCGATGTTCTCCTGATTGCCGAAGTCGAAATCGGGCCCGGTCATGTTGTAGCCGGCGTGGCATTGGGCGCACATCCCCTCGTTGCCGCGCGCGTTGGTGCAGAAGTTGTTGACCAGCACGCGCTTGCCCAGCTTCTGCCCCGTCAGCGGATGCTGGTAGGACCAGGTCCAGTGCTTGTTGCGCATGAACTGGTGACCGGCGGTGTTGTGACACTCCAGGCATGCCCTGGTCACCTCCGGCCCGCTGGAGAACGGCCCCTGCAACTCCTTCAGCTTGCGGTGATCGGTGGTCGACTCGCGCTGTTTGTTGGGGGCCTGAGGATGCTCCTGTCCGGTGCTCTTGTACTCGGAGATACCGAGTTCGACGCCGTCTTCGGCGGCAGCCAGAGCCGCCCCGCCGGTGCTCAGCAGAACGACCAGAGTCAAGTGCCGCAAACCGGCTATCGCGTGGGAGCCGATACCGGACCATCTTCGCCGCCGATAGGCGCTGGCCATGATGCGTCACCCCTTGCGTCAGTTGGCAATTGTCTGTCCGATCGATGGAGCGGGTACTCGATACTGCATGACTGCCGACCGGTCCACGCCGGTTTTCCGATTATCCCCGGCCGGCAGACGGCAGCGATGACAATTGTCAAGGCGACACCGCGATCCACCAAGCGGGACGGACAACGGCCTGCCGCGGCAACGGCAAACGCGCGTTGCGCAGCGGCCGGGAGCGAACCGCCCCGGCAGATTGCTTCGGATGAATGCTGGCGGGCAGGTCAGTGCTGCAGGCAGCAGGCACTGCTGCGGGCGATCTCAAGCTCTTCGTTGGTGGCAATGACCAGCAATTTCAGGTTTGCGTCGGACTGCTCTATCGAGCACTCGCCGTGTGCGGCTTCATTACGCCGAGGATCCAGCGCAACGCCGAAAAGCTCCAGCCCGCTGCAGACCAGCGCGCGGATTCTCGCCGAATGCTCGCCGATGCCGCCGGTGAAGACGATCGCATCCAGACGGCCGAGCACCGCGGCGTAGGCGCCGATGTATTTTCGAATGCGATAGACGAACATCGATTCGGCCAGCCGCGCCTCCTCGTCACCCGCCTCGATGCGCCGTTCGACCTCGCGCATGTCGCTGACACCGCAAAGCCCGATGAGTCCGCTGCGCTTGTTCAGAAGGTTCTCGGTCTCGGCGGACGACAGCGCCAGCTCACGCTGCAGATAGAAGTGCAGCGCGGGGTCTATATCGCCGCAGCGGGTACCCATCACCAGCCCCTCCAGCGGCGTCATCCCCATCGAGGTGTCGATGCTCTTGCCCGCCGCGATCGCCGCCGCGCTGCAGCCGTTGCCCAGGTGCAGCGTGATCAGGTTCAGCTCTGCGGGATCCCGCTGCAGAACCGCCGCCGCGCGTTGCGCTACATACTTGTGCGAGGTGCCGTGGAAGCCGTAACGCCGCACCCGGTGCTCACGGTAGAGCGCGGCCGGCAGCGCGTAGCGGAAGGCGGCGGGCGGCATGCTCTGGTGAAACGCGGTGTCGAACACCGCCACCTGCGGCGTGCCCGGAAAGAGGCGTTGCGCCACCTCTATGCCCTGCAGATTGGCCGGGTTGTGCAGCGGTGCCAGCGGGATCATCTCACGGATTGCGCGCACCACCTCGGCGTCGATCAGCACCGGCTCGTGAAACTGCTCGCCACCATGGACAACTCGATGACCGATGGCGTCGAGATCCTCGCGCCCACGCACCGCGCCCTGCGCCTGCAGCGCATCGATGATGCGCTGCAGCGCGTCCTGATGCGAGTCGACGCCGCTGCCGGGTTCGCCGATGCGGTCGACCGATCCCCGCGCCAGAACCCGCTCGTCCTCCATGCCGAACAGCTGATACTTGAGCGACGAACTACCCGCGTTCAGAACCAGAATTCTCACCGCCGCCCCCTACTGCGCCTGGATCGCGGTGATCGCCACGGTGTTGACGATATCGGTCACCGTGCAGCCGCGGCTGAGATCGTTGACCGGCTTGTTCAGACCCTGCAGCACCGGACCGACGGCCACCGCGTTGGCGGAGCGTTGCACCGCCTTGTAGGTGTTGTTGCCGGTGTTGAGATCGGGAAAGATGAAGACTGTCGCCTTGCCCGCCACCTCGCTGTCCGGCATCTTGGAGTTGGCGACGCTGAGGTCCACCGCGGCATCGTACTGGATGGGACCGTCGATCTTTAGCGTCGGATTCTTGGCCCGTGCCAGACGCACCGCTTCGCGCACCATCTCCACGTCGTCTCCCTTGCCCGACTGCCCCGACGAGTAGGAGAGCATCGCCGTGCGCGGCTCGATGCCGAACATCAGCGCCGTCTCAGAGGAGGAGACGGCGATATCGGCCAGCTGCTCGGCGTTGGGGTTGGGGTTGACCGCGCAGTCGCCGTAGACCAGCACGCGGTCCTCCAGGCACATGAAAAAGACACTGGATACCAGTCCCGCTCCCGGCTTGGTCTTGATGATCTCGAACGCCGGACGGATCGTATGCTGGGTGGTGTGCACGGCGCCGGAGACCATGCCGTCGGCGTAGCCGAAGTGCACCATCATGGTTCCGAAGTAACTGACATCCACCATCGTGTCGTAGGCCGATTCGGGGGTCACGTTCTTGTGCTTGCGCAGCTCGTGGTAGGCGTCGGCGAACTGCTGGCGCCACTCCGACTTGCGCGGATCGAGAACCTCCACCTGGCGCAGATTGAGCCCCAGGTGCATCGCCCTGGCGCGCACGATATCCTCATCCCCGAGCAGCGTGATCTTCACCACTTCGCGCAGCGAGAGGATCTCGGCGGCGCGCAGAATCCGCTCGTCGTCGCTCTCCGGCAAGACGATATGGCGCGGCACCGATTTGGCGCGCTGGATCAGCTCGTACTCGAACATCAGCGGCGTCATGCGTTGGCTGCCGCTGTGGATTACCAGCTTGCGCAGCTGATGCAGGTCGATGCGTGACTCCATCAACCCCAGCGCGACGGCGATCTTGCGGTCGTCCGAGGGCAGAATCATCCCCCTGACGTCGTTCACCTTGAGCGCGGTCTTGAAGGTGTCCCAGGGCGACAGCAGAATCGGCAGCCGCAGCGGGTTCATCCCCTCCAGCAGATGGCAGACCGCCGGTGGCGGCTTCTGGCCACCGGTCAACAGAATGCCGGCGATCATCGGATAGTTGCCGGAGCAGTCCGCCGCCAGAGCGCCGAGAATGATGTCGGAGCGGTCTCCCGGCGTCAGCACCAGGCTGCAGTTCTCCATGTGGGCGAGAAAATCCTGCACCTGCATCGCCGCCACCTTGAAGCGCGCCACCTCGTGATTCATCACCTGGCGGCTGCCATAGAGAGACTCGAAGCCGAGTTCACGCGCAATCTCGGCCACCGTGGGGCGCTCCAGGGAGTTGTTCTCCGGCAGGATATAGAAGGGGAAGCGGGTTCCCTTCAGCAGTCCGGCCAGCTCGTCCATCTCACGCGTCGGCACGCGGTTGGCGAACGCCGCCAGCAGTTTGCAGTGCTGCGCGCTCTCCAGGTGCTCCTCCAGCATCCTCACCGCGTCGGCGATCTCGCGCGCGCTGCGATGCAGCCCCTTGACCACCGGCATGAAGAGACAACCGAAGTGGTTGGCCAGGGTGGCGTTGAAATCCAGCTCCAGCGCCGAGCTGGCGTCGGTGAAGTCGGTGCCGGCGCAGACCACCACGTCGACTTTGGACTGCAGCTCGCGGAACTTGCCCAGGATCAGTTTCAGCAGCTCGTCCTGCCTACCCTCGGTGGTCATCCTGCGCGCGGTTTCGTAGCTGCAGCCGTAGAGCGCCTCGTCCGACATCTCCAGACCGTAGCGCGTGGTGATCAGATGAATCAGCGGATCGCGCTCCTTGCTGTCGCTGATGACGGGGCGGAAGAAGCCGACCCTGGGTGTCATCGCATTGAGCATCTCCATGATGCCCAGGACGATGACGGACTTTCCGCTATGGGGCTCTGCCCCCGCGATATAGATACTGTGAAACACTTGATACCTCTTTTGAATCAGGCGCTTTGGCTTGCCATCTCCATGAAACCACTGCTCTTTTCCCGTCTCCGGGAGCGAACTTTGTGCATCGCAGCAAACATGATAGTGAAATCATTGACGGCTGCCAATGAGAATTGTGTGTCAGTTTCGTGAACCACGCTTCGGCACTCCCGCCAGCACAGGCGACGCCGGGGGGAGGCGTCTGTCGGCTGATGCCGAATTGATCGGCCTGCGAAGCTATAGCTGAACCCCATTCGGGTGAAATCCGCAGCAACGGGAGTTACCGCAGCCGTTGGCTCCCCGGCGGTGCGGTCGATGGGCTGGCCGTGGGATCTCCGGCGAAGGGCTGGAGAAGAGCGGCAACCGGCCGGTGCGGCTACTCGGTCACGGTCACCTGGATGCCGTTGAGGCGCAGCGCCACCATCACCGCTGCCGCCTCGGCGGGGGTCAGGCCGATCCGCTTGACGCTCTTGAAGATGCTCAGTGCATCGAGATAGAGCTGCTCCATGCGCAACTCGACCCCCATGCCCGTCAGTGCCGCGCGGATGATCTCCTCGACCGCGACATGGTGCGAGTCAACGAAGTAGATCGCACTCCGGGGTGGCGAATAGAGCGCGCGGTTCATCGCCAGGTTGAAAAAGATGCCCGCTTCATCGGTCGATGCCGGCAGGTGCAGATCCCTGCGGCTCTTGCACAGCGCCCTGGCACACTGCAGATCCACCGGTCCGATCACGCGCTCTTCTCCTGCTTGCCTGCGCGGGCCACCGCTCTGGTCCGCTTCAGAAAGTCTCCAGCTCGGTGCCTGGCGACGGTGCGCTCTGCCTGAGGAGCTGTTCGATCTCGCTTGCGGGGAGCGCCGGAAAAAAACGATATCCCTGCACGCTGTCCACCCCCTGCTCGCGGGCGAATGCCAGCTGGGCGGCGCTCTCCACCCCTTCCAGCATAACCTCTTTACCCAGCATTTGGGCCATTTTTATCAAGGCGACGACGATCGCCGCATGATCGGCATTCTGCGGTACCTGCTGGATCAGGCTGCGGTCGATCTTGAGCGTATCGACATCCAGCTGCTGCAGATAGCTGAAGGAGGAGAAACCGGCGCCGAAGTCGTCGATCGCCACCTGAACCCCGCGCGCCTTCAGCGCGCGCAGGGTCTTGATCACCTGTTCGGGATCGCGCATCAGCGTGCTCTCGGTGATCTCGAGCTCGAGCACATCCGCCGTCAGCCCGTTGGCCTGCAGCACTTCGCCGACGCGCGCGACCAGATCCTGCTCCTCGAACTGACGCACCGACAGATTGACCGCGACACGCTTGAGCTTCGCCCCCCTGCTGCGCCACAGCGCGAACTGCCGGCAGGCACGGGTCAGAACCATATCGCCGACCGCGACGATCAGCCCCATATCCTCCATGACCGTGAGAAAATCGGCCGGCGCGAGAAGCTTGGCATCGAACCGACGCCAGCGCAGCAACGCCTCCACCGCCATCACGCGACCGCTGGCCAGCTCCACCTGGGGTTGATAATAGAGTTCGAAATCGTCGTTCATCAGCCCTCTGCGCAGCGCCGCCTCCAGCTCCATGCGGCGCACATTGACGATCTCCATGCGCTTCTCATAGAGGCACCAGCTGTTCTTGCCGCTCTCCTTGGCGCGGTACATCGCGGTATCGGCCTGGCGCAGCAGGGTCGCGGTATCCTCCGCCGCGAGCGGGTAGATGGTGATGCCTACGCTGCCGGTCAGGAACAGCTCCCGCTCCATCACCGGGAAGGGGCGCTTCAGCGAATCGATCAGTCCGGCCGCGATGACCGCGCAATCCTCGTAACTCTTCAGCATATCGGCGATGACGACGAACTCGTCGCCGCCCAGTCTGGCGACGGTATCGCCCTTGCGCAGACCGGAGGTGAGGCGCACCGCCACCTGCGCCAGCAGTTGATCGCCGACGAAATGGCCCAGGGTATCGTTGATGTACTTGAAGCCGTCCAGGTCGAGAAACATCACCCCGACCAGCCGCTCGCTGCGTTCGGCCACCGCGATCGCCTGCTGCAGGCGGTCCTGGAAAAGCGCCCTGTTGGGCAGTCCGGTCAGCGGATCGTATTGCGCCAGCTGACGGATCCTGGCCTCGGCAATTCGCCGCTCGGAGATATCCTGCAGCACGCAGACGACACCGCTGGCGTGCCACCCCTCGATATTCACCGGCGAACAGGAGAGCGCGACCGGAATGCGCCTGCCGGAGGGCTCTTCGCACTCCGTCTCCAGCGACTGCGGCTGCGACGACGATCCGAGCCGCTCGATCGCCTGCGCGATCCGTTCGCGCGCGTCAGCTGGGAAAAGATCGAGGAAGAGCCGTCTGTGCAGACGGCCGGCGGCCGTTTTGAAGAAGCCGGCGGCTGCGCGGTTGAACAGTTCGACACGCCCCCCGGGATCCATCACCAGCAATCCGTCTTTCATGCTGCCGACGACGGTTTCGACGAAGCGGCGTGAAACCGTGGTCTCCTCCAGACTGTTCAACATGCGGTTGAACGCCTGCTCCAGCGTACCGATCTCATCCTCCCGTCCGGAGCGCTGCAACGCGCGGTAGTCGCCCTGCCCCGCGTGCGTCGCCTTCTCCGCCAGCTTGACCAGCGGCCTGGCGAGACGCCCGGCGATGAAGAAAGCCAGCAGCAGCACCAGCACCACGAGGATCAGCGTCAACAGCAGCGTCAGCATCATGGTGTCGCGCAGTCCGCCCTCGGCCAGCTGCCCAAACTCATCCTCCATGACCGCGATCTTCTGCTCGGCGACACGCAGCGAAAGCTGCAGACGCAGCCCGCCGAGATAGTCGTCGCCGATATGAATGGCGCGGGTCACGTAGAGATCGCCGTCGCTGCGCTCGATCAGCGCCTGCTGCTGGCTCCGCAAGCGCTCGCTCTGCGCTTCGTCGATCGCGACTTCGCCATATCCGGGCAGCATCTCCAGACCATCGTGCAGGATGCGCCCATCGGTGCCGAAGACGACCACGCGCTCCACCCCGGGCAACGCCTTGATATCGCGCAACAGCTCGAGCATCGCCCGCATGTCGAGTTCGTAGAGGGGATTGACCAGCGCTCTGGAGAGAAAATCGGCGACCGCTTCGCCGCGTTCCCGGGTCAGCGTCAGAAACTCAGCGCTGACCGCCTGCGCACCCGCCGTCGACAGATTGCGCAGCGAGCTGCGGAAGCTGGTGAAATGCACCAGCGTCAGCAGCAACACGACCACCACCACCAGCGCGATCAGCACCAGCGCATACCTTGTCTGCAGCCGCTTCAACATCTACCGCGCACTTCCCTGGACCAGCTCGACCGTTTGGTAGAGCGCGCGTATCGATTCCAGCTCTTCCGGCCGCAAGGCATCGAAACGCAGCGTCCGCTGATAACTGTGAAGCGGCATCTCGGCGTCGGGATCCTCATGCGCCCTGAGCAGCAGCGACCGAAGCCGTTCCCTGACCGCCGCCTCCAGACCGCCACGCACCAGTTCCACCGCCCGCGGATACTCCTGCGACTGGTGGATGACGCGCATCTCTTTGCGGAAGAGCTCCGGCAGGTGGTCCGGCTTCCGCCAATCGAGGTTGTTGAAAGCGCCGGCATCCTCCAACCCCTGGTACACCCGGGTGGAGATATTGATCTCGTCGCCGGCCAGCAGATAGTCGATGCGGGACTGCTGCTGCGCGCGCGGCGAGCCGAGCGGCGCGACATCGTACCCTTCGCCGATCAGGATGCTGAGCGGCAGATAGTAGGAGCTGGTCGAACCGTCATCCTCCAGTGCCAGGGTTCTGCCGGGAAGATCCGCCAGAGAGCGGATACCGCTGTCGTTGCGGGCAAAAAATATCGTGCGATAACGAGGTACCCCCTTCTTCCACTTGCGCAGCAGAATCTCGGCGCCCGCCTCTTCGGCGAAGATCGATGCCGACATCACCGTCTCCGTCACCCAGTCGACCCGTCCCTGGCGCAGATATTCGATCATGCGCCGGTTGTCGGGTGCCATCAGCACCTTGGCGCGCCGCACGCCCAGATCGCGCATGCGCTCGGCCACGTACTCCGCGATCGGTTTGAGATAACGATAGTGCTTCTTCGGATTCTGACTCACCTTGCCGATCACCAGCGTGGTGGGATCCTGCTGGCTGGCGCAGAGCAACGACGGCAGCGAGAGTAGCAACGCGAGGCTGAACATGATCGAACTTTGAACTCTATGCATACTCCGCACCGTTCTCTTTCAGCAGAGATCTAGAACTCTGCCTGCACTCTCATCTGCAGAATATCCAGGTCGCTCCCTGATTCCAGATCCCCGTTGCTCCTGGCCGCCCGGTCGAATTCGGCGCGGATGTAGTTCGCCATCAGGCGCACGTTCGGATTGAGGTACCAGTTGAGTCCGAACGTGTAATTGCGCTCCCGGCCGCCGCTTATGTTCTCGTCGTCGAGATCGAGTTCGCTGACGCGCAGGGCGAGCTCCCAGGCACCGTGGAAGTGGCGTGGATGAATGCGACCGAAAACGCCCTGCTGTGGTTCATAACTGCGCGACTCGCCGGTCAGGAACCAGCTCCCCTGCAGATACCAGCCGCTGAAGTTCAGGCTCGGTTCGTCCCGACGTTGATCGACCACCGCCTGGATATACTCGCCCTGCAGCGACAGCGCGCCCCAGGTCGCCGCCAACTCCAAGCCCAGACGGCTCAGGCTCTGCGCGTTGTCGATCTCCTTTTTGCCGGTATCGAGATAGTCCTGCTCCGATTTGTGTGCTTCCGGTCGCGACTCGAAACGCAGATAGTCGCCTGCGTTGACGCTGCGGTAGGCACCCGACAGCCCCAGATGCAGCAGCCTTGTCTCGCTCTGGAGCGGGGTATAGGTGGCTCGCGCGCTGACCCCCCAGCCCTGGTCCACCTGGTCGTCGGCGGCGCTGTTCAGTGACTGCGCGAACAGCCCGGCAGCCAGCGTCCAGTCGCTGCCGAAGCGCTGCAGACCGACACCGAGACTGCGTCCCGGTGCCAGCTCGTTGGGCAGCGCGCGCTCCATCAGGCTTAGGTATCTGGAGCTCGTTTGCCGCTCCAGTCCGAACGGCTCCTTGATCTGACCGATCCGCACCCGGTAGGGATACCAGCCGAGATACTCCAGGTAGACGTCGCCCAGATCGACTTCGTCGCCGGCAAAATCGACCTCCAGCGCATAGCCGAAATCGGCCAGATAACTCCCCTGGATATCCAGGCGCGCCCGACGCAGCTCAGCGCCGTCACCCGGACCCTCTTCGCTGAAATGGGCCAGATCGAGCACCACCAGGCCACCCAGTTCGAAGGAGGATTCGCCGTCGTAGGAGGAGACCTCGACACCGCCTTTGGCGCTCGAGACGATGACCTCTGCGGGGTCGTCTCCAATCTCTATCCGCGCGCGGGGAGCGGGCTGGGGGCGCGGCCCGGGATCCTGGAGCGGTGCGCTCTGCAACGCGCCGATCAGTTCGCGGTACTGCTCCGCCGTAATGGTGCCGTTGGCTTGGAGTATCTCCAGCAGCCTCGCCAGTTCGGCCTCGCCGGCATCGGAGGTCGGGAAATTCCCGGCAGAGATCAGGAACAGCAGGAGCAACAGCGCGCGAATCTTCATGACGCGGCACAGAATAGCACCCTGAACCCCAATGTCTATGGGCGCTGGCGATGGACAGCCGGCAGCAAGCGCACCATCCGCCAGATTCGACCAGCGCCGATGCGAACGTCGATCCGGATCGGCCTGCGGCGCCTCGAACGAACGACCCGCGGAGAGCTACTTCGCCACTCGCCCCACCCTAAAGGAGACCGGCCAGACGATCGGCACCTGTTCGGCGGGCGTGCCCCACACCTCCGCCAGCGTGGCCTCGAAGTCCAGCAGCAACGCCTCGCGCTGCTGCTCGAGCAGCCGCTTCGACGCCGACCAGGTGCGGATATAGCCTGTCAACTCATGCAGATTCCAGCTGCGGCGAATGAACAGGGCGGGCATTTCGAGCGGCTCGAAGGGAAAGGGCAGATCGTTGTATCCGGTCTCAACATGGTAGCGTTCCGGCGGCCAGAACGGGTGCAGCTCCTGCCAGTAGAAGCGCTGTAACCAGACGTTGAGCGGACTCTCGAGGTAGGGCACGCCGTAGCTGATCAATGCGACCACGCCACCCTCGCCCGCCACCCTGCGAACCTCCCGGTAAAAAGCGCCCAGGTCGAACCAGTGCGCCGCCTGGGCGGCGACGACCAGATCGGCCTCTCCCGCGCCGATGCCGATCGCCTCGGCCGCTTCATGCCGATAACTGATTCGGGGATGGGCGATTGCGTTGGCGAGCTGGGATTCGCTCACATCGCTTGCCACCACCCGCTCGAACCGCTCCGCAAGCAACGCCGACAACTGGCCGCTGCCGCAGCCCACATCGACAGCCAGATTACAGCCGGGAGCTAGAGCCGCCAGCGCGTCGACCAGCTCCGGCGGATAGGAGGGTCGATAGCGCGCGTACTCCGCCCCGCCCCGCTGAAAATGGCCCTGCTTGGTGGGATCTTGAGTCACCCCCGACACCTCCCGTTAACCGGCATCATCGAAAGCCAGGCACGCCGAGACCCCCGACTGTGTTCTCTTATTAGCGATAGCGTTCACTACGCAGCAGGGATCGGCTGGTGCTTCAAGATGGAAGCGATATTCATCGTCGCTGGAGAAACAGGTGTTGCGGATGTTTCCGCGCTGCACGATGTGACACGGCATGCCTGCCAGTTACATTCCCGGTTTGCGAGGCGTTGCGATCTCCCAACGCTGCATTGCCCATCCTGAAGAGTGCTGTTAATCGTACTTGAATGTTTTGGGTAAGAATAGGAGAGAGCTTTGCTGAGAATGGGATGCCTTTTTCGCCGACCCATCCATTGGTGCAGAACAGCGGAGGAGACCGTCCATACGGTCGTCCATGGCAGTTGCGAGGCGGCAGGCCGGGAAGGTCGCGCCGGCAGGCGAACCTGCCGGCGAAGCACTCGCGGAGTGTTGCGGACGTTGACAATTCTCATGCACTTCCGGAATCACATCGCATGATAGAAATCGACGATCTCCACGCGCTCGTCAGGCTCACCGTCTTCGCCCGGTTTGACCTCGACGATGAAACCGATCCCTGGCGCGTAGAACTTGTACTCGACCACACCGGGTTCCAGCGGCGTGTAGTTCTTCGTCTGCAGGCAGGTGCCATCGCAACTGACGGCAGAGGTCGATTCGCTGGCCGTGGCGCTCACGACTTCGGCGATGTCCTCGGCTTCGGCCAGCGCCCACTCCTCGCGGTAGGCATCACCTTCCATCGGATTGGCGTACATGATGATGCCCGGCAGAGCGAAGTTGTCACCGGCCTTGAACGAACCATCCAGGTTGTTCAGCAAGCCATCCTGGTAGTTCTCCACGATCTCACCGAAGTACCAGACGTTGCCGTGGATATCCTGCGCATGCCAGTCGATCGTGTCCTCGACGACCTCGCCGTCTTCCGCAACGATGTCGCGGACGACGATGCAGGTGACGCCCATGATCTCGATGGTCTCGCCGGTGACCGTCACCGTGATGGTCTCGTCGCCGCTTTCGTACACGCGCGTGTAACCCGTCGTCAGGTCGAAGAACGGGTTCGGTGCGATGCTCTTGCCGATCTCGGTCGGGTCGACGAACATGGCCGGATTGACGACCGGATTGTAGCGTTCCTCTCCGAGCAGGTCGCAGGCTTCACGGCGGGCCTCATAGATATCCCTGCACTCCTCTTTCGCCTCCTGGCGTTCTTCATCGGCGGTCGATCGGCAATTTTCACGCTCATCTCGATCGGCGATGTTGCTGCAGTTCGCCATGGTCAGCCAGAAATCGTCCTTGATATCCTTCGCGCAGGCGTTGTTCAGCAGTTTCGCTGTCGTGCTGCAATGATTGCGATGGCCGTGGTGGCTGTGGTGGCCGTTCCAGGCGTGGGCAGTTGCGAGTGGTGCCGCACCCAGGCTGACCGCCAAGGCAGCGGTTGGAATCACGGTTCTGAAGATGTTCATTTCGCCCCCCTCGGTGTTGAGTTCCATGGGGTATCTCTTGACACCCGGAGTAATAATGGGCAACGGGGATTGCCGGGAGCTGTGCGCAAGATTACCGTCTGGTAATTTTTCTCAAGAGGAAAGAGAACCCGGGTGACCGGAGCGAGTGAAGTGGGAGCAATCAGCCGAGGTGTGTGAGGGATTGATTCGGCGCTGTGCGCCTCACCCCTGCGGGGCGTTCTCCTGCGGAGAACGTCTGCGCCGCCGCTGCGCGGCGGCTGTCGAACCGAGGCTTCTCATCAAAGCCGCACTATCCACGATAAATGCAAAAGCCCCCTGATGGGGGCTTTTGTATTTATGGCGGAGAGCGAGGGATTCGAACCCTCGATACGCGATTAACGTATACACACTTTCCAGGCGTGCTCCTTCAACCGCTCGGACAGCTCTCCGGAAAAACTCGTTTTGTTCTGCCTGCTACTGGTAGATTGCGTGCTCGCTATTCGGTCGCCTCGCGACCTCAACCTTTCGGAGCCGTCCGCTCTTCGTTGCGGTATTCTCACGACTATCGCCGCGAGTCGACCACCCGGATGGCTCTTCTGGTTTGGGAGGCGCAAGGTTATACCAGAAAGCCGGCATGCGCAATTCCGCGAGCAGTCGATTGGTCACGCGGTGAGCGGTTGCGGAAGATGGCAAGGATCGGGGACCCGAGTGATCTCCAAACGCTGTAAGTGAAGAATTTAAGTATACTGTGACCCTTCGACACCGAGGGGCGCTGGGCTGTGAACAAAAAGAGCAAGAACGATCTCGCATCCCGCGCGGACCGGCATCTGCTTTACGAGTATTCGGTGCAGTACGCGGCATCGGAGATAGAATTCGTCGACCGGACCTTCAAGACCCTGCGGGGGCGCAGGGCGAAACTGCTGCGCGAGGATTTCTGCGGCACCGCCAACGTCTGCTGCGAATGGGTCCGTCAGCGCAACGGAAATCGGGCCATCGGCGTCGACATCGACGCGGCGGTGCTCGGCTGGGGTCGCGACCACAACCTGGCGGCGCTGTCGAACGGGCAGCGCAAGCGCGTGGAGCTGCGCTGCGAGGATGTGCTGCGGGTCGAGACCGCGCCTCCGGATGTCGTGCTGGCGATGAATTTCAGCTACTGGCTGTTCAAGGAACGTAAGCAGCTGCGACGCTATTTCCGCCGCGTCCATGCAGCTCTGGCCGATGATGGCGTACTGTTTCTAGACGCTTACGGCGGTTACGACTCCTTCCGGGATATCGTCGAGGAGCGCGAGATCGAGGAGGCGGGCGGTTTCACCTACGTCTGGGAGCAGGAGCGCTACAACCCGGTAAACGCCGACCTGATCTGCCACATCCATTTCGACTTTGCCGACGGTTCGCGCATGGAGAAGGCCTTCAGCTACGACTGGCGGCTATGGACGCTGCCGGAGGTTCGCGAACTGCTGGCGGAGAGCGGATTCCGCGACATTACCGTCTACTGGCAGGGGTGGGACGAGCAGGGCGAGCCCGACGGCGACTTCAAGCCGGTCACCCAGGCCGACTCGGACGCAGGCTGGATCTGTTATATCTCGGCCGAGAAGTAGGCAGCGACAGAGGACGGAGCAGACGCTCAATCGTGGAGCAATAACTGGCGGCGGCTTGCTACCCTATCGCGCGGGGCTGGCCAGTTCTACGACCTCAACGCCGTGCTCGTCGAGCCGCCAGCGCAGATCGAAATCGTGGAGCCGAACGCCGTAGACGCGGCCGTGTTGCTCCGAGCGACGATAGGCCGGTCGCGGATCGCTGGCCAGTACTCCTTCGATCAGCACTTTCAGCGCGCCGCCGCCCTGGCGCTGTTGCAGCTGGCGCTCGGCCAGCGGCGAGAAGCGTACTTCGAGATCGGCAACCGGCGCGCTTTCGGCGTAGCCCGAGCGCGCCTCGGGAATGCTGTCGACATAGGCGAGGTAGGGCTTGATATCGAGCACCGGCGTGCCGTCGACCAGGTCGATCCCGGAGATCTCCAACGTCACTCCGCCACGCTCCAGTGCGACGCGCTCCAGCTTCACCACCGACAGGCCGATCGGATTGGGGCGGAACGGCGAACGGCTGGCGAAGACGCCGACGCGGCGGTTGCCGCCGAGGCGCGGCGGCCGCACTGTCGGCTGCCACTCTCCATGCGGATTGCGGTCGAACAGAAACTGAATCCAGATGTGCGAGTACCCCTCCAGGCCGATGACGGTCTCCGCACGATTGTAGGGGGGCAGCAGCTCCAGGCTGCCGTGCGCCTGCGGCACCAGTCCAGGCTGGCGTGGCACGCCGAACTTCTCTTTGTAGGGGGAGTGGACGATGCCGATGGTCTCGAACTGGATTGTCATAACGCTGCGCAACTCTGGTAGTCTTGGGCCCGTTGCCGCAACCTGCCGTCACGATCGCCACGCCGCCCCTGATGTCATACTACTGGATCAGACAGCTCCATATCACCACGGTCGTCATTACGATCGGCTTCTTCGCGCTGCGCTTCTACTGGATGATGTTTCAGCCGTACCTGGAGAAGCGATGCTGGGTCAGAATCCTATCGGTAAGCAACGACACGCTGCTGCTCTGCGCCGGCATCAGTATGGCGGTGTTGAGTGCCCAGTACCCGCTGGTGGCGCCCTGGCTGACCGCCAAGCTGATCGGCCTCATCCTCTATATCGTGCTGGGAACCCTGGCGCTGAAGCGGGCACGCAAGCGCAGCGTGCGCATCGTTTGCGGTCTGTTGGCGCTGCTCAGCGCCGGCTACATCGTCTGGGTGGCGACCACCCGTTCCGCCACCCCCTGGAGCCTCTGAGGCCGGGCCCCTCCCTCAGCTGCAACCCGGATCGAGGCGTCGATACCGAGCCGGTATTGAGAATCATCAATTAATAATATGTAGATAGATGACTTGCGGCATGCGCAAATCCCGGGCGATTGGATAGAATTATAAATGTCCACTGCAGTACGTTTCGACGCTTACGCATCGGGAGCGAGAGATGGATGAGACCCTGAAACGGTTGTTGGAAGCAGAGGTTCGGGCGGAACAGATCGCTCGCCAGGCCGACGAAGCCAGGGAACGGCTCATCCAGGGCGCGCTGCTAGAGGCGCGCGCCTCTGAATCCCACTTCGAATCCCGTATCCCCGAACTACACGCCTCTTTTCTCGACAAGGCCGAAGCCCGCGCCGAGCAGACCAACAGCGAACTGAAACGCCGTTACGACGAGCGCCATACGCAGCTGCGCAACCTTGCCGAGGAGCGCGAGGCGGAGGCGCTCGATGCCGCTTTCGCGCTGTTGATCGATCCGGAGGCCGACCGCTGATATCTGTCCGCCGTCATGACAGCCCCGGCTTCACATACCTACCTGAAGACCCGCGCCTCGATCATGGCCAAGCGGCTCTTTACGACCGAGCAGCTCGAAGCGCTGCTGGAGACCCCGCTGGAGCAGATGGTGCAGCGTTTCAATCTCGCCGGAATACTGGAAAACGCAACCTCCGAAGCGCAGCTCAATCGTGCCGCGGAGCGCGCGCTGATCCACACGCTGATGCTGGAACTCGGCGTGCTGCTGCGGCCGCTTGACGGATTCGCGCGCGATATTCTGATCCACTGGACGCGCAAGTTCGAACTCTACAACCTGAAGGCGCTGATCCGCGGCAAACTGCAGGGCCTGCCGTTCGAGCAGATCAACCACAACCTCTACGAACTGCCGCAACTGATCAGCCTGCCGCACGACCGGCTGCTGCGCACCGAGAGCGTGCTCGAGCTGCTGCGCAGTCTCGAACGGACCCACTACGCCGATATCGCGCGCCAGGCTCGCCAGGTGTTCGAAGAGAAGAACGAGCCCTTCTCGCTCGACGCCGCGATAGACCGTAGCTACTACACCGGCCTGCTGCGCCGCATCAATCGTGGCGAGGCGCAGGATCAGCGCGAACTTGAACAGCTGGTCGCATCGCTGATCGACCAGCAGAATCTGATCTGGCTGCTGCGCTACCGCTTCAGCTACGCGCTGTCGCCCACCGAGACCTACTATCTGATGATCCCCTTCGGTCGGCAACTGCACCAGGAGCGCCTCAAATCGCTGGTCAACATCGATCAGTTCGGGGCCTTGATCGAAGCCCTGCCCGGCAGATTGAAAACGCGCCTGGAAGGCGCTGACAACATGCTCGACGCCGAGCGTCTGCTCGACCAGGAGACCGCCGATCAGGCGCGCCGCGCGCTGCGCTTCAGCGTCTCGGCCGTGACCCGCTCGCTCGCCTACCTGGTACTGCGCGAGATGGACCTGAAACGGCTCTACGCGCTGGTGCAGGGCAAGGCACTGAACCTCAGCGAATCGCTGCTGCGCATCGCCGCCAACCTCGACGGCGTCAAACAGCGCCACGGGAGCAGTCATGTTTAGCCCCAAACCGATGAAGCATGTACTGCTGCAGGTGCTGACAGAAGATCTCCCGCAGGTGTCGCTGATCCTTGCCGACCTGGAGGATTTCAGTCCCGACTACCGACCGCTCTACGATGCCGAGTTTCAGACCGTGCCGGGCAGCGAGTTCCGCGCGCTCTACCACGAGGCAAGCAGCCGCATGCAGAAGATTTCACCGCACGCCACGCTTGCCAAGCAGGTGCAGCTCAGCGATCTGCACGTCATCAGCGAAGAGGAGCTGCGCATCACCAACGACTGGCTGGGCGGCGTCTGGGAGCGCTGTTCGGAGTTCGAGGAGCGGGAACGCCGCCTCGCCGAAGAGGAGCAGATGCTGGTTCAGCTCGAACAGGCGCTGGAGAATTTCAGTGCGCTCAATATCGACCTGAGTCTGCTGCAGGGTGAGCGCATGTTCCTCGACATCCACATCGGTCTGGTGCCGCGCGGCAACGTCGCCCAGCTGAAGGAGGCGGTAACCCTCGCCAACTATCTGCTGTTCGACTACATGGAACTCGAGGAGAGCGTCCACGTGATCGTGCTCGGTCCCAAGGGGCGGCGCGAGCGGGAGCTGCGCTCGGTACTCGATACCGCGGGCTTTCGCCCGCTGCCGATCCCGCCGGAGTTTCGCGACGAACCGGAGAAGGTGCGCAAGCAGCTGCGGCGTCGCAAACAGGAGCTGCGCCTGGAGCAGCAGGAGGAGCAGAACGAGATCCAGTTGTGCGCCAGCGAGCTGCGCCAGCAGCTGGAGGAGGCTCGCAGCACGCTGGTCATGGCCGAACCCTTCGTGCGGATGGATACCGCCGTGCGCAGCGCCGGTCACCTCTCGATCATCTCCGGCTGGATACCGGCGCAGGATATCCGCCGCACCGAAAAGGCGCTGCGCACGGCGCTCGTCAACCCCCACCGCATGGAGGTGCGCAATCCGCGCACCGACGAGCGCGCCCTGGTCCCGAGCTACATGCCCGACAACCGGCTGATGAGCCCCTTCGCCACGCTGGTCAAGCAGTACGGTATTCCGCGTTACGGCGAGATCGATCCGACCGCGATCTTCGCGCTCACCTTCATTCTGATGTTCGGCATGATGTTCGGTGACATCGGCCACGGGCTGGTGATCACGCTGGTCGCCTGGCTGCTGCACAGGAAGCTGCGACGTTTCACCCTGTTCGTGGTCTGCATCGGCCTTTCGGCAACGCTGTTCGGGCTGCTCTACGGCAGCTTCTTCGGCTACGAGCACGTTATCCACGCACTCTGGATCGCACCGCTTTCTGACCCGATCTACATGCTCTCGGTGGCGCTGCGTTGGGGCATCGCCTTTCTGCTGCTTATCAGCCTGATCAGTATCTACAACCGCGTCATCCAGGGTGACATCACGCGTGCGGTGTTCGACACCAACGGCCTCGTCAGCGCCCTGCTCTATCTCAGCGTGATCTATGGGCTCTACCGCTTCTATGTCGACGGCAGTTTCGGCGTCCCGGCCGCCGTCGTCGCGATCTTCTCGCTGCTGGCGCTGCTCGCCTACAAGCTGATCGAAACCCACGCGTCGCCCGGCGAGCGCATGCTGGTCGCCTTCATCGAGACCTTCGAGACCGTAACCGGCTACGCCTCCAACACGCTGTCGTTCCTGCGCGTGGCCGCGTTCAGCCTCAACCACGTGGCGCTGGCCATCGCGGTCTTCACGCTGGCCGAGATGATGGAGAGCGCGGGAGCCCACTATCTGACGGTCGTCTGCGGCAACATCTTCATCCTGATACTGGAGGGGGCGATCGTCACCATTCAGGCGCTGCGTCTCGAGTACTACGAAGGTTTCTCACGCTTCTACTCCGGCGACGGTATCGAATTCCAGCCGCTGCGCCTGCATACGGGAGCAACGACGTGAATCCCTATGCAGGCAGATATCCGCCGCCGGTGCCGCGCCGCGACACCCGCCGCATACTTGTAAAAACCATGAGGAGCAGATCATGTACTGGCTAATCGCACTGATGACTTTCGGCATTCTCGGACTCATCGCCTGCGGCTTCTACTTCGAGTTGAACCCACGCCCGGCGCAGGCCGGCAGGCGCTGGTTCAAACCGGCGCTGGGAACCAATCTGGCACTCTTCGTCGGCGCCGAGGCAGTATTGATATTCATCGGCGCGCAGGATGTGATGGCCGCGACCGAGGCAGCGGCCGCCGGCGGCGAGATCTCCATCGGCATGGGACTGGCGATCATCGGCGTCGGCATTCCGACCGCGCTGTCGACCATCGCCGCCGGTATCGCGGTGGGACCGATCGGTGCCGCGTCGCTGGCTGTACTGGCGGAGAAACCGGAGATCTTCGGCCGCACGCTGATCTATCTCGGTCTGGCCGAGGGCATCGCCATCTACGGCCTGGTGATGAGCATCCTGTTGCTGGACAAGATATGAGCGATCAAGGCGATCTCGAACGTACACCGAGCAGCGGCACGCGCATGCTCTTCCTCGGCGACGCGGCACTGACCGACGGTTTTCAGCTGATCGGCTTCGAAACCTGGTCCGACCCCACCCGAGAAGAGCTGGACAGGGTGCTGCAGGAGCTGTTGGAGAGCCGGCGCAACGCCTTCATCCTGCTCGACACGCGGCTGGCGAAACGGGGCTCGCCGATGCTTGATCGCGTGCGCAAGGAGGGCGGACGTATTCTGGTCACCGAAGTGCCACCGCTGAACGAGCCCGAAGGATTCCACAGCAGCATCGACAACCAGGTCAACACCTTGATGGGTAATGGTGATCTGTAGAGCTAGGAACCAGTCATGAACCAGGTAGAAGAGCTTGAGGCTGCCATTCTTGCACGTGCCAACCGGCTGGCCGCCGAGTACAAGCAGCGTGCCGAGCGCAGCCGCGACAACATTCTGAGCAGCGCCAGCGAACGGCTCCACCTGCGCGAAGAGCGCGAGGTGCTGCTGGCCAAGGCCAAAGCCGAACGTGCCTATCGGCGCCGGGTACAAGCCAACGAGCTGAAGCTGCACAAGGAGATGGACCATCTGCGCTGGAATCTGGTGACGGGGGTGCAGGCACAGCTTACAGGACGCATGAGCGCCCTCTGCGCGGACCGCGAGCAGTATCGGCCGCTGCTGCAGACGCTGCTGGCGAAGAGCGCCGCGCTGATCGAGAAGCGCGAGCTTGTGGCGGAGGTCAACGCGCAGGATCTCGAGTGGCTGCAGCCGGACTGGTCCGAGTTCACCGCCGGCATCGCAGGCAAGCGCATCGAACTGAGCCGCACGCCGATCCGCACCATCGGCGGCATCCTGGTACGCAGCCATGACAACCGCATTCGCGTCGACAACACCTTTGAGGGACGGCTGGAGCGGCTCGCGGGCCAGCTTCACCAGACGATCATCGAACGACTACTGCCCGAGGGCAGGGAAAGAGCACTTTAACCCATGAACGACAACGCCAGGCGCGGCATTATCCGCGAGATCAACGGACCCATCGTCAACATCCGCCTGCCCGGCGTGCGCAGCGGCGAGCAGGTTCGCATCGGCAACATCGGCCTGGTCGGCGAAGCGATCGCGCTCAACGGTGACGAGGCGATCGTGCAGACCTACGAATCGACCGAGGGGGTCTGCCCGGGAGAGCCCGCGCAGGGCCTTGGACAGCCGCTCTCGGTCGAACTCGGTCCGGGCCTGCTGGGCGGTATCTTCGACGGCATCCAGCGACCGCTGGAGGCGATCTTCCTGCAGGCGGGCGACCATATTCCGCGCGGACTGGCGCTGCCGGCGCTCGACCGCGAGCGCGAGTGGCACTTCGTGCCCGATCCGGCACTCGAGTCGGGCATGGAACTGGACCCCGGCACACGGCTCGGAAGGGTGCAGGAGACGGATACCATCGAGCACCGCATTCTGCTGCCGCCGGACATTCAGGGTGAACTGCTGGAGCTGGCGCCGGAGGGCAGCTACAAGCTGGAAGAGGCGATCGGCCACATCAAGGCCGCCGATGGCACCCGGCACAAGCTGAAGATGTACCATCGCTGGCCGGTGCGTCGGCCGCGCCCCTACCGCCGTCGCGACAACAGCGTTGCGCCGCTGATCACCGGGCAGCGCATCATGGACACCTTCTTCCCGCTCATCAAGGGGGGCAAGGCGGCCGTACCCGGGCCGTTCGGCGCCGGCAAGACCGTGGTGCAGCAGCAGATCGCGCGCTGGTCCAACGCCGACATCGTCATCTATGTCGGCTGCGGCGAGCGCGGCAACGAGCTGGTCGACGTGCTCGAGACCTTCCCGGATCTGCAGGACCCCTACAGCGGGCGCAAACTGATGGAGCGCACTTTGCTGGTGGCCAATACCTCCAACATGCCGGTGGTGGCGCGCGAAGCGTCGGTCTACGTCGGCATCACCATGGCCGAGTACTACCGCGACCAGGGGTACGACGTGGTGATGCTGGCCGACTCCACCAGCCGCTGGGCCGAGGCGCTGCGCGAAGTCTCCGGACGCCTCGGACAGATGCCGGTCGAGGATGGCTACCCCGCCTACCTGGCGTCGCGACTGGCGGCGGTCTATGAGCGCGCCGGACGGGTCGAGGCCAACTGCGGCGAGAAGGGCTCCGTGACGCTGATCGGCGCCGTCTCGCCACCCGGCGGCGACTTCTCCGAACCGGTCACCGCGCATACCAAGGAGATCATCCAGACCTTCTGGGCGCTCTCCAAAGAGCTGGCCGACGCCCGCCACTACCCATCGATCGACTGGGTCACCAGCTTCTCCGACCATATCGCCACCGCGGCCAGCTGGTGGCACCGGGAGGTCGGAGACAACTGGGAGCAGTGGCGCACCATGGCGCTGGCGCTGCTGGCACGGGACGCGGAGCTGTCGCGCATCGTCAACCTGGTCGGTCCCGAGGCGCTGTCGAGCGCGCAGCGCTGGGAGCTGGAGGGCGCCGCGCTGATCAAGGAGGGGGTGCTGCAGCAGAGCGCGCTCGATCCGATCGATACCTTCTCATCCCCGGAGAAGCAGTACCTGCTGCTGGAGATGATGCTGACCATCTTCCAGAAGGGCGCCGACCTGATCGAGCTGGGCGTACCGGTGCAGGAGCTGATGGAGCTGCCGATGCTGGCCAGGGCCAGGCGCGCGAAACAGATCTACAAAAGCGAACAGACCGAGCAGCTGCGCGCGCAGACCGAGGAGTTCGTGCAGGCGTTCGAGGAGGTCCGGCTCGAATACGCCAAGTTCAAGGAGCATAGTCAATGAGCGCCAAAGAGTACCGCACTGCCCGCTCCGCGCGCGGTGGACTGCTGGTGGTGGAAGGCGTCCCGGGCATCGCCTTCGGCGACCGGGTACTGATCCGCGATCACCGCGGACGCAGACGCAACGGCCAGGTGATCCGCTGCGCCGAACGCGAAGCGATGATCCAGGTCTATGAGGGGACCGACGACCTCGACCTCGAGACCACCTGGGTCCGCTTTCTCGATCAGCCGCTTGAGATCAGCCTCTCGCCGGAGCTGGTCGGCCGCGTCTTCAACGGCATCGGCGAGCCGCGCGACGACCGCCCGCAGATCGTCTCCAACATCCGCCGCAACGTCAACGGCGCCGCCATCAACCCGGCCGCCCGCACCTACCCCAAGGAGTTCATACAGACCGGCGTCTCCACCATCGACGGACTCAACTCACTGGTGCGCGGACAGAAGCTGCCGATCTTCTCCGGCTCGGGCCTGCCGCACAATCGCCTGACCGCGCAGATCGTGCGCCAGGCGCGGCTGGTCGACGAGGAGAGCGGTTTCTCCATCGTCTTCGCGGCGATGGGGGTGTCGCATACCGACGCGCGCTTCTTCGAAGAGGAGTTCGCCTCATCCGGCGTGCTCGGTAACGTGGTGATGTTCATCAACCTGGCCGACGACCCGCCAGTCGAGCGGCTGGCGGTACCGCGTGTGGCGCTGACCGCGGCGGAGTATCTCGCTTTCGACCTCGACCGCCACGTGCTGGTGGTGTTGACCGACATGACCAACTACGCCGAAGCGCTGCGCGAGGTGGCTACCGCCAAGGGCGACGTCCCTTCGCGCAAGGGCTATCCCGGCTACCTCTATTCGGATCTGGCAGAGATCTACGAACGCTCCGGGCGCATCCGCGACCGTCACGGCTCGATTACGTTGCTGCCGGTGGTGACCATGCCGTCGGACGACATCACCCATCCGATCCCGGATCTGACCGGCTACATAACCGAGGGGCAGATCGTGCTCAGTCGCGAGCTGCACAACCAGGGGGTCTACCCGCCGGTGCACATCTCGCCGTCGCTGTCGCGCCTGATGAAGGACGGTATCGGCAAGGACGACACACGCGAAGACCATCCGCGCGTCGCCAGCCAGCTCTACGCGCTCTACGCGCGCGCGCAGGAGACGCGCAACCTGGCATCGATCGTCGGTGCCGACGAGCTCTCGGAACGCGACCGCAGATTCCTCAAGTTCGCCGACGCCTTCGACACGCGCTTCGTCGGCCAGGGCGAGGATGAGGACCGTTCGATCATCGAGACACTTAACCTGGCCTGGGAGCTGCTCAGCATGTTCCCGAAAGAGACGCTGACGCGCGTCAACGAAACCGATCTCGCCAAGTACCACGATATGGTCAAGGGATGAGCGCGATATTCGCAGAGGCCAGGCCATGAGCGAGCAGCGCATCAAGGCGCCGCCGACCAAGAACACCCTGCTCAAACTGAAGAAGCAGGTGCGTTTTCTCGAGGACGGCCACGCGCTGCTGGAGCGCAAGCGCGAGCTGTTGACCCGGCTGGTCTACCAACGCATCAACGAGTACCGAGCACAGCGTGAGGAGGCGCACAGGGCGATCAGGGACGCCTATCACTGGATGAGCATCTCGTTCCTGCGCATGGGCAGCCGCTCGCTGCATCAGGCGGGACTGGGCATGGCTCCCAGCATCGAGATCGACATCATTCCGAAGCGCAGCCTGGGGGTCGAGTTTCCCGCCATCCACACCCGAAAACTGCCGCTGCAGCCGGTTGGCCTGCTCGGCACCGACGCCAGCCTCGACGAGACCCGCAAGCAGCTGACCGAAGCGGCCGTGCAGATGGCGCGGCTGGCGGAAGCCGAGATGGCGCTGGGCCGCCTGATGGCCGAGCAGCGCAAGGCGCAGAAGCGGGTCAACGCGCTCAAATACAACATCATCCCCAGATACCGCAACACCATCCGCTACATCGAATCGGCGCTCGAAGAGGAGGAGCGCAACGTGCTGTTCCAGATCAAGCTGCTGCGCGAGAAAGAGAGATCCAAGGGGGCCGAAGTCGATTGAAATCGAGTCGACTCCGACCCTTTGGTCGCCAGTTCCTCAGCGCCCGGGGGCAGCCGGCATCAACAGCACCAGCAAGCCCAGCAGCGCCACAAGCGCCAGCATCAGCAGGCTGTAGGCGGTCCAGCCGGCAGACTGGTAGAGCACTCCCGGCAGGAACGACCCCAGTACGCCACCGCTGTAGTAGCTGGAGACGTAGAGTCCGTTGATCATCCCCTTGCGTTCGGCCTCCAGGTGGTTGAGGTAGCCCGACAACACGCTGTGGATACTGAACATGCCGCCCATCAACACGAACATGGCGAAATAGAGCAGCGCGATCCGCTCGGCCATGAACAGCAGCACGCCACAGAAATAGAGCCCGACGGCGAGCAGCAGAGTGCGCCGCTCACTGCCGATCAGCCTGACGATGCGGGTGGAGAAGACCGAGATGACCGCGCCCACCAGATAGCCGGTATAGACCTGTGCCATCTCTCCGGTGGTCATCGCCGGGTTCAGCTCGAAGATGCGAAAGGGCAGGAAGTTCATCATCGACGCAGAGACGAAAAAGAGCAGGAACGCCGCCCCCAGCCCTTCGCGGTTGACCGGCTTGCGCACCAGCCTGCGGATTTCCGCACGGGAGATCCGCACCAACCGGCCACGCGGGTCCGAGTCGAGTCGCAGCAGCGCGAGCACCGCGACCAGTGCCAGCGCCGACCACATCCAGAACGCGGTCTGCCAGTTCGCCAGGTCGGTCACCAGGCCGGTCATGGTGCGTCCGAGGTAACCGCCGACGATGGTGGCGGCGATATAGAAACCTATGTTGCGGCGTGAATGCTCGACGCCACCGAGCGCGGAGGTGTAGGTCATCAGCGAGGTGAAGATCGCCGGCAGCAGCAGCCCTTCGATGGCGCGCAGCACCATGAACCAGCGGTAGTCCGGCGCGCTTGAGAGGATCGCCTGGGTGACCAGCAGCGAGAGAAAGCCGCCGATCAGCATGTGCCGCGCCGACAACCGTTCGAGGAAGTAGCCATAGACCAGCGGCGCCAGCGCCAACGGAACCATCGTCACCGTGGTAAGCAGCGCGGCATCGCTGGGCGAACGCCCCCACTGCCGCGCCAGCAGCGGCAGCAGCGGCTGATGCTCGTAGAGAATGCCGAAAGCAACAACGGCACAGTAGAGAATGATGATCTGATTGCGCGCGCGCATGCGGTCGCCCCCGAGTGGCAAGGCGCCGAGTATAGCGCAGGCAGAGCGGCGGACAGCTCGCCGATCCTAGAGGCGGTCGCCTCCCTGAAAATCGATCCCGCTTAAGAGTGGTTTAAGTTTCGAGATGCAGAATGCACCCTAACTTGAAACAGTCGGGATTGAGGCAATGATCGCCACAGAGAAAAAACGGTACACCAACGATGTGCCCACATCGATCCGTTTCTATGAGCGGACGACAGATGGACGATCCGCTGTCGAGGCATTCATAGGCAATACTTTCCAGATCGCGCACAACGCGCGCATCGAACAGTACCTGCCCACGCTGATGGCGCTGGGAGATGGCGGTGGTGAACCGCTGGCCGCACTTGGTTTACGCGATGCGGATTCTGAAAAACTCTTTCTCGAACGTTATCTGGATGCGCGGGTGGAAGAGGTTATGGCCGCCGCGGTGGGATCTCCGGTGGCGAGAGAGGAGCTGGTCGAGGTCGGTAATTTTGCGGTTGGCACTGCGGGTGGAGGGCGTTGGCTGATTACCGCGTTGACCGCCTATCTGCAGGCGACGAGATGGCACTGGACGGTTTTTACCTGCGGTCCGATGCTGCAGAACGCCTTCCATCGCCTCGGCATCGAGTTGCTGGATCTGGGTTGCGCCGATCCACAGCGACTGAGCGCTGAAGAGTTGCAGCAATGGGGTGGTTACTACCGCAGCGGTCCGCGGGTTATGGCGGCAAACGTCGCCCAGAGCCGCCAGGCACTGTCGCTGCTGCTGGAGCGGGAATATGCGCTCGGCCTGCTATGGCTGGGTGGCTGTCAGGCGGGACGGCTGGCGGCATGACACTGGTCGAGCGTCTGGCGCAGCACGCCGCGACATCTCCGCAGCGCACCGCGCTGAGCTGGCCCGGCGGCCGCTACAGCTATGCCGAACTGCTGGCTGAAATTGCGCTGGCGGCGGAGTTGCTGCGCGAGAGCAATGCCGACCTGCTGGCACTCGACATCGACAACGGACCGGCCTGGGTGGCACTGGATATCGCTGCGCTGCAACTCGGTATCTGCGTGATTCCGTTGCCACCGTTCTTCTCCGGAGGGCAGCTGCGCCACCTCCTGCAGCGGGCCGGGGTGCAACTGGTGATAAGCGAGGATCCCGAACGGCTGTTTCGGCGCGCCGGCCTGCAGCCTTACGGTCTCCGGCAACGGGTCGTGCTGGGGGGTCGGCAACTGGTCCGTATGGTTGTCGACCGACGCCGCTCGACCTCAGTACCGGCCGGCATCCACAAGATCACCTTCACTTCGGGTACCACCGGAGAACCCAAAGGCGTAATGCTCTCCTGGCGGCAGATGCGGCCGGTGGTCGAGTCACTGGCGCAGGCAGCCGAGCTGCAGGCCGGGGACCGGCACCTTGCACTGATGCCGCTGGCGGTGCTGCTGGAGAATATCGGTGGCGTCTACGCCCCGCTCTGGGCCGGTGCCCGCGTCGAAATACCTCCTGTCGCGCAGGCTGGCATGACGGGTTCCTCGCAGATCGATGCGGAGCTGCTGCAGCGAACGCTGGAGGAAGCTGGGGCCACCAGCGCGATATTCACCCCGCAGATCGTGCTGAGTCTGGTGGAGCGGCTGGAGCGGAGTCCCGGGCATCGGCTCGCGCTGCGCTTTGCCGCGGTGGGCGGCGCGCCGATGCCGCCGCGACTGCTGCAGCGCGCTGCCGCTGTCGGCCTGCCGATCTTCGAGGGTTATGGCCTCTCCGAATGCGCTTCGGTCGTCTGTCTCAACACGCCGCGGCACAATCGACCGGGCAGCGTCGGCAAGCCGTTGCCGCACGTCCGCTTGCGCATCGCCGATGACGGCGAGATTTTGCTTGGTGGGGCCGCTTTTGCCGGCTATCTCGGTGAACGCCCGCCTTCGGCCGAAGCACAGGAGTATTGGCCAAGCGGCGACCTGGGGGAGCTCGATAGCGACGGCTTTCTCTATCTGCACGGCCGTCGGCGCAACATATTCATCTCCGCGTTCGGCCGCAACATCGCCCCTGAATGGGTCGAGCACGAGCTGACGTTGGAGCCGGAGATCGCGCAGGTGGCGGTTTTCGGCGAAGCCAGGCCGTTTGTCGTCGCGGTCGTCGTCGCAGGCAACGGCGCCACCCCTGTACAGATCGACGCAGCATTGATGCGCTCCAACCGCTCGCTTCCCGATTATGCGCAAGTCACCCGCTGGATCAGCGCGGATGCCCCCTTTTCCCATAGCAACGGGATGTTGACCGGTACCGGCAGGATAAGACGCAGCAGCGTCTATCGGCACTACCGCCAATCCCTCGAATCACTCTACTGCGAGGCTTGACCAAGGTGAAAGATTTTTTCGAACGACTTCAGGCGGAGACGGAGAACGAGCGGGCGGCGTTGCTCTCCATCCCATTCATAAGACACGGTGGTAACGGTGAGTTGTCGCTCGAGAGTTACCGCGCCTTCCTCGAGCAGGCTTATCATCATGTAAAGCACACCACGCCTCTGTTGATGGCCTGTGGCTCGCGCATTCCTCACGACAGGGAGTGGCTGCGCGATGCCATGGCCGAATATATCAGTGAAGAGAGGGGGCACCAGGAGTGGATCCTGAATGATATCGGGGTCTGCGGCGGAGAGCCGGAAAAGGTTCGCCGGCAGACCCCGGGCATGGCTGCCGAGGTGATGGTTGCCTACGCCTATCACGTCATCGAACGATGCAATCCGCTCGGCTTTCTCGGCATGGTGCTGGTGCTCGAAGGGACCAGTATCCGCGTGGCCTCCACCGCCGCGCAGAGATTGCAGGCCAATCTCGGGCTGCCGGCAAAGGCATTCACCTACCTCTCCAGCCACGGCTCTCTCGATCTCTCGCACATGGATTTCTACCGCAAGCTGGTGAACCGTCTCGATGACGATGCCGATCGGGCCTGGGTCACACACTGCGCGAAACGCTTCTACCGTCTCTACGGCGACGTTTTTCGCAGCCTGCCGCTCACGCTCAACACGGCGGCCGCTTGAACCCAAGCCCGCCATATCCGACCGGGTCAATTTGACGAAAAGGGGTGATCGATGGATTTACAGCAGACACGGGTGTTGCTGACCGGCGCGACGGGCGGCATAGGTATGGCGCTAGCCAGCCAACTCGTCCAGCGCGGTGCCTCCCTCGCGCTGGTCGGCAGAACGGAAGCGGCGTTGACTTCGCTGGCCACACGACTCCGCAATGACAGAGCCGAGGTGCATGTGGTTACCGCAGACCTGCTCCAGCCGCAGGCACGGCAGCAGGTCGTGGCGCAATCGAACGCACTGCTGGGGGGTGTGGATCTACTGCTGAACTGCGCCGGCCTGTCCAGTTTCCGTCCCTTCAGCGACGAAAGCGCAGCAAACATCGAGCAGGTCATACAACTCAATCTGCTGGCTCCGATGCTGCTCACACGGGAGCTTCTTCCCGCTATGATCGAGCGCGGCCACGGCCGTATCGTCAATGTCGGTTCCACTTTCGGCAGCATCGGCTTCGCCTGGTTCACTGCCTACTCCGCCAGCAAGTTCGGCCTGCGCGGATTCTCCGAGGCGCTTGGCCGTGAACTGGCCGGCACCGGCGTCGGTGTTACCTATGTCGCCCCGCGCGCGGTCAGAACCGATTTCAACAGCGCTGCAGTATTGCGTATGGCTAAGGCTGTCAGCATGAACATGGACGAACCGGCCTGGGTCGCCGAGCGGATCGTTGCCGCAATCGAAGCCGATGCCAAAGAGCTGTTACTCGGTTTTCCAGAAAAGCTTTTCGCCCGCCTCAACGGTCTAATTCCGCGTTTCGTGGACGGTGGCCTGCGCAAACAGAATCAGCTGATGGAGCGCTTCGCCCGCGGTTGATGCCGCGTCCTCCTTTGGATAGTCTGATCGAGCGGCATTGAAGATACTCTTGCAACCGATAGCGGATTCACTCGATTGAGATTACTGCTGGTCGAAGATGACGAACTGCTCGGCTCCGCGGTCTGCGCCGGACTGGCCCAGTCCGGCTATACCGTGGACTGGTTGAGAGACGGAAAAGCCGCGGCGGCGGCGCTGAAGCAGGAAGAGGTGGAGATTCTGATACTGGACCTCGGACTACCGGGAATGGATGGACTCAGCCTGCTGCGCCAGCTGCGTGCCGGTGGCTCCAGGCTTCCTGTGCTGATACTAACCGCGCGAGACACCATCGACGACAGAATCGCCGGCCTCGACAGTGGCGCCGACGACTACCTGATCAAACCTTTCGATCTGGGTGAACTCAATGCCCGGTTGCGGGCCATCGCGCGGCGCAAGGATGGTCGCGCAACAATGATGATCCGGCATGGAGACCTCAACTTCGACCCCAAGGCGCACGTTGTCACCGTTGCTGGAGAGGAGATACACCTGCAGGCAAAGGCGAATGCAATACTGGAAGCGCTGTTGCAACGCCCCGGAACACCAGTCTCGCGCGAGCGACTCGAACAGATACTCTACGGCTGGGGCGAGGGCGTGGAGAGCAACGCCATCGAAGTGCACATTCATCATCTTCGCAAGAAACTGGGTAAGCAGCGGATTCTGACAATCCGCGGTGTCGGCTACATGATCCCCAAGTCATGAGCGCACGATCCTCGCTGCGACTGCGGCTCATAGCGATGCTGCTCTCCGCCGTGCTGGTCGTTTGGCTCGCGGTTGCGGTCCTCGTCTACTTCGCGGCCGGACACGAAGTGGAAGAGGTATTTGACGCCAATCTCGCCCAGAGCGCGCATATCCTGCGGGCGCTGGTACTGCATGAAATCGAAGAAGAGGGCGAGATGGCAGCCAAGGTGCGTGAGGTCGTCGCAGAGCTCGGCCAGCAGGGTGCGGCCGCCTACCCGCGCCTCTCCGCTCTGCTGCAGGAGTATCTGGCACAGGGGGGCAAGGAGCAGATCTCACTTGTGGACGCGGTGGAGGATGTTGGACACCGGTATGTTTCGGGATCGGTCTTCATCGTGCGTCACCGTGATGGCAGCATAATGATGCGTGGTGGAGCGGCACCCGATATTCCGCTGCTCGAGGACGGCTATCTCGATGTCGAGCACAACGGCGAGAACTGGCGCGTCTTCCAGCTCACCGGCAGCAACAGCGGCCTGACCGTGCAGGTTGGAGAGCGGCGGGAAATGAGGCTGGAGTTGGTCGGCTATATCACCCGCAATACACTGATGCCGCTGATTCTCGCGCTGCCACTGATTGGGATCCTGATCTGGGTCATCGTCGGCAAGGCGCTGGCGTCGCTGCAGCGCGTGGCGACGAGCGTCTCGCGGCGCTCCCCGGAAGCCCTGGAGCCGATCGACGAGCGTGATTCACCGCGCGAGATCGAGAGCCTGCTCTCCGCCTTGAACTCTCTGTTCGAAAGAGTGGCCGCTGCGATAACCCGTGAACGCGATTTTACCGCCGACGCGGCACATGAGCTGCGCACCCCCCTGGCAGCGCTCAAGACACACCTTCAGGTGGCACGGTCGCAGAGTTCCGAGCGAACCACTCAACGTTCGCTCGACCAGGCGCTCGAAGGCGTGGACCGCGCAACGCACTCGGTGGAACAGATGCTGGCACTGGCCCGAGCCGATGCAATGGCGAAAGAGCGAGTGCTCAAAACCAAAGTGGATCTGCGTGATTTGGCCATAGAGGTGGTATCCCTGTTCAGCCAGCAGGCGGTCGACCGCCAAATCGATCTTGGCGTGGAGGCTCCCGCCGGTGTTCAACTCCTCGGCGACGCAGCCGGGCTGCAGATGCTGCTACGAAACCTGGTCGACAACGCGCTGCGCTACACAAACCCTGGGGGAGAGGTAACCATCATGGTCATCGGCGATGCGGGCGGTGCCCGACTCGAGGTCGTCGACAGCGGCATCGGTGTGGCGCCGGCGGAGCGGGAAAAGATTTTTCGCCGTTTCCATCGCAGCCCGGACGTGCAGGCGTCCAGTGTAAAAGGCAGCGGACTGGGACTCTCCATCGTGCAGCGGATCGCGGATCTGCACGGTGCCGGAATCACTGTCGGTGACGGCCTGGATGGGCGGGGGCTGCGTATCAGAATAGATTTTCCCGGCGTCGGCTGACGGAGCCAAGATTGCTCCGGCAGTGCTATCGAGCACTCACCGAACAGAGATCGAAGTTTGCCGGCGCCGCGACAATCCGGAGCGTGATCGACTCCGATTGTGATGACGGCGCCGGCAGACCTTCGATTACTCCTGTGGCAGCGTCTGAAGATAAGCCAGAATATCGGCAGCCACCGGGACTCCAAATGCTCTCAACGCAGGCATCTCCTCATTCGGCTGCCCATTGATAATCTTGTGCAGCACCTCCCAGGGGTTGTCATTGGCGACTTTTCCCAGCGGAGGTATCTGGTCATCCTCCTTGCCGTCCAGCCCATGACAGTTGGCGCAGACGGTTTCGAAATAGCTCTTTCCCGCGTTCACGTCCCCTGTAACCTTCTTGCTTCCGGAATCGATGAACGCCTCTGACCGAACCTGCCCCTTGCTGACGAACATCGCCAGATCCTGATAGTCCTGCTCCTCCAGTCCAAAGGCACTCATCGTGTGGGTCTGATTCTTCAATACCGCGACCACTGCAGCAGGATCCGCGCCCGCCATCCCGGCGATTCCCTTGATACCCGTATGGTGCTTTCCGCTGGCGTAGGCACCCTCCTTTCCACGATAGTCCCAACCGTGGCACTCCTTGCAGCGCCAGTCGGTCGCTTTGTTGCCCTTGTACTTTCCGCTCTCGGGGTAATACGGATGGGCGACAGCGGGCGTCTTTGCGGTCGTGGATTCCTTGAACCACTTGTCGTACAGGCGACCGCCACGGGCAATGGAGTAGGCTTCGCTCTCGTCGGCCATCGTCGAACTGCTGGCAACCACAGAACAGACGCCAAGCAGGATCGCGAATCCGGGGATCAGGACTTTTCTCTTCTCGTTCAGTTTCATCGTAGCTCCGTTGACTGAATTGATTACTGAGACTTGGATTATTCGCTCACTTCCTTAACCGAGGATTAAGCCTGCCCACCGCTTTCCGCTGTCTGCAAAACCCATCGTCAACCTGACCTTCGCATCCAGTCCCGATTGACTCAATGATCGTGCCAACCCTTACGCTTTACCCGCGTATCAGGGAGATGTCGATGGCATACGTCAGCTAACGAGACTTCTCGCACGCCGACGACCGGCAACCCCCATGAGCGCAAGTGCACTCACGAACAGTGGCCATGCCACCGGCAACGGAACCGCTGCCAGAGCAACGCTGAACTGATCGGCAAACAGCAGAACCTGCTGCCAATCCTTGCCCCGCAGTTCACGCAACTCCACCGTCTGGAAGCCCGAGGATTCGATCACACCAACGAAGGACCAGTTGTCCGCCCACTCGCCTTCCCGCTGCCAGTTGTCGATGTTGTCGTTCTCATTGGCGTTGATATCAACACCGTCAAGCAGAAAAGTGACCTTGCCGCTATTGGCTGTGTCGATACGACCGCCGAATGCAAACAACTTCCGACCATCTTCCGCGGCGATCTTCAGTCCGTCATTCTGATAACAGACATCAAGCGGATTCTCCATCCCGTCACAGACGAGCGGACCGTCGCTGGTCAGGCCGTGGGGAAGCGAATAGATGGCAAAGCCGCCATGCGGTGCACTCCCACCCACATCGCCGGTGGCGATCTCATTGGTAGCATGGTTCGAACGCCAGACGATGCCCTGACTGGCGACGGCAAGTGTGCTGCCCGGGTTGACGATCGAGTTACGGGAATCGGCCCAGACGTTCTGGTCCTCGAAACTCTCGTCGACCACATCCAATCCAAGTGCCGTCAAGTCGGACAAAAATGCGCCCCTGTCGGTATAGACAACCGGAGCAGCGTGGACACTCCAGGTAAAAACAGAGGTGAATAGCGAAAGAGCGATCAGACGCTGGTGCACGTTAGACCTCAGAATTATGTTTTTATCTAAAACGTCTCAAAGCGGATATTTCTTCCCCTTCCAAACAACTCGCTGGACACACCACGGCAGACGGAACAGGGCCGTTCCCCGGCATGCCCCGATTCGGTATAACCCCCCTGTCCGTTTTCACCTTTCGATTCGAGCAACCATCAATGTCTGTCCCGCTCAGCAACGATATCCACGTCCAACGCCGCAGACCACTGCCGAACACCGACAGCCAGGAGCTTCGCCAATGCACAAACCTTTTCGACTGCTGGAAAAAGTGCCGCTTGACCTTGCCGCGACCATCGATCAGATCGGCGCATCGAAGCAGACGGGTGTCGATCAGCTCACGCACCCGTTGCACGCCAAACCTCAGGATCCCTTTCCCCGCAAGCGTGCCGAGCAGACGGATTCCGGAAGCTCTGCGCTCCAGACGGGCGTGAGACGGTCATTCCCATCCCGGTCCTCGCCAACGACGATGCGTTCAGCGGATTGGGCTATCATGGCGAGTGAACAAACCGGATAAACCGCCATGAATGAATCGACGATTCTGCTGTTTCTGCTGACCTCGCTGCTGATCATCCTTTCACCCGGTCAGGACCTGGTACTGGTGATCTCGCGTTCGATCGCCCACGGCAGGCACGCCGGCATGCTCACCGCGGCCGGCGTCAGTGTCGGGCTGATGGGACACACGCTGCTGGCGGCGCTGGGGCTCGGCGCCATCCTGCAGACCTCGGAACTGCTCTTCAGCGCGCTGAAATTCATCGGCGCCGCGTACCTGATCCACCTGGGGATAAAAGCGTATCGCGCACCTTCACTGGCACTGCCCCAAGCCGTCGGGGCCGTGCCGGTAGGAGCGCGCAGGCTATTCGTGCAGGGGATGCTGTCCAATCTCAGCAACCCCAAGATCGCCGTCTTCTACTTCGCCTACCTGCCGCAGTTCATCAGCCCGGGCAGCGCCAGCCCCACCCTGCTGTTGCTGGCGCTGGGTAGTGCCTTCGCTGTTTTGACCTTCGCCGTCAAGGTACCGATAGGATTCGTCGCCGGTGTGTGCTCCAACTGGTTCCAACAGCGCCCGACGGTACAGCGGTGGATGAACCGTGTCAGCGGTACCGTGCTGATCAGTCTGGGGTTGAAGCTGGCCGCCGAGCACTCGCCCGGCGGTGGGGGTTAGACGAACAACTCTGCGAGAAACTCGCAAGGCGCTACGCCCGCTCGTCGATCCAGGCTTGTTGGATCGCCTCCAGAATGCGCTCGCCGCAGTGCGCCGGATCGTCGTCGAATTCGGGCAGCTGCATCACCCAGTCGCGCAGGTCGACGAAATTGACGGTCAGCGGGTCGACGTCGGGGCGGCTCTCGTCCAGCTCGATCGCGATATCCAGCACATCGGTCCATTTCAGACTCATCGTTTCGCCCTCAGTGATGCTCCGACACCATGTTGATCGTGTATTTGGGAATCTCGATCACCAGATCGGTATCGCCCACCTCCGCCTGGCAGCTGAGCCGGGACTCCGGTTCCAGCCCCCATGCCTTGTCGAGCAGATCCTCTTCGCTCTCCTCCGCCTCCTCCAGCGTGTCGAAGCCTTCGCGTACGATCACGTGGCAGGTGGTACAGGCGCACGACTTCTCGCAGGCGTGCTCGATCTCGATGCCGTTGGCCAGCGCCGCATCGCAGATGGTGGTGCCCGGCTCGGCCTCGATTACCGCCCCCTCGGGACAGATCTCTTCATGGGGTAAAAAAATTATCTGGGTCATGACTGCCGCCTGAATCCATATCTCTGTTCGCGCACGCCGCTACTCGAACTCGTCCACACTGTGACCTGACATCGCCTTGCGCACATTGGCGTTCATGCGCCGCTCGACGTAGAAACCGCAGTGGGCCTCCAGCGATTCGATCTCACGCTTGATCGCCTGATGGTCATCGCTCGAGGCGACCGCGATCAATTTGGCGAGCGCCGCGTCGATGCCGCCACGCTCCGCCGCGTCAAGCATCTGCTCGCCATCCTCCGCCAGCGCCGCCTTCAGCGCCTCGATCACGCGCTCCGCCTCCACCTGCTGCTCGCGCAGGCGCCGCGCCACCATATCCTCCTCCGCGTGCTCCATCGACTCCCGCAGCATGCTGCCAATCTCATCGTCGCTGAGCCCGTAGGAGGGCTTGACCTCGACGCTGGCGGCAACGCCGGTGCTCTCCTCGCGTGCCTCCACGCTCAGGAGTCCATCGGCATCGACGGCGAAGGTGACGCGGATACGCGCCGCGCCCGCCACCATCGGTGGTATGCCGCGCAGTTCGAAGCGCGCCAGCGAACGGCAGTCGCTGACCAGCTCGCGCTCGCCCTGCAGCACGTGTACCGCCATCGCTGTCTGGCCATCCTTGAAAGTGGTGAACTCCTGCGCGCGCGCCACCGGAATGGTGGTGTTTCGCGGGATGATCTTCTCCACCAACCCGCCCATCGTCTCGATGCCGAGCGAGAGCGGATTGACGTCAAGCAGCAGCATCTCCTCTTCCGGTTTGTTGCCTGCGAGTATGTCAGCCTGCAGCGCGGCGCCGATCGCCACCACGCGATCCGGATTGATCTCGCCGAGCGCCGGGGCGCCGAAAAACTCCGACACCAACTCGCGCACGCGCGGCACCCTGGTCGACCCGCCGACCAGCACCACATCCCGGATCTCTTCCCGGGTAATGCCGGCGTCGCGCAGCGCGCGCCGGCAGGGAACCAGCGTCTTGCGGATCAGCGGATCGATCAGGGCGTCGAACTGCGCGCGACTCAGGCTGCCGCGCCAGTTGCGCCCGCCGCCGAGGTCGATATCGATCTCCGTCTCCCCGGCGCCGGTGAGCGCCTCCTTGGCAGCGCAGGCGTCGCGCATCAGGCGACGCTGCATGCTGTGGTCGACATCGTCCGGCAGACCCGCCTGCTGCATGATCCACTGCGCCAGCAGCCGATCGATATCGTCGCCGCCGAGGGCCGAATCACCGCCGGTCGAAAGCACCTCGAAGACACCGCGGTTGAGCCGCAGGATCGAGATATCGAAGGTGCCGCCACCCAGATCGTAGATCGCATGCACGCCGTCGGAGCCGCTGTCGAGGCCATAGGCGACCGCCGCCGCGGTCGGCTCGTTCAACAGTCGCAGAACCTTCAGTTCCGCCAGCCGCGCGGCATCCTTGGTCGCCTGGCGCTGCGCGTCATCGAAATAGGCGGGCACGGTGATCACCACCCCCTCCAGCGGGCCGCCGAGTGTCGCCTCGGCGCGCCGTGCCAGGGATTTCAGAATCTCCGCCGATACCTCCACCGGGCTCTGTTCTCCCGCCACCGTGCGTATACGCGGAACCGCACTGTCGAGCCGGCTGAAACGGTAAGGCAACGTGCTCCCGAGCGATCCGACTTCGTCGATCGATCGTCCCAGCATGCGCTTCACCGAGACGATCGTGTTGAGCGGATCGTCGACCGCGGCGGCGCGCGCGTCCGCCCCGACCACGACACCCGACGCGGTATAGCGCACCACCGACGGGAGCAGATGCCGACCCTCCCCGTCCGGCAGCGTCTCGGCGCGTCCGCTGCGTACGCTGGCGACCAACGAGTTGGTGGTACCGAGATCTATGCCGGCCGCCAGCCGATGCTGGTGAGGGGCCTGCGACTGCCCGGGTTCAGAGAGTTGCAGCAGAGCCATGGCGGCGCACCGGGTGGTTGGGGCTTGAGAAAAGAGCGTTCACGTCGAGGCAATAGCGCAAGGTGTCAACGGGCCTGAAGGGTCTCGTCGAGTTCGGCTTCGAGCTGCTCGGCATCGAAGCGGAACTTCTTCAGGAACTGCATCTTGCGCAGCACTTCGCGCGCCGCCTCGAGCTGCTCCGGCGTGGGGGTCTCGAACTGGATCGCCATCTGGCCGACCATACTTGAAGTTCGTCTGTTGATCTCCTCGATCAGGCTGGCGATGGCGGAGTAGGGGTCCTCTTTGTCGCGGGCTGACTCCAGCGCCTCGCGCAGCTCCAGCTGCTCCATCAAAAACGCCGCGTCCCTGGTGGTCTCCTGGGTCACGTCCATTTCGATGCCGTTGAGCTCCAGCAGGTAACGCGCCCGTTCGACCGGATCCTTCAGTGTTTCGTAGGCCTCGTTGATGCGGATCGACCCCTGCATCGACAGGCGGCGCTCCTGTTCGCTGCCGCCCGCGTAGCGGTCGGGGTGCACGACGCGCTGCAGTTCGCGATAGCGCTCATCCAGCCGCACCCGGTCGACGACGTAGGCGACCGGCAGGCCAAAGAGCTCAAAGTAGTTCTTCGAGAAATCCAACATAAGGTACTACCGGTCAGTATCTTTGGAGAGGGGGGCGTTGCGGGCGGGCGCTTCAGACGTTGAAACTTTCACCGCAACCACAGGCATCCTTGACGTTGGGGTTGTTGAACTTGAAACCCTCGTTGAGACCCTCTCGGGTGTAATCCAGTTCGGTCCCGTCGAGATAGAGCAGGCTCTTGGCATCGATCAGCACTTTGACGCCGTGATCCTCGAATACCTGGTCGCCATCCTCCTGCTGGTCGGCGAACTCGAGCACGTAGGCCATTCCCGAGCAGCCTGAGGTGCGCACACCCAGCCTGATCCCGAGTCCGCTGCCACGATTCTGCATGAATCCCCTGATATGCCTGGCGGCCGCTTCGGTTAAGGTAATCGACATCTCTTCCTGACTCCTGCCGGGGTGGCGTCGATGGCGGCCACCCCGAAATATACGGGACTACACATCAGCTTGGGTCACTTCCCCTGCTTGGCGGTGAAATCCTCCACCGCCGCCTTGATGGCATCTTCGGCCAGCACCGAGCAGTGTACCTTGACCGGCGGCAACGCCAGCTCTTCGGCAATCTCGGTATTCTTGATCTGCTGTGCCTCCTGCAGCGTCTTGCCCTTGACCCATTCGGTCAGCAGACTGCTGGAGGCGATGGCCGAGCCGCAGCCGTAGGTCTTGAACTTGGCATCCTCGATCACCCCGTCCTCGTTGACCTGGATCTGCAACCGCATCACGTCGCCGCAGGCCGGCGCACCGACCATACCGGTACCGACGTTTTTCGCCTCCTTGTCGAGAACGCCGACATTGCGCGGATTCTCGTAGTGGTCCAGCACCTTGTCGCTGTATGCCATGATTTCTCTCCACCAGTTGCCAGCCGGATAGTCCCGCTAACGCAGCGGCCGGGCCGACAGTTTATCAAAAGCCGACCCGCATCGAGCCGGCGTTGCAACCAGAATTTCTCAGTGCGCAGCCCACTGCACCGCTTTCAGGTCCACCCCTTCCTTGAACATGTCCCAGAGCGGCGAAAGTTCGCGCAGCCGCTCCACCTGGGTACGCACCAGATCGATCACGTAGTCGACCTCCTCCTGCGTGGTAAAGCGGCCGATCGAAAAACGTATGGAGCTGTGCGCGAGTTCGTCTTCGCGGCCGAGTGCGCGCAGCACGTAGCTCGGCTCGAGACTGGCCGAGGTGCAGGCGGAGCCCGAGGAGACGGCGATATCCTTCAGCGCCATGATCAGCGATTCGCCCTCGACGAAAGCAAAGCTGACGTTCAGGTTGCCCGGTACGCGCTGCTCCAGATCGCCGTTGAGATAGACCTCCTCCATACCCTTGAGGCCGTTCCAGAGGCGATTGCGCAGCGCCATGGTGCGTTCGTTGTCCTTGCTCATCTCTTCGCGGGCGAGGCGAAACGCCTCCCCCATGCCGACGATCTGGTGGGTGGCCAGCGTGCCCGAGCGCATGCCGCGCTCGTGGCCGCCGCCGTGGATCATCGCCTCGAGCCTGACACGCGGTTTGCGCCGCACGTAGAGTGCTCCGATCCCCTTGGGACCGTAGATCTTGTGCGCGCAGACCGACATCAGATCGACCTTCATCGTCTCCATGTCGATCGGGATCTTGCCCGCGCTCTGCGCCGCGTCCACGTGCAGCAGGATCTTGCGCTCCCGGGTCAGTTCGCCGATGGCGGCAATATCCTGTACCACACCGATCTCGTTGTTGACGTGCATGATCGAAACCAGGATGGTGTCGTCACGCAGCGCGGCTTCCAGCTTGGCCAGATCGATCAGGCCGCTGGGCTCCGGATCCAGATAGGTGACTTCGAAGCCGTCCCGTTCGAGATGGCGACAGGTATCGAGCACCGCCTTGTGTTCGGTCTTGCAGGTGACGATGTGCTTGCCGCGCTTGTGGTAGAACCGTGCCACACCCTCAATCGCCAGATTGTCCGACTCGGTGGCGCCGGAGGTCCAGACGATCTCCTTGGGGTCCGCGTTGAGCAGCGCCGCAACCTGCCTGCGCGCCTCCTCCACCGCATCGTCCGCATCCCAGCCGAACTGGTGGGAGCGCGAGGCGGGATTGCCGAACTTGCCGTCCGGGGTCAGATAGCTGCACATCAACTCGGCAACCCGGGGGTCTACCGGCGTGGTGGCCGAATAGTCCATGTAAATGGGTAGTTTCATCGTTACTCCGGCAAATACGATCTTTCCAAAGGTAAAGTTATCAACCGGCGCGCCCGGTTCAGGCCCGCGCGGACGACCCCAGCGACCCCAGCTTCACTTCCGGGCTCTGCATCTCGTCCTGCCTTTCGGCAACCTGCTGCACACCCCGCTGGGACATCAGGTCGTGCAGGCTTATCTGCGTCAGATACTCGTGAATACGGTCGCTCAGATCGTGCCAGAGATCGTGCGTCAGGCAGCGCTCGTTGCCCTGGCAGTTGTGGCTGCCGCCGCAACGGGTGGTATCGACCGACTCGTCAACAGCGGAGATCACCTCCGCGACGTGGATCTTCTCGACGCTGCGCGCCAGCACATAACCGCCGCCGGGACCGCGAATACTGCGCACCAGCGTATTCTTGCGCAGACGTGAGAAGAGCTGCTCCAGATAGGAGAGCGATATACCCTGCCGCTCGGCGATATCCGCCAGCGTGGTCGGCCCGCTCCCGTCGTGCAGGGCGAGATCGAGCATCGCTGTGACGGCATACCTGCCCTTGGTCGTTAATCTCACTAAGACTGCTCCCGCGTTTAATTGCCGGGAACTATATAATACCTGACTGTTTTAATCAAGTATTATTCTGTCGCCTTGACCTGCTCCCGCGACAGCGGCTCATCGTCGGCAGAATGAATGCGCAACAGCTCTTCGGCGGTGGAGGCGATCTCGCAAGACTCGAGCGGCGGCAATTCAAGCTCCGGCTGCTCCTCGCTCAACTTGCGCAGGCTCTGGCACATCAACTCCATGCGCTGATCCATGACATGAATATGATCCAGCATGCAGTTGATCGCATGGGCCACCGGGTCGGGCGCATCGCTGGTCACGCCGTAAGCGTCGAAGCCCATCTTCTGCGCGATACGTTCGCGGTGGGCTTCGCCATTCCCGGAGCGCGGCTCCACCATACGCCCGGGCACGCCGATCACCGTGGTCCCCGGCGGTACCGGCTTGACCACGACCGCGTTGGAGCCGATTCGTGCGCCACTGCCGATCTCTATCGGCCCCAACACTTTTGCACCGGCCCCGACCACCACGTCATCCGCCAGCGTCGGATGTCGCTTGCCTTTCTGCCAGCTGGTGCCGCCAAGCGTCACGCCGTGATAGAGCGTGCATCGGTCGCCGATCACCGCTGTTTCGCCGATCACCACACCCATGCCGTGGTCGATGAAAAAGCGCCGGCCGATAGTGGCGCCGGGATGGATCTCGATCCCCGTCAACCAACGCGCCAGCGTCGACAGCACTCGCGCCAGCCAGCAGAGCCGAGCGTTCCAGAGCCAATGGCTGAGGCGGTGGAAGAGCAGCGCGTGCAGGCCGGGATAGGTGGTCAATACCTCGAACGCGTTACGCGCGGCCGGATCGCGTTCGAAAACGGAATCGATATCCTCTCGCAGACGCGCAAACATCTCTGGAACCCGGCTTAATGGAAATAACTGACCATTCTACTCCATTACTCCCGCCAGTTCCCATGTTTGAATTGTGTATTTACGGCGACCACCCGCTTACTGGCGGCGCATCGACTTGCGCCCCTGCGCGGCGCTGAGAATACCGCGCAGGATGTTGATCTCCTCCTGGTCCGGTCGCGCCCGCATGAACAGGCGCCGCAGGCGTCGCTGCAGCTTGTCCGACTGCTGCGGATCGGCAAACCTGATATCCAGCATCGCCTGCTGCAGATGGTGAAAAAAACCCTCCAACGCCTCCGCCGGCGCCGGCTGACGGACGGGGGATTCGGCAGGCTCCATCCGTTCCAGAGCCGCCATGTGCAGTTCGTAACCGATGACCTGCACCGCCTGTGAGAGATTCAGTGAGGAGTAGTCGGGGTTGGCGGGTATATGCACCAGATAGTGGCAACGATCGAGTTCGCTGTTGGAGAGCCCGGAGCTTTCACGGCCGAAGAGCACCGCCACCTCGCCACCGCCGGAGACCTCGTCCAGCAGCCGAGCGGCGCAGCGGCGGGGATCGACCTGCGGCCAGCCGATGCTGCGCAGCCGGGCGCTGGATCCCACCACCAACGAGCATCCCTCCAGCGCCTGATCGAGCGAGTCACCGACCCGCGCGCTGGCCAGAAGATCGTCGGCACCGGAAGCACGCGCGGTCGCTTCCGCGCTCGGAAAGATTTTCGGCGCGACCAGCACCAGCCGCTGCAGGCACATGTTTTTCATCGCCCGCGCAACAGCACCGATATTGCCGGGGTGGGTGGTTCCGATCAGTACGATGCGAATTCTGCTCAGCATTTTCTTCAGCGCCAGCGTCTTGCCGCCGGACGACCCGGCCGAGCGGGAATTCTAAAGGCATGGCGGTGGAAAAGTAAGCTTGCGGCCGCCCCACAAACGCGCAGACGCCATCATTTTCAGCGGGTATAATAGATGGCCGCGCAGCAGTCACCGCGCGACTTTGGAAACCTGCCCCATTCGGCCACTGACCCAAGCTCCCAGATTCATGCATCCGACGATCAATATTGCGATTCGCGCCGCGCGCAGCGCCGGCGGCATTCTGCTCCGCTACTTCGACCGGGTCGACAGCCTCAAGGTCGACCGCAAGGGGATGAATGACTTCGTCTCCGATGTCGACCGGGCCGCCGAACAGGTGATCGTCGAAGCCCTGCGCAAAACCTATCCCGACCATGCGATTTTCGCGGAAGAGAGCGGTCGCCAGGGTGGCGACAGCGAGTTCGAGTGGGTCATAGATCCGCTCGACGGCACCACCAACTACCTGCACGGCTTTCCGCAGTTCTCAATCTCCATCGCGCTGAAGCACAACGGCGTGTTGGAGCACGGATTGGTCTACGATCCGTTGCGCGACGAAATGTTCACCGCCAGCCGCGGCGAGGGCGCACTGCTGAACGATCGCCGCATCCGCGTCACCAATCGCAAGGGCTTCGAGGGTGCACTGGTGGGCACCGGCTTCCCCTACCGTGAGCAGCGGCATCTCGACACCTATCTGGCCATGTTCAAACGCATGGTCCAGGAGACCGCCGGCGTGCGCCGGCCGGGGTCCGCCGCACTCGACCTCGCCTATGTCGCTGCCGGTCGCATCGACGGTTTCTGGGAACTGGGGCTGTCGCAGTGGGACATCGCCGCCGGCGCGCTGCTGGTCAAAGAGGCTGGTGGGGTGGTCACCGACATCGGCGGCGGCGAGCGCTACCTGGAGAGCGGAAACATCATCGCCGGCGGGATCAAGATCCAGAATCTGATGCGCAAGGAGTTTCAATCCCAGCTCACCGACCATTTGCGCTACTGATCACAAATCGGCGCCGCGCCGCCTCAAGATTGCCCCCCCACGACCGCTAATCGGTCTGAATCCCGGGGGCGCTCTGTTCCGGGAAATGATGCAGAGGTTCCTGGAATATGCGGAATAACAACGACAAACCGATTCAGGTCAGCGATCGCGCTCTGGAGATGGTGATGCGCGACGTGCTCGACGGCATGCTGGAACTTTCGCTCGACTCCGCTTTCCGCTCGGACTATTCGGATTTCGAGATCGTCGAGATCTACTCCGACCGGGATGGAAATCGGGTTACGCCAACGCAAACACCATCGATGAACAAAGCCGAAGTCCTTCCTTTCCCTCAGCTCCGCAAAGCCGCGTGCTGAAACGTCCTACACCTGACTGCCATCGCTGGCGATATCGGCACCCTCTTTCTTCTCCGGCAGCAGGTCGCTCCTGCTGATCCCGAGCATCAGCACAGCGCTGCTGGCGACATAGATCGACGAATAGGTACCGACCACAACGCCGATGATCAGCGCCAGTGCGAATCCGTGGATGATTTCACCGCCGAACACGAACAGTGACAGCAGCACCAGCAGCGTGGTAAGCGACGTCACCAGCGTACGCGCCAAGGTCTGATTCAGCGAGGCGTTGATGATCGATTCCGCGTCGCCCTTGCGAATCTTGCGGAAGTTCTCGCGGATACGATCGTAGACGACGATGGTATCGTTCAACGAGTAGCCGATAACCGCCAGCACCGCTGCCAGCACCGGCAGGTCGAACTCCACCTGAAACACGGCGAAGATGCCGATGGTGATCAGCACGTCGTGCACCAGCGCGATTATCGAGCCCAGCGCGAAGCGATACTCGAAGCGCAGCGCGACATAGATCAGGATACCGATCAACGCATAGAGCATCGCCAGTCCGCCATCCTCGGTCAGTTCGTCGCCAACCTGCGGGCCGACGAACTCCACACGGCGCAGCTGGGCGCTGCCATCGACAGCAGCGTTCAGCTCGCTGAAAGCGCGGTTGCTCAGCGCCGCCTCGTCGCCGTCGGCGCTTGCCGCCAGGCGCACCAGTACATCCTTGGTGGTGCCGAAATGCTGCACCGTGACGTCCTCGAATCCGGCCGCGGCGAGAACCGAGCGAACCTGCGACAGCTCGACCGCCTTCTGGTAGCCCACTTCAACCAATGTGCCGCCGGTGAAGTCGATACCAAGATTCATGCCGCGTAAAATCACTGCCACGATCGACACCAGAATCAGCGCGACAGAAACCGTCATCGCCAGCTTGCGCCTGGCCATGAAATCGATGTTCAGGGGGGATTTCAGGATCCGCATCAGAGTCTCTCTATCCGTTTGAAATCAGATCGCCAGCTTCTCCAGCCTGCGTCCGCCGTAGATCAGGTTGATCACCGCGCGCGTACCGAGAATGGCCGTGAACATTGAGGTGAGAATGCCGATGAAGAGCGTCACCGCAAAGCCTTTGATCGGTCCGGTACCGAACGAGAAGAGCACCACAGCGGCGATCAAGGTGGTGATATTGGCATCGACGATGGTCGACAACGCTTTCTCGTAACCGGCATGGATGCTTGCCTGTGGCGTGTTGCCCAGTTTGATCTCCTCGCGGATGCGCTCGAAGATCAGCACGTTGGCATCGACGGCCATGCCCACGGTGAGCACGATACCGGCGATACCCGGCAGCGTCAGCGTCGCCTGCAGCATCGACAGCACGGCGACGATCAGCACCAGGTTGAGCACCAGCGCCAGGTCGGCCACAAGCCCGAAGACACGGTAGTAGACCGCCATGAAGACTATCACCAGCAACAGACCGATCATCACCGAGCGAAAACCCATGTCGATGTTGTCCTGCCCCAGCGAGGGACCGATGGTACGCTCTTCGATGATATCGATCGGCGCAGCGAGCGCGCCGGCGCGCAGCAGTAGCGCCAGATCGTGCGCCTCCCCCGGGCTGTCCAGACCGGTGGTCTGAAAACGGCTGCCGAAGGGCTCGAGAATGTTGGCGACGCTGATCACCTCTTCCACCGGCGTCTTGCGCACGATCTTCTTGCCGTCCACCAGCTTGGTCTCGGTGCGGGTCTCGATGAACACCACCGCCATCGGCCGCCCGACGTTCTCGAACGTGATGTTGCGCATACGGCGTGCGCCCGGGCCGTCGAGACTGACGAACACGGCCGGTTGGTTGCTGCGCTGATCGAAGCCCGAAGAGGCATCGGTGATCTGGTTACCGGTGACGATGACCCGCTTCTTCAGCAGAATGGGTTCGCCGTCTCGCGTACGGTAGAGCTTGGATCCAACCGGCACCCGGCCATCAAGCGCGTCCTGAACGCTGTTCTCGGTATCCTGCAGCCGGTACTCGAGCGTGGCCGTCGCCCCGAGCAGCTCTTTCAACTTGGCCGGATCCTGCGCGCCAGGCAGCTGCACCACGATGCGGCGGTCCCCCTGCTGCTGGATGATCGGCTCGGAGACACCCAATGCATTGACACGGTTGCGCAGCGTGGTGATGTTCTGGTCGAGCGCAAACTTACGGGTCGCCTGCTGCTCACTCCTCGACATACGCGCCTCGAGCAGGTAAGCGCCCTCCGCGTCGACCGATTCGAGCAGCAGGTTACGGAACTGGCTCTCGATCACCTCGACCGCGCGGTCGCGCGTTGCGGCATCCTTGAATTTGATCACCACCGCATCATCCTTCTGCGTCAGCGTGGTATAGCGAAGCTTGCTCTCGCGCATTTCGGTACGGATATCGCCCGAATAGCGCTCCAGGGCCTGGTTGACCGCTGCCTCCATGTCGACGTCGATCAGCACATGGATACCGCCGCGGAGGTCCAGACCGAGGTACATCGGCAACGCGTTGAGTGAGCGCAGCCAGCCCGGCACGTCGGTCGACAGCGTCAGCGCGGCGGTATAGTCACCGCCCAGAAGCGTCTCCAGCGAGTCCTTGGCCAGCAGTTGGGTCCCGGGATCCGCGAAGCGGAGCAGCAGTTTGCCGCTCTCCAGCTCCATCGATTTGATCGCCACTCCGGCCTCGGCCAGCGCCGCACGGACGCGCTGTTCGGTCTGCTCATCGACCTGCGCCCGCCGACTGCCGCTTATTTCAAGCGCCGGATCCTGGTCGAACAAATTGGGCAACGCATAGAGCAGGCCGATCAGAACGACAGCGGCGACCAGCAGATTTTTCCATAAAGGGTATCGGTTCATCGGTCTACGAAATTATTGGGGTTGCGCGAATTCCTGCGCCTGCCTCGGATGCTCCGCCTCGGCAGGCCTTTCCGCTTCTCCGCGGTGGCTGGAGTGACTCTTGCGGAGCCAGCGGCTAGAGCTCTTTAAGCGTTCCTTTCGGCATGACCGCCGCGACCGCGGTGCGGCGAAACTTGACCTCGGTCCCTTCGGCGATCTCGACCTTGACGAAGTTTTCGCCGAGATCGGTAATCTTGCCCATAAGGCCGCCCTCGGTCTGGACTTCATCCCCCTTGGATAGCGATTCGACCAGTTTCTTATGCTCTTTCTGCCGCTTCATCTGCGGCCGAATCATCAGGAAATAGAGCATGATAATCAGTCCGATGGGGAGGATCAGCCCTTCCAGACCGGGTCCTGCAGATGCCCCGCCGGCCGCCTGGGCCATTGCGTCAGATACGAAAAAACTCATGGTGTCTCACCTTAGGATGAAATGTTGCGGGAGCGCGGATATCTGAACCCCCAGCCGATTCAAGCGCCGCATTATGACACAGATACGCGAGCTTCAAAATTATCGATGTCGCGGCATACGCCGCGTCGCTCAGAGGCTCTCAGCCGGCGCTTCCCGCAAGCTGCGAAACTCGCTGACGAAGTTCTCGAAGCTGCCCGCTTCCACGGCATTGCGGATATCGTGCATCAGGCTCTGGTAGTAGTGCAGATTGTGAATGGTATTGAGGCGCGCGCCAAGAATCTCGTTGCAGCGCGCCAGATGCCGCAGATAGGCGCGGCTGTAGTTGCGGCAGGTGTAGCAGTCGCAGAGCGGATCGAGCGGAAATTCGGCCGCGGCGTGCACCGCATTACGGATGCGCACCACCCCCTGGTGGGTGAAAAGGTGTCCGTTGCGCGCATTGCGGGTCGGCATGACGCAGTCGAACATATCGATTCCGCGCGCCACCGCCATGACGATATCCTCGGGCGTCCCCACGCCCATCAGGTAGCGTGGGTGATCTTCCGGCAGGCGGTTCGAGAGCGCGTCGAGCACCCGCCAGCGATCCTCCGCAGGCTCGCCCACCGACAGCCCGCCAACCGCGTAGCCGTCGAAGCCGATCTGCCGCAGCCCATCCAGCGAACGTTCGCGCAGCGACTCGTAGACGCCGCCCTGGACTATACCGAAAAGCGCGGAGGGGTTGTCGCCGTGCGCATCCCGGCTGCGCCGGGCCCAGCGCAGCGACAGCTCCATGGATGCCTCCGCTTCCTTCTCACTGGCCGGGTATGGTGTGCACTCGTCGAAAATCATGACGACGTCCGAGCCCAGATCGCGCTGTACCGCCATCGACTCCTCCGGCCCCATGAAAATCCTGCGACCATCGATGGGCGAGCGGAAATGGACCCCCTGTTCGGTGATCTTGCGCATCGCGCCGAGACTGAACACCTGAAATCCGCCAGAGTCGGTCAGAATCGGGCGTTGCCAGTTAATGAAGTCGTGCAGATCGCCATGTTTGCGGATTATCCCGGTGCCGGGACGCAGCATCAGATGGAAGGTATTGCCGAGAATGATCTCGGCGCCGAGCCCCTCCAGCTCCTCCGGCGTCATCGCCTTGACCGTGCCGTAGGTGCCCACCGGCATGAAGGCAGGGGTCTCGACGCTGCCGCGGGGAAAGCGCAGGCGGCCGCGACGCGCGCCGCCATGCTGCGCCAGAAGCTCGAATTGCATCACTTTACTTTTATTCACATTAACGCAGTTGACAACCAGGAAAGAATATTAGAAAATGACCATGTACTAAGATGTTTTAGTACATACTCCTCCATCCTCCTTTGGTGGATTTTATGCGCGGCGTCCTCTTGTCGCGCATTTTTTTTGCCTGCCGAAAAGAGACCGGACGAACCTCCCCCTCAACGGGTCAGAAACATCGCGTCTCCGTAACTGAAGAATCGGTAACGTTGCGCGACCGCGTGGCGGTAGGCGGCCATCAGCTGTCGGTATCCGCAGAATGCCGACACCAGCATCAGCAGTGTCGACTCGGGCAGATGGAAATTGGTCAGCATCGCGTCGACGCAGCGAAATCCATAACCGGGGCGAATGAAGAGCTGCGTCTCGCCCCTGTAGGGTCGCAACTCCCCCGCCGCAGCCGCGGTTTCGAGACTGCGTACGCTGGTGGTACCGACGGCAACGACGCGCCCTCCCTCAGCACGGGTGCGTGCCACCCGGTCGCATACCGACTGGTCGACCTCCAGGTACTCGCTATGCATACGATGGTCGTCGAGATTGTCGACCCGCACCGGCTGGAAAGTGCCTGCGCCTACATGCAGCGTCACATGCGCGCTCGCCACCCCCTGGCTGGCGAGCTGATCGAGCATCTGCTGGTCGAAATGGAGCCCTGCGGTCGGTGCCGCGACGGCGCCCGGGCGCTTGGCGTAGACTGTCTGGTAGCGCTCCAGATCCTCTTCCCCGTCGTCGCGGGTGATATAGGGAGGCAGCGGAATATGGCCGTGCGTGCGCATCAGATCGACCAGTTCGAGGCGCTCACTGCGCACCTCGAACAGATTCTCCAGACGCGACAACACCTCCAGATCCGCTCCCCCACCGAGCTCGATTATCGTTCCGGGAGGGGGCGCTTTGCTCGCCTTGAGATGGACCAGCGCGCGGCGGGGATCCAGCAGGCGCTCGATCAGCAGCTCGACCTTGCCGCCGCTGCCGCGCTTCCTGCCATGGAGCCGCGCCGCAATCACCCGCGTGTCGTTGAAGACCAGCAGATCGCCCGGCCGCAACAGCTGCGGCAGCTCCGCGAATCGGCGATCACGCAGCGCTCCGCTGCCGCCATCGAGCTGCAGCAGGCGACTGTCGCGACGCCGGGGCAGCGGATACTGCGCGATCAGTTCAGCGGGGAGGTCGAAATGAAAATCGGAGCGTTGCATCGGGGCGCGATAGTATCACAACGTTTGCGCGTTACCGGGAAAAGGCTATACTACGGCTCCTTCGCGGGGCCATATCGACAGCGCCCCGACCGGCCCGAAAAGCCGGCGGTTTGTCGGCGTCCCGACTTCGGCTAGGTGGTGGAACTGGTATACACACAGCACTCAAAATGCTGCGCCCTCGGGCATGCGGGTTCGACTCCCGCCCTAGCTACCAAATCTCCCGCAGGATCACGCCGGCAACAGCGGCACAATACATCACCCCTTGGCGTGAAAACGCGGGCGGCAACGCCAGGGCCTGTGAGAGATGCCCTCCATCGATGGAGATCCGCGGAGTGTCAGCAGGCCCTAGATAACCCGCCTCACCTCCTGCCATAGCGCGCGGTAGGCCGACGCCGCTCCACTGCCGCTCGCTACGTAGCCAAACAGCGGTTGCCGATAGATGCCCATCTGTTCGATTTCGGCGGCGTAGGGGATCTCGGTCGCGAGCAGTTCCGGAAACTTTTTCGGCATCGTCTCGAGAATATCCAGATGCATGCGCTTGCGGCGGTCCACCATCGAGAAGAATGGCAGGCGCTTCACCCCGTCGATGCCGTTGTCCTGGATGAATCGCTGCAGCTGCTCATAGGTTCTTACCGACAACGTTGTCGGAATGGTGGGAATCAACAACGCATCGGCGGCGCGAAAGACGTTCTCCGACAGCAACGAGATGCTCGGCGGACAGTCCAGAAACAGATAGTCGAACTCGGCCGAGAGCTGTCGCAACAGCCGCTGCAGCTGCAGCCCCGGTCTCTTCGCGGCGCTCAGCTGCAGATCCATGTTGCGGTAGGAGAAGTCGGCTGGCAGCAGGTCGAGATTGGCGTAGTCGGTCCCTTTTATCAACCTGTCCAGATCGCGCTGCCCGCGCAGCAATTTGCGGCTGCCGCCCTTGATGCGCGGCTTGACGCGAAAGTAGAAGGTTGCCGCCGCCTGAGGATCGAGATCCCAGATCAGGGTCCGCCGCCCAGCGCGTGCCGCGAGATGGGCAAGATTGACCGCCGCAGCGGTCTTGCCGACGCCGCCCTTGATGTTGTAGACACCAATGATCTTCATGCCGCCTCGGTCTTTCCGGCGAACAACGCCTTGAATGCCTTGCGATTTTCGCTGCCGGAAAACTCGGCGAAACTGCTGCCGAAATCGAGCCGGACTTCGGCCTGGCGGCGTAGCAGACCGTCCACCAGCATCCCCATTGCCAGCAGCGTATCCACAGGTACCTCGCCCTCCGCCACCATCTGGTGCGCGAAGTGGCGCAGCTTCTCCGCCTGCACCTCGAGATCCTGGAACAGACCCAGATTGTCGAGCAGCTGCTTCATCGCCCTGATCATCGGCTGCACATCCGACTTGGGGTAGAGACTCTGGAAGAACTCGATCAGGTAGCGCAATTTTTTGCAGTTCTTGCGCAGTTCGTGCAGCGCCTCCGCAGGCGAATCCGCGTTGATCAGGCTCCCTTCGGCCAATACCCGCTTGTAGATGCGGTAGATACGTTTGTTTGCCACCTGCGCGATCGACGCCAGCGCGGCGGGTGCATCGTCGCTCCCGGTCGATGTCGACTGCAGATAGTCACGCCAATCTGCGAGCAGGCGCCGAAACCGTTCCGAATTGAGCTGCCGTACCATTTTGCGGTAGGCGCTCTTCTGGTGGGCCTGGAGGAAATCGTGGAGCGGATCGAGATCCGGACGGAGACGCTGCGGCAGGCTGGTGCGGTAGCGGTCGTAGTCCAGCAGGTAGACATCCATATCCCGGCTCTCGCCGGTTATCTGCCCGATCCAGGCCAGCTCCGGCTTGAAGCGCTCCACATCCGTAGCAGGAAATACGCCCTTGATCTGAGTCAGTGCGGATCGCGCTCGCCGCACCGCAACCCGCAGATCGTGCAGGAACTCCGAATCCAGATTTGCCTTGGTGCCGTCCAGATTCAGCTCCAGCGTTGCCAGCAGCTGCAGCTGAATCTCCCTGGCGACCGACGCCGCCGGCTGCTCCGGCTGAAAGCTGAAATCGAGCTTGGAACTATATCCGCCTGCTATTCTGCCGATAGCCGCCAACGCCGCTGCCAGCAGGCCCTCATTGCCGGGTGGCAGCGCGTAAGCCTCCAGCAATATTCCGATGAGCCGTTCGAAACTCTCTTCGTAGCCACGAATCGGCAGCAGCAGCAGTCGTCCCGGCACATCGCGGAACTTTCCCTTGCCGGGCTCACGCGCGGCGTGGCGCTCGAAAGCGATACGCGCCACCGTCTTCTCTTCGTCGTCGAGCACCGGCAGGGTGGTTATCCGGCTGCGCAGTTCGACCTGGGGCATCAGTGCCCGCATCTGCAGCACCCCATCGAGTGCTCTGCGCATCCCGCCGCCCGCGGGCAAATCCCGGCAGAATACCGGCATCCGAGTGCCGGCGGTCAGGCTTTCTATCAACCCTCCATCATTCTGCGACCGTAGCTGCAGGGTGCGTTTTCGACCCTGCCGGCGCACGATCAGCTCCATACCGCTGCCGAAAAGGCGCCAGTCGAAACTGTCGTAATAGGTGAGGAGGTCGCGCTCTTCAATACGCTTACCCAACGGCAACTGGGCGGAGATACGCTCGATTATCGTCTGCGCTTCAAGTTCGGCAGGCAGTTGAAACTGTCGGTTCTGGGTATTCATTGAGCCTCTTTGGAAGGTGAGAGTCGCCACGCTGCCGGCCGGCGGATCAGTACCGGTCGGGTATGGCGCGGAATACTATATACAGCGTGACAGTTTTGTTAAACGGGATAGCGAGAGCCGACACCTCTTCTGCTATCGCTTTTCCCGCTAACCGGCGAGACTCTTGGAGGCTATCTCGAACAGATCACGCGATATCGGTTCGCTGTCGAGCACGCGCTGCAGCTCTGCCCGCATCGCCGCCTGTCGTCCACTGTCGAAGCGCTTCCAGCGTGCCATCATGCGCAGCATGCGCGCCGCGATCTGCGGGTTAAGCCGATCGAGCTGCAGCACACGATCGGCAAGAAAGCGGTAACCGGCACCGTCGGCGCGGTGAAAGCGAACCGGATTGGCAGAGCAGAAAGCCCCCACCAGGCTGCGCACGCGATTGGGATTGGAGAGCGAGAAATCGCGATGCGTCGTAAGAGCCTCGACCCGCGCCAGCGTCTCTTCGCGCTTGCTCAGCGCCTGCACCGTAAACCACTTGTCGAGCACCAGCGGCTGCTGATGCCAGCGTTGGTAGAAATCATCCAGCAACTGCTCGCGCGTGGCTGAAGCCGAATCGACCAGGAGCCCGAGCGCGACCATGACATCGGTCATGTTGTGATTCCGCCGGTACTGTTCGCTGCAGAGTTCGAGCAGTTCCGGCCGATCGAGTTGAGCGAGATAGCCGAGCGCCAGGTTTTTCAGGCTGCGGCGGGCGATCGCCTCCGGTTCGATGCTGTACGCCCCCTGCTCACCATTCTGCCGATAGACCTCGATAAGATCACTCTGCAGCGCCAGTGCCAGCTCCCGCTTGATATCCTCGCGGCTGCGGTGAATTCCATCGACGTCGACGCACTCCAGCTGATCGCCGAGAAGGTTCTCGGACGGCAGCGCGAGCACCTCCGCCAATAGCGCCTTGTCCGCTTGTGGGTCGAGCAGCGATTGACGAAAAGCCACCACCAGACCCGGCGGCAGCGCCGCGACGGGGTTGGCGACCCGTTGCAGCAGGACGCGTTGCAGCAGCCGCTGCGCCGCATCCCAGCGATTGAAGCCGTCGCTGTCGTGGCCCATCAGGAAGATCAAATCGTCATCGCTGTAGTCGAACAACAGCTTGACCGGCGCGCTGAAACCGCGCAACAGCGATGGCACCGGCCGGCCGGAGATGTCGACGAAACGGAAACTCTGTTCGGCTTCACGCAACTCCAGTGTCCGTTCACGCTCGCCCGATTCCGCCTCGCCGTCGAGGCGCAATCTGATCTCCTCACCGTCCGCATCCAGCAACGCGAGCGTCAACGGCAGGTGCAGCGGCAGCTTCTCCGGCTGCCCCGGAGTCGCCGGGGTGCGCTGCGCGATCGTCAGCATGTAGCTGAGCGCTTCCTCGTCGTAGTGACCACTGACGCGCAGCTCCGGTGTTCCCGCCTGAACATACCAGCGCTTGAACTGCGAAAGGTCGCGACCGCTGGCATCGGCCATGCAGGCGACGAAATCGTCGGTGGTCACCGCTTCGCCGTCGTGGCGCTGAAAGTAGAGATCTGTCGCCTTGCGGTACGTCTCCGCGCCGAGCAAGCGCTGCAGCATTCTGATCAGCTCGGCGCCCTTCTCGTACACGGTGACGGTGTAGAAGTTGTTGATCTCGATATAGGAGTCGGGCCTTACCGGATGAGCCATGGGTCCGCTGTCCTCGGCGAACTGGTGCGCGCGCAGCAGCCGCACATCCTCGATCCGCTTGACGCCGCGCGATCCCATGTCGGCCGAAAACTCCTGATCGCGAAAAACCGTCAAACCCTCCTTCAGGCTCAGCTGAAACCAGTCACGGCAGGTGATGCGGTNNCGGTTGCCGGTCCAGTTATGGAAGTACTCGTGTGCGATCACCCCTTCGATACCCTGAAAGTCGCTGTCGGTGGCAGTGTCCGGCCGTGCCAGCACGAACTTCGAGTTGAAGATGTTCAGCCCCTTGTTCTCCATTGCCCCCATGTTGAAATCGTTGACTGCAACGATCATGTAGACCGAAAGGTCATACTCGCGTCCGTAGTTCTGCTCGTCCCATCTCATCGCGCTCTGCAGCGCTCTCATCGCGTGGGCGCATTTGTCGACATTCTCCGGCTCGACGTAGATACGCAGTTCCACTTCGCGGCCTGATGCCGTGGTGTAGGCGTCCTCGATAGGTTGCAGCGCGCCGGCCACCAGCGCGAAGAGATAACTCGGCTTGGGGAAGGGGTCCTCCCAGACGACTTGCAGACGTCCGTCCGCAAGTGTTTCACTCGACCGCAGATTACCGTTCGAAAGCAGCACCGGATAGC
>JAGRGU010000085.1 GCA_020445335.1 Gammaproteobacteria bacterium
GGTTGTCGGTCATGCAGTCGACGATGATCGCGGTGCCGCCCGGCCCATAGCCCTCGTAGCGGATCTCATCGTAGTTCTCTCCATCCGCTCCGCCGGCACCGCGCTCGATCGCACGCTTGATCGTATCCTTTGGCATGTTGGCGCCGTTGGCCTTGTCCAGCGCCAGGCGCAATCTGGGGTTGGCGTCGGCGTCGCCGCCACCCTCCCTGGCCGCCACCGTCACTTCGCGGATCAGCTTGGTCCAGATCTTGCCGCGCTTCTTGTCGTTGGCTGCCTTCTTGTGCTTGATATTGGCCCATTTACTGTGTCCGGCCATGGATAACCCTCTTTACTGAATTGAATACCAGGAGTTTGCATGCTTCGGGACCGCGACCGCATGAAGCCGGGCGGCGGTTACAGACGCTGTTACCCTGGCCGCAGACCGGGCGGCAACGCTCGATGGCGGCAAGTTTAACACTCCGTCGAGGCGCCAGAAACCGCTCCCTCGCCCTTGTCGAAGTGGCCGTAGTGGAGAAAGAAACAGCTCTCTGCAGCCACCTGCGCCGAGAGCAGCATACCCATGTGATTGACCTTCAAAGCCAGGAAATCGCTCGCCCCCGGCAGGCGCGTCTCCGCCACCGCCACGGTGCCGTCGCTCGCTCCCTCCACCCCTCCGACCAAGCGCCCCAGGCCGATAGGGCTGGTGCCGGCGATCACACCCAGTTGATGCGCTCCCCGCCAGCCGGGTGCCGCCTCGGTCAGCGCCTCAGGCGCGATGGCGCCGAGAAACGGGCGCATCCAGCAGTGGGATGCCATCACCCTGGCCACGCCGCTGCCGAGCACCGGGGTGCCCAGCAGCAGCACGCGCGTACTGGCGGGAAGCTCGTGACGATCGAACATATTCAGCGCCACCACCCCCCCCATGCTGTGCGCCAGGAGATGGACCTGCTCGAATTCCAGCCGGGAGACGAAGTCGTGCAGCTGCCTTGCGCTCTGGTGAACCTCCTGGGTCAATGAGGGATAGTGAAAATAGCGCGGTTGAAAGCCGCACTCCGCGAGTCGGTTCCCCAGCCAGTGCAACTCCATTCCCGTCATCCACAGTCCGTGGACCATCACCACTGCTCTGCTCATAGATCCGATTTTCCAAATAGAGGCCCGCTGCCTGTTGTTCAGGCTGTCGGGAACCGCTCGTTTAAAGATCGGCGGCTCGCCGGTCGCTACTCTTCAGCAACACCAACCAGCCGAGAGAAGCCGCCGCGGGATGGCATGGCGGCGACCGATCGGGCTGGCATGCCCATGATAACAAGGATTGCCGACAACCATGCCTGCCAGTCTGACGGAGTGGGTCAAACGCCTCGAACCGCATATCCTGCCGGCAATGCCGTTGACCGTGCAGCGGGTACGGGAGCTGATGCAGCAGGCGAGAACCACCCACGCCGACTACCAACGTCTGGTCGCGCGCGACCCCGGATTCACGCTCGCGATCTATCGCCACCTCGCCAACCTGCCTCGCCCTCCGCGCGAGCCCGTCACCCATCTCGCCCACGCCGTGTCACTGGCGGGTCTGGCACCGCTCGAAGCGGCCGCGGAGTCGGTCCCGCTGTTACCGACGACAGCGGAAGCGACGCAATGGAGCGGACTTCAGCGCGGCTACGCGCGCGCCGCCCACGCCGCCGGCTACGCCCTCGAACTTGGCAGCTGCCGCGGCGACGCCAATCCCGATGAGCTGATGGTCGCCGCACTGCTCAGCCAGTGCGGCGAACTGGCGCTCTGGTCGCGGGATCCGGCGCGCATGCAGGCGATCGAACGGCGCACAATGGCAGGCGAAGCGCGCGACCTGGCGGCCGTCGCGGAGCTTGGCACTTCGCTCTCCTCGCTCAACATCGCGCTGGCTGACGCCTGGTCGCTGCCGTCACTGGCCGGGCTGGCGCAACCCTATGCCGGCGCCTTCCAGCCCCGTTCGCTGGCTGTCATGCTGGCCACTGCGCTGGCCCGCAGCAGCGAGCGCAGCTGGGGAGATGCAGAGACCCTGGAACTGATCGAGTTGAGCGCCGAGTACTGCTCGCAGCCGCTGGCCGGCACGCTGGTGCAGATGCATCGGCGCGCGGTCGACATCGCGCAGCAGCTGCATGGACTGCCGCTGCCGGTGACCGCAGCGGAGCTGCTGATGTTGCCGGGCGGGCTGGCAGCGGAAACCGCACCGGACGCAGCCGAACCGCCCGCCCTCCAGCAGCCGCAGCGCCGACGGGCGGCGGAACCGACGGAGCGTGCAGCGCCGCCGAGACCAAATTCGACCGGGCGCGTGGCCACAGCGGAGCTTATCCGCAAGCAGCCGCCGGCCGCAGCAGCCACGGTCGCGGCCAGCAGAAGCGACACCGAAACCGGCCGGATCGAGAATGCGCCGCCGGAATCCGTCGAGCAGCGACCAAGAGCCGAGCAGCCGCAGGCTAAATACGCGACCGTTACCCGGAGCGCGGGCCGGCTGCCCCCCGATCAGGGGAGCCCCGAAGTTGCGAAGCATCCCGGCAGCACCCCACCACCGGCAAAGATCAGCCCACACCGGGCGGTGACAGGGGGAGCGCCGATAGCGGTCGATGAGGCACTGCTGCAACGCGAGATAACGAAGCTCTTCCAACAGCTGCGCAACAGCGCCGGCCTGACGCGGGTGATGTTCGTGATGACCACGCCCGACGGCAGATCGTTGCGCCCGAGATTCGTAACAGGTGCCGACAAGGAGGCCCCGCTGCGCCGCTTGCGGATCGACCTGGGCCAACGTTCGCTCTTCACCGCGCTACTTGCCAAATCGCAGTGTTTCTGGCTCCACGCGGGCAATCGGGACAAGTATCAGCCGACGATTCCACGACCGTTGCAACAGACGCTCGATATGCGCGGCTTCTTCGCCGGCTCGATCCATTTCGGAGGCCGCCCGGTCGGCCTGATCTATGCCGACAGCAGCACGCCGCTGGATAAGGCGCGGTTCGACCGCTTCAAGGAGATCTGCAAGCTGCTGCAGCAGGCACTGGCGCGGGATCGGATACTGCCGGAAACGGCACCACCCCCCTACAGGAATCGGGCCTGACGGCAGGCGCGAAACATCCCGCAGAATTGCGGCAAAAGCATCGACCGCGCCGTCAAGCCTCGTTGCGGCCGCGTTCGATATTGGCTGCTACCGCCATCTTCACCAGATCGGCCAGCGAGTCGGCCTGCATCTTCTCCATCACCCGCGAGCGGTGCGCCTCGACCGTCTTCGCGCTGACGCCAAGCGTCTGGGCGATCTCCTTGTTGGCGCGGCCTTCGGTGACCATCTCCATCACCTCATGTTCGCGCGGCGTCAGATTGGCCAGCCGGGTGGCGATCTCGGCGCGCTCCGCCTGCAACGCGCGCTGTTCGACGTCCAGATTGAGCGCATTGCGGATACTCTCAAGCAGCAACTCGTCGTTGAACGGTTTCTCGATAAAATCGACCGCCCCGGCTTTCATCGCGCGCACCGCCATCGGCACGTCGCCGTGACCGGTAATGATGATGATCGGGATGTTGATCTGGTGTTTGATGAAGTGCTCTTGCAGCTCCAGACCGCTCATACCGGGCATGCGAACGTCAAGCAACAGACAGCCGGCGCGTCCCGGATAGTAGCTGCGAATAAACTCGTCCGCGGTGGAGAAAGTCTCGACCCCCATGCCGACCGATTCGATCAGCCACTTGAGCGAATTGCGCATCGCCTGGTCGTCATCGACGACGAATACGTTGGGCTTGCTGCTCATGCCTCTTGCTCCTTATCTGCTTCCTCGTAAACCGGCAGGTTCAGACTGAACCGGCTGCCGACTCCGGCCAGCGGGTCCGCTTCAATCTTACCACCATGATCCCTGGCGATACTCTGGCTGATAACCAGTCCCATCCCCATGCCGCTCTCCTTGGTGGTGAAAAAAGGCTCGAACAGGTGGCTGGCGACTTCCGGCTCGATGCCGGTGCCGGTATCGACCACATCGACCCTGATATTGCCCCCGCCGACATAGCCGCTGCGCACCACCAGGCTGCGCTTCTCCTCCGGCACCTCGAGCAGCGACTCCAGCGCATTGCGGATCAGATTCAGCAGTACCTGCTCGATCTGCACCACGTCGACGCGCACCGGCAGCGGATCCTGACTCAGTTCCTGCTCGATGATTACATTGGTCTTGCGCGCTTCGAACTCGACGAACGAACAGACCTCCCTGACCAGACTGTTGACATCCGCCACGGTCCGCACAGGCAGCTGTTTGCCGACCAGCCTGCGCAGCCTGCGAATGATCTCACCGGCGCGTTCCGCCTGGCTGTTGATCTGGCCCAGCGCGTAGATCAGTTCATCCGCCCCCTCTACTCCCTCGGGCAGCCTTCTGACGCAGCCGTTGGCGTAGTTGGCGATCGCCGACAGCGGCTGATTGAGCTCGTGCGCAAGGCCGGTCGCCATCTCTCCCATCGTACTCAGGCGGGAGACATGCACCAGCTCCTGCTGATGCTCCCTCGCCTGATTCTCCGCGCGCCGTATCGCTGTCACGTCGCGCGCGTAGATATTGACGTAGTTGAGCCCGGTAACCGGCGTGATCAGCAGCAGGTAGTCCTGCTCGTCGGCGTGCAGTTCGCTCTCCCAGTCGTAGCCCGAGTCGAACACCTTGATCACGCGGTTGCGCCAGTAGAGCGGCAGTTTCTGCCCCTGTCCGCAGCCCCAGTAGGCCAGCAACGGCGCACTGGCCGGATTGGCATAGATGATGTTGCCGGTACGGTTGACACGCAGAATCGGGTTGGGGCTCTCGGTAGGAAACTTCGCCAGACTGGTGATCAGCTCCTCGGCGCGCTTGCGGTTGCTGATGTCGTGCAGATAGACCGTAAAGAGTTTCATCTGCGGCAGCTGGATCGATTTGATCGCCACCTCGACCGGGAAGTACGAACCGTCTGCGCGCAGCGCCTCCATCTCGCCGCGCGTCTCCAGCTCCTCCGCAGCGGGCATGGCGAAGCGCTGCAGCATCGTCGCGAACAGATCGCCATGTCGGGGCTGAAGGATCAGCGTGGCGAAGTTCATCCCGATCACATTGCCGCGACGGTGGCCGAATACCCGCTCGGCGGTGGCGTTGAACTCGACGATCGTCCCTTTGCTGTCGACGGTGACGATCGGATCGAGCGCAGCTTCGAGGATGGCCCGCTTGATCGTCTCTGAACGCTCCATCTCGCTCTCATACTCCTGCCGCATCTCCTCGCGTGCCTGCAACACGTTGCCGATGAAGTGCTTGATCCAATCCTCGAGCACATAGAGCTGGTTGCCGTGCTCCAGTTCCGGCTGTCTGCGCCCCAGGGCGCGGCGGGAGAAGTGCGAGATGCGCCGCAGAATACGGTTGAGCCGCGACGAGAGCAGATAGAAGACCAGCGTGAACACGGCGATGAAGGTAATCGCCGCGATCAGTCGCTGGCGCCTCTCGACCCCCTCCACACGACGCTGCGTCGCCTCCACGCTGCTGCGCGGCACCAGCGTGGCAAACTGCATGTTGAGCACCGAGCCTTCATAGTGGAAGAAGGACTGCGCGGTGACCACGAAATCACGCTCCACGCGCTCCAGTTGCGCATTGGCGCCGATGCGCTCGGGGTCGCTGCTGGTCAGGAAACGCTGCTCGTCGGCATCGATAAGAGCTATCAGCACGCCATCGGTGGAGATACCCTGCTGCGAGGCGAGCAGGAACTCGCTGTCGAGCGGTACCACCATCATCAGGTAACCCATGTCGGTGCCGGTGCCATCCTCGGCCAGCTCCGAGATCAGGAGATAGGGTCGTCCCTCCAGCGTGGTCATAAAGGCCTGCGCCCGGGATTCTGTCAGAAAGCGTTCGTCGACTCTCACCAGCTCCTCGGGCAGAGTACGCAGATCGAGATTGTAGAGCTCGCGCGTGCGCCCTTTGCGGTCGAGCAGCAGAATCTTGCCCGGCTCCACCAGCGTGCGCCACAGTGAGGTCACCGGCAGCCAGGGCGGCGGCGCGTAGTAGGATTTCGGCTCCTGCTGGTCGTTGTCGAGCCAATAGACCGGATCGAGGTAGGTGGAGAGGCGGCGGTGGTTGGCCAGAAGCCGCGTGGTGGAGGTGTGTGCCTCGACATAGTTCTCGAAACGGATCAGCGTTTCCCGTGCCTGCTGGTCGAGCCGGCTCTCCAGCTCCTGCGCGAAGATGTCGCGCAACGCGCGCGGCTGGACCTGATCCAGCACGCCCCAGACCAGCGCGCCGCAGGCGAGTCCTATCAGGATCGACAGCAGCGTCATCGGCACGCGGCGCAGCTGTCGGAAGAGTCCCGCCAGTGCTCTCCTCAGATTGTATTTGACTACTCTCACAGCCCCTCTTCCCGCTGATTCACCGGCGGCAGCACGGCGACACCGCACCCTCGGCCGATACTAACAGCCAACCGATCCCGGGTATAATCGGCGCTTCAACCTGCGCGCGGCGGATCATGGACAGCACCCCAGAGAGAGAAGCACCGGAACTCCCGCCTGCCGGCCTGCTGCGGCGGCTGGGGGCGATGACATACGACACGCTGCTCACTGCAGCACTGCTAATACTGGCGATGATGCTGGTGGTCACGGTGCTGGGCGTGGTCCAGGGGTGGGACCGGATCGACACCGCGGGGCTGCGCGAACACCCGCTCTACATCCTCTACCTCTGCGCCGTTCCGTTCTGTTTTTTCGTCGGTTTCTGGAAACTGGCCGGCGAGACGCTCGGTATGCGTGCCTGGCGCCTGCGCATCGTCGATGGCAACGGCAAGCGTCCCAGCTGGCGTGGCGCGACAGTGAGATTCCTGGGCGCGCTGCTTTCGCTGGCACCTTTCGGGCTCGGCTTTCTGTGGATTCTGGTCGACCCGGAGGGTCTCGCCTGGCACGACCGCCTCTCCGGCACGCGACTGGTGGTGACGCCGCGCGACTGATCCTCAGTGGTGTTTGCGGGCAAACCAGAGCCCGACCGCGAACAGCAGCAACCCGGGGAAGGCGCTGGCGAAGAGCGGATTGAGCTGGTAGACGACCGCCATGTTGGCAAACGCCTTGCTCAACAGCAGAAACGCCAACCCCAGCAACGCTCCGACGAAGATACGTTGTCCCACGCCGACCGAGCGCAGCACGCCGAAGACGATCGGCACGGAGACGAAAACCATCACCAGCGTCAGCAGCGGAGTCATCACCTTGCCCCAGAAAGCCACCTCGTAGACCCGTGCCTCCTGACCGTTTTCGTGCATGAAGCGGATGTACTGGTAGAGCCCCCAGAACGGCAGCAGCGAGGGACGCACGACGATATCGATCAGCTCGGGATTAAGCATCGACCCCCAGGCGGCGCTCTCCAGTGTCTCGCTGGTCACCCCCTCCGGTGTGAAATGACTCTGGCGGATATCGCGCAACAGCCAGTGATCCTGACGATAGACCGCAGATCCGGCGTAGGTGGCGACCTTGAGTTCGCGGTTGCCGTGAAACTCGTAGATATAGATATCCTTCAGCTCGGAGCTGGAGAGGATATAGCGGATATTGATATAGGCGTTGCCGTCGCGCGCCCAGAAACCGTACTGGCTCTTCAGCGTGATCTGCTGCGCAACCTTCTCCGCGCGCATCACCTCCGCCCGGCGCTCGCTGTTGGGGGCGACGAACTCACCCAGCAGCACCACCAGCAGCATCACCACAAGACCAGCTTTCAGCGCCGCGCCGATGATCTGCGCCAGAGAGATGCCGGCGGCACGCATCGCGGTCAGTTCGGAGTGGCTGGCAAGAGTGCCGAGGCCGGTCAGGCTGCCGAGCAGAACCGCCACCGGAAACAGTTCGTAGGCGCCGCGCGGCAGTACCAGCAGCACATAGAGCAGCGCATCGGCGGCGCGGTAGTCGCCGCGCCCCACCTCCTCCATCTCGTCGAGCAGTGTGACGAATCCGACCAGCGTCACCAGAACGAACAGCGCGAGCAGAATGTTGAGCATCACGCTGAAGCCGATGTAGCGCTCGATCCGCTTCACCCGCGCCACCTCCGCAACAGCAGGTCGAAACGGTTGCTACGGTAATAGCCGATCGCTCCAGCCAGTGCCAGCATCAGCAGGTGAACCCACCAACGCCCCATCCACAGCGGCGTTACGCCGGACGCCATCCAGGCTTCCGAGAGCGCCATCAGGTTGACGAACAGCAGATAGAAGAGAATCGCCAGCAGAATACGCCCGTAGAACCCCTCGCGAGGCTGCGCGTGGCTGAGCGGCACGCTGACGATCGTGAATACCAGCACCGCCAGCGGCAGCATCAAACGGTACTGCAGCTCAACCTTGTGCGCGAGACTCTCGCTCTCCAGCAGCTCGGCAGTGGGGAGCGAGCGTACGCGCGTGCCTGGAGGCGCTTGCTCCTGCACGGCGATCTTGACGCCGTACTCCTCGAACTCGCCGATGGTGTAGTCGTTCCTGCCCGGCTCCCCTTCGTAGCGCCGGCCGTTGCGCAGCACGATGAAATGCTCGCCGCTGTGGGGATCGACACGCTGATACCCCTCATCGGAAACGACAAGGCCGAGCTTGCCGTGCTGCCGGTTCTGCACGAAAACATGTTGCAGCAGGGTACGGTCGTCGCTGATGCCCTCGACATAGAAGACCAGATTGCCCTGCTTGGACTCGTTGAAACGCCCCGCGACCGCCGAGTTGAACTCCGACCGGACATCGCGCTGTTTGAACACCAGATCGCGCTGACCGTTGGCCCAGGGTTTCAGGTCCAGCGACAGCCATGAGACCAGCAGCATGACCGGAATCGCGGCCAGACCCACCGCCCGGAAAAGGCGCAGGTTGTCGACGCCGCTGGCGAACAGCGCGGTCATCTCGCTGTGACGGTACATCTGTCCCAGAGTGTAGAGAATCGCCAGAAAGAAGGCCGGCGGAGTGATCAGCGCCATCACCCGCAGCGCTTCGATCGCGACCAGATTCAAAATGATGTCGTTGCCTATGTTGCCGGAGGCGGCGTCTCCCAGCAGGCGCATGTAGCCGGTACCGACCAGTATCAGCAGCAGTACGAAGAGGATGGCGAGAAACGACTTGGTGACTTCGCGCAGAATGTATCGGTCAATGAGCGGCAACATGCGTCTGGTACGGTGAGCCTCGGTCACGCGGGTGGGCGAAGCATTTTCAGCGGTCGGCGCTAGGATATCAGTCCGGTGGCATTTAGCGGAAGTTCTTGTAGACTAGCAGCAGCCCGCCGCGGCACCCCGATAGCGTTGACTTGACACCTTCATGACCTGGAGATCCGATGGACTATCTGCTCAAGAGCGGCGCCATTGCCGCGCAAAAAACGGCCTGCCTGGTGGTTGGCGTTTACGCCCGCCGTGATCTGTCGGACGCGGCCAGAGCACTCGACGAAGCCAGCGGCGGCGCGCTCGAAAGCCTGCTGAAACAAGGTGATTTCACAGGGCAGCGCGAGCAGTCGCAGCTGCTCTACGACCTGCCCGGCTGTGGCTGCGCACGCGCGCTGTTGATCGGCCTTGGCCCGCGCAAGGAGTTCACGCTGGCCGGCTATCGCGAGGCATGCGCACGAGCGGCTGCGCTGATCAACGACTCCAACCCGGTCGAAGCGATCTCGACACTGCCGACGCTCGCGCCCACGGACGCGGACCTGCCGCGCTGGCTGCAGGAAGCGGTGGTGGCATCGGAGGCGGCGACCTACCGTTTCGACCGGTGCAAAAGCGAGGTCGAAAAACCCAAACGGCCGCTGCGCCGACTGGGGCTCTTCATCGGCGACCGGCGCCGCAGCCGCAAACTGGAGCAGGCGCTGGCCAATGGCAAGGGGGTCGCCACGGGCATGGCGCTGGCCAAGGATCTGTCCAACCTCCCCGGCAATCTCTGCACCCCCGGCTACCTCGCCGACCAGGCCAGGAGCCTGGGTCGCAAGTCGGACAAACTCAAGGTTCAGATCCTTGAAGAGAAGCAGATGCAGGAGCTGGGCATGGGCGCGCTGCTCTCGGTCAGCCGCGGCAGCCGTCAGCCGGCCAAGCTGATCGTCATGGAGTACGGCGGCGGCAAGCCGGATGCGCGCCCCGTGGCGCTGGTGGGGAAAGGATTGACCTTCGACGCCGGCGGCATCTCGATCAAACCCTCGGCCGGAATGGATGAGATGAAGTACGACATGTGCGGCGGCGCCAGCGTCATCGGCGCCATGGCCGCCTGCGTCGAGCTGCAGCTGCCGCTCAATGTGGTCGGCATCGTTCCGGCGTCGGAGAACCTGCCCGACGGTGACGCCAACAAACCGGGCGATATCGTCACCAGCATGTCCGGGCTGACCGTCGAGGTGCTCAATACCGACGCCGAAGGGCGTCTGATACTGTGCGACGCACTGACCTACACGCAGCGTTTCAAGCCGTCGGTGGTGATCGATATCGCCACGCTGACCGGCGCTTGCGTGGTGGCGCTCGGCGCGCACGCCTCCGGTCTCTTCAGTAACGACGAGCAGCTGGCGCAGGCGATCATCGCCGCCGGCAAAGCCAGCGGTGACCGTGCCTGGCAGCTGCCGATGTGGGACGACTACCAGGGCCAGCTCGACAGCAACTTCGCCGACATGGCCAATGTCGGCGGCCGCGAAGCCGGCGCCATCACCGCCGGCTGCTTCCTCTCACGCTTCACCAAAAAGATGAAGTGGGCCCATCTCGACATCGCCGGCACGGCGTGGAAAAAAGGGACCGAAAAAGGTGCGACCGGCCGCCCCGTCCCGCTGCTGATGCAATTTCTGCTGCAACGTTGCGGGTTGGCGAACGAATGACGCGGGTCGATTTCTACGTGCTCGCGGCCGGCTCGCGCGGCGACCGATACACGCTCGCCTGCCGCCTGGCGGAGAAGGCCTGGCAGCAGGGTCATCGCGTCTATCTGCACACCTCTTCAGCGGCCGAATCGAAACATCTGGACCGGCTGCTGTGGACCTTTCGCGACGGCAGTTTTCTACCCCACGCTCGGCACGGGGAAGCGGATACCAGGCTTAATCCGATCCTCATCGGCCACGATGCGACGGCGGGCAGGGAGCACGACGTGCTGATCAACCTCGCTCTGCAGGTTCCCGACTTCTTCAGCCGCTTCGAGCGCGTGGTCGAGCCGCTCGACAGCAGCGCCGATATCCGCGCCGCCGGGCGCGAGCGCTACCGTTTCTACCGCGACCGCGGTTATCCGCTGAACAATCACGACATCCACTGATGAGCGAAGAGAAGCGCAGCGGCGAGCCGCATCAGGGTGAGTTTCCGGTCGACACGCTGGGCATACCCATTCTGGTCGACGTGGTCGAGTCCGTGGCTGGCGGGGAGAGGACGTCGCCCGCGCCGGCGATGGAAGCCCACACGCATGACGACAGCGACGAACTGATCCTGCTTGAAGAGTCAGCGCAGACGACGCTGCCGGAACCAGAGCTGGATTCGATTGTTCACGACGCGGGCGATGAGCTGATCCTGCTGGAGGAGGCCGAGCAGACGATGTTGGCTGAGTCTGACGAGCGGCCACCGACGTCGACCGGCGCGGAGGCACGCGAAGCGCTGATCGCCGAGATCAGCGACCAGCTGACTGAAGAGATTCTCGGCAAGATCAGACCGCTGCTGCGCAAGCGGGTGCGCCGTGCGCTGCGCCGCTACGACGCGGCGCTGGCGGATTCGAGGGAGCCGCAGGCGGAGCGCTGATCCATTGGCCGCGACCTGCGGCGCGCCGCTCAGGCTTTCAGCAGGTCCGACAGTGCGCGCAGCAGATCGGTCTCCGTGAGGATCCCCGAGACCTTGTCGTCGGCACCCAGCACCGGCAGGCAGCCGATCCGCTTCTCATTCATCTGCTGCACGGCGCTCGCCAGCGGGGCGTTCTCGTTGATCGTCAACACCGGCGTATGCATCACCTCGGAGATCTCCACCGGCGCCTCGCGATAGAAACGCGCCGCGAGCTGGAGATCGCGCTTGGTCACTATCCCCACCACCTGGTCGTCGGCATCAAGCACCGGCAGATGATGCATGTCGCGCTCGTCCATGATCGCGGCCGCGCGGCCGTAGTCCTCATTGCTGCGCACGGTGACGGGGGCTGCACTCATATAGTCGCTGACCAGCATGATAAAGAGTCCTCCTCTGTTGGTTCCATGATGTTCGCCGAGCTTGCCGCGCCATCGCGCGGAACGCCTTCAGCCGCATGATAGAAACCGCTTCGGCGTAAAGTAATTGGCCCGGATCAAGCAAAATCCAGTTGGCCGGAAATTGTCTTCAGCTGTCGGACGACTCGATCTCGGTGCGCTCGACGCGCTGAAATCCCCGCGGCAGCTTGTTGCCGCGGCGACCACGTTCGCCCTGGTAGTGGTCCAGATCCGCCCCCTTCAGGCGCAGGTAGCGCTTGCCCGAATGGACCAGCAGGGTGCCGCCGGACGGTACGATCGCGAGCGCGGCCAGAAACTCTTCGCGCGCGAGCAGGCGCTTCGGCGGAATGCTGATGATCTTGTTGCCCTTGCCGCGCGCCAGCGCCGGCAGCTCGGTGACCGGGAAGACCAGCATTCTCCCTTCGTTGCTGATCGCCACCAAGCGGTCGGAATCCGCCTCCTGCAGGCGACGGGGCGGCATCACCCGCGCACCGGCAGGCAGCGTCAACAGCGCCTTGCCGGCCTTGTTCTTGGCCAGCAGATCCTTGAGCTGAACGCGGAAGCCGTAGCCGGCATCGGAGGCCACCAGATACCAATCTTCCGTATCGCCGCCGATCACGGCGCAGAACAACGCGCCGCTCGGCGGTGCGAAGCGGCCGGTCAGCGGCTCCCCCTGGCTGCGCGCGGAGGGTAGCGTATGCGCCGGCAGCGAGTAGCTGCGGCCGGTCGTATCGAGAAACACCGCCGCCTGATTGCTGCGCAGACGCACAGCGTCCAGGTAGCTGTCTCCCGATTTGTAGGCGAGCCCGGCCGGGTCGATCTCGTGTCCCTTGGCAGCCCGTCCCCACCCCTTCTCCGAGAGGATCACCGTGACCGGTTCGCTCGGTGAGAGCTCGCTCTCACCGAGCGCCTCCGCCGCCGGCCGTTCGCGTAGCGGCGAGCGGCGGTCGTCACCGTACTTCTCCGCGTCCGCCTCGATCTCTCGGCGGATCAGCGTACGCATCCGCTGGCGTGAGCCGAGAATCTTCTCCAGCCGATCGCGCTCATCGGCCAGCTCCCGCTGCTCGGCGCGAATTTTCATCTCCTCCAGGCGCGCGAGTTGCCGCAGCTTGGTATCCAGCACGTAGTCGGCCTGCGCATCGCTGAGGCCGAAGCGCGCCATCAACACCGGCTTTGGCTCGTCTTCGGTGCGGATGATGCGGATCACTTCGTCGATGTTGAGATAAGCGACCAGCAGTCCATCGAGCAGGTGCAGCCGCTCGCGTACCTTGCCGAGGCGGTGTTCCAGCCGCCGGCGCACGGTCTCGAAACGGAAGCGCAGCCACTCGTCGAGGATTTCACGCAGGCTCATCACCTGCGGCCGGCCGTTGAGCGCGATCACGTTCATGTTGATGCGGTAGCTGCGCTCCAGGTCGGTGGTGGCGAACAGGTGCGACATCAGCCGCTCCACGTCGACCCGATTGGAGCGCGGTACGATCACCAGCCGGGTCGGGTTCTCATGGTCCGATTCGTCGCGCAGATCCTCCACCATCGGCAGCTTTCTGGCCTGCATCTGTGCCGCGATCTGCTCGATGATCCTGGCCCCGGAGACCTGGTGCGGCAGCGCGGTGATCACGATATCGCCCTGCTCGCGCTCGAAGCGGGCACGCATTCGCAGGCTGCCGGTACCGCTGGCGTAAGCCTTGTGCAGCTCGGCCAGGGGCGTGACGATCTCCGCCTCGGTCGGATAATCGGGCGCCGGCAGGTGTTGGCAAAGATCCTCCAGCGTGCAGCCGGGGTTCTCCAACAGATGCACGCAGGCACGCGCCACCTCGCGCAGGTTGTGCGGCGGTACGTCGGTCGCCATGCCCACCGCGATCCCGGTAGTGCCGTTGAGCAGCAGGTTGGGCAGACGCGCCGGCAGCGTCACCGGCTCCTGCATGGTGCCGTCAAAGTTCGGCACCCAGTCGACTGTTCCCTGCCCCAGTTCAGCCAGCAGCACCTGCGCGTAAGGGGTCAGGCGCGCTTCGGTATAGCGCATCGCGGCGAAGGATTTCGGGTCATCCGGCGAGCCCCAGTTACCCTGACCGTCGATCAGCGGATAGCGATAGGAGAATGGCTGCGCCATCAGCACCATCGCTTCGTAGCAGGCGCTGTCGCCGTGCGGGTGGAACTTGCCGAGCACGTCGCCGACCGTGCGCGCCGATTTCTTATGCTTCGAGGCGGCCGACAGTCCCAGTTCCGACATCGCATAGACGATACGCCGCTGCACCGGCTTCAGGCCGTCGCCGATATGCGGCAGGGCGCGGTCGAGAATCACGTACATGGAGTAGTCCAGATACGCCTTCTCGGTGAACTGTTTCAGCGGCATCTGCTCGATGCCTTCCAGACTCTGATCGATTCCGTTACTCATGCTGCCCGCGGATCTGTGGTGGAAAGTTGGAGGTGTTGCGTCGCGCCCGGATCAGTCGAGCCGGAACTGCCCCGGATGCTCGATACGACTGAGTATGCTCTCCGCCGTGACCGCGTTCAGACGGTGCGGGTTGCAGAAATAGCCGCGCTTCAACTCGGCGCGAAACCAGTTGTTGCTGGTCTCGGTGATCTCCTTCCAGCGCGGATTCTGCAGCGCCTTGAACTTGCCGCCGCGGGTACCGTAGGCGAAGGTCTTGTAGTCCCCTGTCTGGCAACGGATGCCCTCGTACATCAGATTCTCCGCACCGGAGCGCGACCGCAGCAACAGCACGTAGTGCACCACGTCGTTGTCCGCCACGCGCAGCGTCTTGGGATCGATGAAGAAGCGGTAGCGGGTATCGGTGCGGCCGAAAACGATCTCCTTCATCCGCTCCTTGTCGGGATACTCCGGCAGTTCGACCGAATCCTCCTTCCAGACGTACTCTTCGATGTGGTCCGGCACGACCTTGTGCGGGTTGTGCCAGGTCCAGTCGGCGCCCCCCACCAGCCGGGCCGGCAATGCCAGCGCGAGCAGCAAAAGGATCGGACCGTATCTCATAGCTGTTCTCCTCTTTCTCATACCTCCGCCAGATCCCCCTTCTGCTGCAGCCAGTTTCTGCGATCGCCCGAGCGCTTCTTCGCCAGCAGCATGTCCATGATGCCGTTGGTGTCGTCGCCGGGGTCGATGGTGAGGCGCACCAGACGCCTGGTATCGGGATGTATCGTGGTTTCGCGCAGCTGCACCGGGTTCATCTCACCCAGCCCCTTGAAGCGCTGCACACTGACCTTCCCCTTCAGCTTCTCCGCGGCGATGCGGTCGAGCACCCCCTGCCTTTCGCTGTCGTCGAGCGCGTAGAAGACCTGCTTGCCGACATCGATGCGGTAGAGCGGCGGCATCGCCACGTAGACATGCCCCTGCTGCACCAGGGGACGGAAATGGCGCACGAAAAGCGCGCACAGCAGGGTGGCGATATGGGCGCCATCGGAGTCTGCATCCGCCAGAATGCAGACCTTGTCGAAACGCAGCTTGGTGAGGTCGTCGGAGCCCGGCTCGACGCCGATCGCCACCGAGATGTCGTGCACCTCCTGCGATGCCAGCACCTCGCCCGAGTCCACCTCCCAGGTGTTCAGAATCTTGCCGCGCAGCGGCATGATCGCCTGGAACTCGCGATCGCGCGCCTGCTTTGCCGAACCGCCCGCGGAGTCACCCTCGACCAGAAACAGCTCCGAACGGCGCGGATCGACCGAGCTGCAGTCGGCCAGCTTGCCGGGCAGCGCCGGGCCCTGCGAAACCTTCTTGCGCTGCACCTTGCGCCCCGCGCGCAGCCGTACCTGGGCGGCGTTGATCGCCAGCTCGGCGATCTGCTCGCCGGCCTCGGTATTCTGATTCAGCCACAGACTGAACGAATCCTTGACCACGCCGAAAACGAACGCGGCGCATTCGCGCGACGAGAGGCGCTCCTTGGTCTGGCCCGAGAACTGCGGATCGGCCAGTTTGACCGAAAGGATGTAGCAGCAGCGCGCCCAGACGTCGTCCGGCGCCAGCTTGACACCGCGCGGCAGCAGACTGCGGAACTCGCAGAACTCGCGCACCGCCTCGGTCAGACCGGAGCGCAATCCGTTCACGTGGGTACCGCCGAGCGAAGTGGGGATCAGATTGACGTAGCTTTCGGTGGTCAGCTCGCCCCCTTCAGGCAACCAGGTGACTGCCCAGTCGGCAGCTTCGGTATTGCCCTGCATGGAGCCGATGAACGGCACCTCCGGCAGCACGCTCAGCCCCTGCAGCGAATCGAGCAGATAGTCTTTCAACCCATCCTGGTAGCACCACTGGTGGTGCTCGCCGCTGTTCTCATCCTCGAAGCGCACCTCCAGACCGGGACAGAGCACCGCCTTGGCGCGCAACACGTGCAAAAGCTGCCGGGTGGAGAATCTGGCATTGTCGAAATAGACCGGGTTGGGCCAGAACCGCAGCCGGGTGCCGCTGTTTGTGCGACCCACCTTGCCCACCAGTTCCAGATCCGAAACCTTGTGGCCGTCGGCGAACGCCATGTTGTATTCGCCGCCGTCGCGCTTCACCCAGACCTCGAGATGCTTGGAGAGCGCGTTGACCACCGAGACCCCGACACCGTGCAGCCCGCCCGAAAACTGATAGTTCTTGCCCGAGAATTTACCGCCGGCGTGCAGCTTGGTCAGAATCACCTCGACGCCCGGCAGCCCCTGCTTTGGGTGAACGTCCACCGGCATGCCACGGCCGTCGTCGCTCACTTCCAGCGATCCATCCTTGTATAGTGTCACCTGCAGAAAGCGGGCATGACCGGCGATCGCCTCGTCGACGCTGTTGTCGATCACCTCCTGCGCCAGGTGGTTGGGGCGGCTGGTATCGGTGTACATCCCGGGGCGCTTGCGCACGGGGTCCAGGCCACTGAGGACTTCGATGTCAGAAGCGTTGTAGGAACTGCTCATATCTGGGGTAAAACTCTCTCCTCTGCGCCGCCGCCGGCTGGCACTGGTTGCAGCCAGCCCGAAGTGTACACGGCCGCCGCGGATCAGGCGAGACGGCGGGCTGGCAGATTGCGATTGACCATTGTCGACAGGGTGCGGTAGGTTAATCCTCGATTGATCTCCGGCAACCCACTGCGAGCGTCCCGTGTCAGAAAACACCCCCCCCGCACCGCCCTTCGAGGAGGCACTCTCGGAGCTAGAAGCGCTGGTCGAGCGCCTCGAGCATGGCAATCTCTCGCTCGAGGAGTCGCTTGCGACCTTCGAGCGCGGAGTCGCATTGACCCGTACCTGTCAGCAGTCGCTGAAAGCCGCCGAGCAGAAGGTGCACATGCTCGCCCAACAGAGCGGAGACGCCGGCCTGGTTCCCTTCGGTAACGATGAGTAGAGACAGCCTGCAGATCTACCTGAGCGACTGCCAGGAGCGGGTCGAGCGTGCGCTCGATCACTGCCTGCCGCTGGAGAGCGTGCAACCGGAGCGTCTGCATGCGGCGATGCGCTACTCGGTCTTCGGCAGCGGCAAGCGGATCCGCCCGGTGCTGGTCTACGCCGCCGGCAGGGCGCTCGGCGTCGAACCTAAGCTGCTCGACACCCCGGCCTGCGCAGTGGAGCTGATCCACTGCTATTCGCTGATTCACGATGACCTGCCGGCAATGGACGACGACGACCTGCGGCGCGGCAATCCCACTTGTCATCGCCGGTTCGACGAAGCCACCGCAATCCTCGCCGGCGATGCGCTGCAGAGCCTCGCCTTCAGAATTCTCAGCCGCGACAAGAGCATGAAGTCGGACTGCGGAATCCGCCTGCAGATGATCGAAGCGCTGGCGTTGGCCAGCGGTTCCCGCGGCATGGCCGGCGGGCAGGCGCTCGATCTCGACGCGGTCGGCAAGGAGCTCAACCTCGCCGAACTCGAGAACATGCACATCCACAAGACCGGCGCGCTGATCCGGGCCAGCGTGAAACTGGGCAGCCTGCAGGCGGCTGGCGCGACCCCGGATCAGTTCAAGGGACTCGACCACTACTCCAAATGCATCGGACTGGCCTTTCAGGTGGTCGACGATATCCTGGATGTGGAGGGGGACACCGAAACGCTCGGCAAGACCCGTGGCAAGGACGAGCTCAACAACAAGCCGACCTACCCCGCGTTGCTCGGACTGGAGTCCGCACGGCACATGGCGCAGCGACTGCGCGAAGAGGGCCTGGAGAGCCTGCGGTCACTCGACAGACGCGCCGACCCGCTGCGCTGGCTGGCCGATTTCATCGTCGAACGCAGCCGTTGACAACCCGCTCCATCGGCGCGCGAAAGCCTATTCCCAAAGGTATATTGCGGTACCCCGGAATCAGCGTCATAATTCGCCGTTCCGTGGTTGGCTTACCATTCCGGCGTCTTCAATAACCGGAAAAACTGCCGGTTGTTCGCTCTCAAGGCAATCCGCTAGTTTGGCCCTCCCCCAGAACGACGTTGCAGACCCATCGGGCAGCCCCCGAGGAGCAGGACATTGAGCGAGTGCGTAGAGAAGAGTTGCGATATCCCCGACGTGCAGAATAGCGAGGATACACGCCGGATCGCGATAAACAAGGTCGGAATCAAGGACATCCGTCACCCGGTGCGGGTCAAGGACCGCAGCGAGGGCGAGCAGTATACGGTCGCCACCTTCAACATGTACGTCAATCTGCCACACAACTTCAAAGGGACCCACATGTCCCGTTTCGTCGAGGTACTCAACAGCCACGAGAAGGAGATCAGCGTCGATTCGTTCAAGGAGATGCTGAGCGAGATGGCCGAGCGACTGGAGGCGGACTCCGGTCACATCGAGATGACCTTCCCCTACTTCATCAACAAAAAAGCGCCGGTCTCAGGCGTCCAGAGCATGCTCGACTATGAGATCACGCTGACCGGCGAGATCCACGACGGCGTGCCGACGATGTTCATCAAAGCGGTGGTACCGGTCACCAGCCTCTGCCCCTGCTCGAAAAAGATCTCCGAGCGTGGCGCTCACAACCAACGCAGTCACGTCACCGTGCAGGTGCGCACCAACAGCTTCGTCTGGATAGAGGAGATCATCGAGCTGGTCGAAAACGAGGCCTCCTGCGAACTCTTCAGCCTGCTCAAGCGGACGGACGAGAAGTACGTCACCGAGCGCGCCTATGACAATCCCAAGTTCGTAGAGGATATGGTGCGGGACGTGGCCGCGCTGCTGAACAGAGATGACCGTTTCAGCGCCTACGTGGTCGAATCGGAGAACTTCGAATCGATCCACAACCACTCCGCCTACGCGCTGATCGAACACGACAAACTGGCGAAGTGAAGCGCTGACATCGTGGCCATGGCGAGCGGCCCGGTCAATGCGCTCGCAACCACCGGCCTCTCTGGACAGCGCCAATCAGGGTTCGTCGCGCAGCACCAGCACCGCATCCCCGACATCCATCTCGACCTGTCGCAGAAAACTCATTCCCAATAACACCTGCGTCGGCGAATCGCCCTCGATCACCACCGCTTCGATATTGCGCAACGCTATTTCGCCGACTTGCACCTGATCGAGGGTCACCTGATAGGCGCGGGCGTAACCCGATGCGGTGCGGACGCCGCTGCGCTTGCCATTCAGTCGGTAGCGGATTCCGAGACGCCTGGCCTCCGGCTCACTCATCGCCACCGCAGTCGCGCCGGTATCGACCAACATCTGCACCTGGCGGCCGTTGATCGTGCCGACGGTGACGAAAGCGCCCTGTGGATTGCGCGCGATACGCACCTCAAACGCCTTTGCGCGGGCGAAATTTCCGCCGTAGGAGGCGCCCAGCCGATACTGCTCACGCCTTCCGTCGACTTCGATCAGCGCGCCGCGGGCGTTGGCCGAGATCAGTTTCACCCCCTCCGGGCTGGACGCACCCGCTTTCAGCAGGCGCCGTACTCCGTCGATCTCCACCATCGCCTTGTCGGTAAAGAGCGCAACCACCTTGATCCGCTCGACCGCGGCTGCGCTCCCGCAGATGAGCGCGGAGAGCAGCGCGAGCAACACTACCCTGTACTGTTTCTGCATCGTCTCTTGCTCCTTTCCCGAGTCGGTTTGCAATCAGCGCCGGTGCGATGGCGTGGTAGTTGCCCACTCATTGCGGTCAAAGCTCATCCTCCTCCCAGCAGCGCCGCGCAGAGTTGCAGCAGCAAAAACGCGAACAGCCCGGCGACCAGATCGTCGAGCATGATCCCCAGCCCACCGCTGACGCGACGATCCAGCCAGCCGATCGGCCAGGGCTTGAGAATATCGAATGCCCTGAACAGTAGAAAACCGCCAAGCAGCCAGAGCCAGCCGGAGGGCAGCAGCCAGAGCGTGACCAACAGGCCGACCCACTCGTCCCAGACGATGCCCGCGTGGTCGTGCACGCCCAGATCGCGCGAGGTACGCTCGCAGAGCCAGATCCCGAGCAGAAACAGCAGCGCCGTCAGCAGCAGATAGTGGAGAGCCGAAAGCGACTGCAGCAGCAGAAACAGTGGGATCGCCGCCAGCGTGCCGGCGGTTCCAGGCGCCTTGGGCGCGGCGCCCGAGCCGAGACCGAACGCCAGCAGGTGGATAGGGTTGCGCCAGTCGGGTCGGTTAATCGGCGTCGCGGAAATGCTGATACCCTCCCTGAACCGCTCGCGACAGGCGACCATCGGTTCCGTAACAGCGTACCCCCTGGTCCTCTTCGATCACTCCGATCCAGGTGCAGCCGCCAACCTCTCCGGCCAAGACCTCTTCCACCTGCGCACAGCACTGCGGGGGTACGCTGAAACAGAGCTCGTAATCGTCTCCCGATGTCAATGGTAACGACCACTCGCAGCGCATCTTGACCTGTTTTTCGACCGCCTCAGAGAGCGGCAGACGGGCAAGTTCAAGGCGTGCACCGACGCCGCTGCGCTGGCAGATATGTCCCAGGTCGGCGAGCAGGCCGTCGGACAGATCGATCGCCGAGTTGGCCAGCGGGCGCAGGCCGATGCCGGCCGCCAGGCGCGGCTCGGGTTGTTCCAACCGTGCGCGCAACGATCTGTCGAGCGGTTCGCCCGCACACAGCCTTTCCAGCGCCAGGCCGGCGTCGCCCAGGCTGCCGGTGACGCCGATGCGGTCGCCGACGCGCGCGCCGTCACGCCGCAGGGCGGCGCCTTGGGGCACCACTCCATGTGCCTGGACCGTGATGCAGAGAGGTCCGCGTGTGGTGTCGCCCCCGACCAGCTGCACCTGGTGACGATCCGCCAGCGCCGCAAATCCGGCCATGAACCGCTCCAGCCAGAGTTCGTCCGCGGTGGGAAGCGTCAGTGCCAGCGTCACCCAGGCTGGCTCTGCGCCCATAGCCGCGAGATCGGAGAGATTGACCGCCAGGGCCTTGTGACCCAGCGCCTGCGGGTCGGCGTCGGCGAAGAAATGCACGCCGGATACCAGCGTATCGATGCTGACCGCCAGTTCGCAACCGGCCGGCACGCGGAGCAGCGCGCAGTCGTCGCCGATCCCCAGCAGAACGTCTTCGCGCGGCCGGGTGGCGGCGTTGAAGAAGCGTTCGATCAGTTCGAATTCGGTGCAGGCCATGCGGCCAAAGATAACACGCGGCAGCCCTTTACCGGGGTTTAAGCTCGCCCTGCCGGCAGCGCTGCGCGAGCTTGTCGAGCACGCCGTTGACATAGCGGTGCCCCTGTTCGGCGCCGAAAATCTTGGCCAGCTCCACCGCCTCGTTGATGACCACCCGATAGGGCAGCTCGGGACGCATCGTCAGCTCGAACGCGCCGAGGCGCAGAATGGCGCGCTCCACCGGATCGACGCTCTCGATGGAGCGATCCAGGCAGCTCTTCAACTCGCCATCGAGCTGCGACAGATTGGTGGGCACGCCGCGCAGCAGCTGCTCGAAATAGTCGATATCGAACGACTTCGGATCCTGTTCGCTGATGAACTGCTCACGAATGTCGCGGATATCCTGCCCCGTCATCTGCCATTGATAGATGGCCTGTACCGCGTGATGACGCGCCCGACTCTTCTTGTTCGCCATCAATCGATCTGACGCAGTACATTGACCATCTCGATGGCCGACATCGCCGCCTCCGCGCCCTTGTTGCCCGCTTTGGTTCCGGCGCGTTCGATCGCCTGCTCGATGGTATCGACCGTCAGCACGCCGAATGCGATCGGCACGCCGTGCTTGAGACTCACCTGCGCCATGCCCTTTACGCACTCGCCGGCGACATAGTCGAAATGGGGGGTGCCGCCGCGAATCACCGCGCCCAGCGCGACGATCGCGTCATGCTCCCGCTTGGCGGCGAGCTTCTCCAACACCAGCGGCATCTCGAACGCCCCGGGCACGCGCACGATGGTCAGCTCCGACTCCTCGGCGCCGTGGCGCTTCAGGGTATCGACCGCGCCGTCGAGCAGGCTCTCGACCACGAAACTGTTGAAACGCGCCACCACCAGACAGAAACGCGCTTTACGCACGTTCAAGGCCCCTTCGATCGTTTTGATAGCCATTTTCTAACCCTTGTTGCTTGCTGGAGTTGTCCGGATCTCCCTGCGGGAGAGCTCAATCGCGGCCCACGTACTCCGTCACTTCCAGATCGAAGCCGGAGATACCGTGCAGACTGGTCGGCGCACTCATGACGCGCATCTTGCGCACCCCCAGATCGTAGAGAATCTGCGCGCCGATGCCATAGGTACGCAGATGTTTGATGCTGTCGTGGCAGCTGGCGCCCTCCTCCTCCTGCGATGTATAGCGCAGATCGCGCATGCGCTGGATGATCTCCCGACTGCTGTCGTGATTGCGCAGCACCACGATGACGCCACTGCCCTCTTCGCGGATGCGTTTCATGGCGCTGGCGAGGGGCCAGCCGCAGCGTTCGTGACGAGTCGGAAAGAGGTCGCACAGCGTATTCTGCATATGCACGCGCACCATCACCGGCTGGCTCGAAATGACCTTGCCGTAGACCAGCGCCAGATGCAGTTCGTTGTCGACGCAGTCCTGATAGGCGTACATGCGAAAGTCGCCGAATTCGGTCGGCAGCGAGCAGTCGTCGACCCGCTCAACGGTCTTCTCGTGCTGCACCCGATACTGGATCAGGTCGGCGATGGTACCGATCTTGAGCCCATGCTCTCTGGCGAATTGCTCCAGATCGCTGCGCCTGGCCATGGAGCCGTCCTCGTTGAGGATCTCGACGATGACCGACGCGGGGGTCAGTCCGGCGAGCCGGGTGAGGTCGCAGCCTGCCTCGGTGTGCCCGGCGCGCACCAGCACGCCGCCCGGTTGCGCCATCAGCGGAAAGATGTGCCCCGGCTGCACGATATCCTTCGGCTCGGCGTCCGCCTTGACGGCCGCGAGTACCGTGGTGGCGCGATCGGTGGCGGAGATGCCGGTGGTGACCCCTTCGGCGGCCTCGATCGAGACGGTGAAATTGGTGCCGTGAGAGGATTCGTTGACCCCGACCATCAGCGGCAACCGCAGCTGCTGGCAGCGCTCCTTGGTCAGGGTCATGCAGATGAGTCCACGTCCGTAGCGGGCCATGAAGTTGATCGCTTCAGGCGTGACCAGCTCGGCAGCCATCACCAGATCGCCTTCGTTCTCACGGTCCTCGTCGTCCATGATGACGACCATCCTGCCGCGACGAATATCGTCGATGATTTCTTGGGTTGAATTCAGGTCCATGATCGGGCCGCACCAGCTGCCGCCAAAGTCGACTAAGAGAACCCGAAATGATAACAAAGAAGAGAAGTTGAGAGAAACGAAAACGCCTGTCCGAGCGGTGCCGCTGCGGACAGGCGGAGCTGCGGGAGTCAGCCTGCCTGCTTGATCGGCTCGGAAGCCGGTTGCAGCATCAGTTCGACCCGGTCGCGCCCGTTCGCCTTGGCCCGGTAGAGCCCCTGATCGGCCCGTTTCACCATCGTTGCCGGAGTGTCGCCGGGCAGGTAGCTGGAGATACCGATGGAGATGGTGATGCGACCGTAGTTCTCACCCGTCTCCTTGTTCAGCAACTTGCCCGCCGAGACAGCGCGACGGATCTGCTCGGCGAGACTCTGCGCGCCGTCGACGCCGGTTTCCGGGAGAATCACCGCGAACTCCTCGCCGCCGTAACGCGCTGCCAGATCCTTGCCCTTGACGCTGTTGCGCAGCGTCGCGCCGATAAAGCGCAGCACCTTGTCGCCAACCAGGTGACCAAAGGTATCGTTGAACTTCTTGAAAAAATCGACGTCCAGCAGCAGCACGCAGAAGGCGTGCGGCATGGGTTGTCCGTCCGCGGAACAGAGCTTGTTCATCTCCGCGTCGAACGCCTTGCGGTTGGCGATCCCGGTCAACGCGTCGGTCATCGACTCCTCACGCACCTGTTCCAGTTCACGCCTCAGCGACTCCACCTCGCTGAGCATGCTGCTCATCTGCGACTCCAGTTCCCGCTGCGAGTGCTCCATCGAACGGGTGTTGTCGATCACTCGCTGCACTTCGCTCTGCATCACCTCGTTGCTCGGCGAGGTGTCCAGGATCCTGGCGAAATCCTGCAGGGTATTGGCGTAGTCGGAGACATCCGCCCCCGAGCGCCCGACCTCGCCCTGAATACCGGTGATGATCCGCCGCAACTCCTGGCGCATCTGCTCCAGCGCCTGATCGTCCTGCACGAAGAACTGCCGGTAGAGCTGGAACAGGCTGCGGTCGCTCAGCTCCTCACTATTCTGCAGCAGACGCTCCAGCGCAAGCTTCAGATCCTTGTTGCTGCCGGCGACGTAGTCGTAGCTGGTTCTGAAATTGAGCGGCGAAGGGGGGATGTGGTGCTTGGAGAGAAAGGATATCGCCAAACGCAGATTCGACGATGAGATTTCGTAACTCTCGGTATAGGGATTCGTTTCCATTTTTGTTCTGGCCTCACCCAACTCCCGCGCCGATTTCGGCGGATCTATTTTTTTATCGTGACTTCCCGGCGACCCAACAGCGCTGTGACAGAGGGCCGCCGGAATATGGTGGCGGCAGCACAAAAGTAAAATTTAGTAATATTTTCAACGGGATAGGCGAAGTAAATTCGCTAAAAACGCTATCATCGCAGGGAGCGATAGGAGATAGGCCCCGATTTCTCGGCTTCAGCGCAGAAAACCGTGGCGGGCGAGCGTCTCCAGCGTCACGCCTGGCTCCGCCGACACCTCGGCCGCCCGCTCCCCCAGCAGCAACCGTTCGAGATAGCGGGCAACCAGATCGACCTCCAGATTCACCCGGGTGCCGACCCGGTAGTCCGGGATGATCGTCTGCGCCGCGGTATGCGGCACGATATTGAGCTGGAAGCGGTTGCCGTCGACTGCATTGACGGTGAGGCTGGCGCCGTCCACACAGATCGAACCCTTGGCCGCGATATAGCGCGCCAGCGGTGCCGGTGCCTCGATCTCGAACTGGATGGAACGGCCGGCACTGGCGCGCTGCAGAACCCGGCCGACGCCGTCAACGTGCCCGCTGACCAGATGCCCGCCGAGTGGCGTGTTCAACGTCAGCGCCTTCTCCAGATTCAACTTCGCCTTCACCGGCAGTCCGGCGAACGTGCTCAGCGACAGCGTCTCCGTGGAGAGATCGGCAAGATAACCATCACCGGGCAGCCCGACCACCGTCAGACAGACGCCGTTGGTGGCGATGCTGTCGCCAATGCCGACGTCGGCCAGCGGCAGCGAGCCGCTGCGGACGTAGAGACGCAGGTCGCTTCCGGTCTGCTCTATGGCGGCCAGTTCGCCGATCGCTTGTATTATTCCGGTAAACATTCAGCATCCTGCTCTAGGCGGCCGGGAAGCCGCGATGTTGACAAGCAAAATCCGCCCCGAGCCTATCCCGGACGCGGTACCGCAGTAATTCGAATATCCTTTCCGACCATGCGCAGATCGATCACTTCGAGACCGATCCGCTGCTGCATGGAGTGGATATCCGGCAGATGGAAGAGACCGCGGGCGTCATCGCCCATCAGATGCGGCGCGGCGTAGATCACCAGCTCGTCGATCACCCCTGCCGCCAGCGCGGCGCCGGCCAGACGGCTGCCCGCTTCGATCAGCACGTCGTTGATTCCGCGTTCCGCCAGCATCCGCAGCAGCGGTGCAAAGGCGATCCGCCCCCCCTCGCCCGGCAGACCGATCACCTCCGCGCCGGAGAGCGCCGGCGGCGTGACGCCCTCTTGTTGCAAACCGACCACCAGCGTCTCGCCCGCCAGCCGCAACATCTGCGCGGCGGGATCCATCTCGAAGTACGGGTCCAGCACCACGCGCAGCGGCTGATGCGGTCGCTCATCATCGGCCAGCCCCGCCAGCTGGGCGGCGCCGACACGCACGTTCATCGCCGGGTCATCCGCCTGAACGGTGCCGATTCCGGTGACGATCGCACCGCTGCGCGCGCGCAGCAACTGTACGTCGAGCCGCGCCGCGTCGCCGCTGATCCAGCGGCTCTCGCCGCTGCGCATGGCAGTGCGGCCGTCGAGACTCATCGCCAGCTTACAGCGCACCAGAGGCCTGCCGTGGCGCATGCGTCGGATGAAACCCGGATTGAGCGCCGCCGCCTCGGCTTCGAGCACGCCGCTGGAGACGCTGATGCCCGCCTGGCGCAGGCGCGCGAACCCCTTGCCGGCTACCAGCGGGTTCGGATCCTCCATGGCCGCCACCACGCGGCTGACGCCGGCTGCGATCAGAGCGTCCGCGCAGGCCGGCGTACGCCCCTGATGGGCGCATGGCTCGAGCGTAACGTAGACGGTAGCGCCGCGCGCCCGCGCACCGGCCTGCGCCAGCGCGAGCGGCTCCGCGTGCGGCTGACCGGCCCAGCGGTGAAACCCCTCGCCAACCACCTCCCCGTCGCGTACCAGCAGGCAGCCTACACGCGGGTTGGGCTGGGTGGTGTAGAGTCCGCGCCTGGCCAGCTGGATGGCGCGGGCCATGTGGCGAAAATCGGCGACGCTCACTCTTCGGTTCCATCCTGCGCCAGCAGATCCAGCTGCTGGCGCCTCGCCTCCGGCGGCAGCTCCCGCTCGAGCTGCTCGATCTCCTCGCGAAAGGCGTTGACATCCTCGAATTTGCGGTAGACCGAGGCAAAGCGCACGTAGGCGACATGATCGAGCGCTCGCAGCTCATCCATGACCCACTCACCGATCTGGCGCGAGGCGACCTCCTTCTCGCCGCTCGCGAGCATCCGGCGGCGGATGCGGTTGAGTGCATCTTCCACCTGCTCGGTGCCGACCGGACGCTTCTCCAGCGCGCGGGTGATCCCGGCGGCGAGCTTGTCGCCGTTGAACGGGACGCGGCTGCCGTCGTTCTTGACCACGTACGGCAGCGTCAACTCGGCGTGCTCGTAGGTGGTGAAACGCTCGTTGCACTCCAGGCACTGGCGCCTGCGACGCACCTGATCCCCCTCCCCGGCCAAGCGGGAGTCGACCACCTTGGTATCCTGCGCCGAGCAGAAGGGGCAGCGCATGTCAGCGGTAGACGGGGTGCCGCCGGCAGAGTTCGAGCACCTGCGCCTTGACCCGATCGATCACCGCCGCGTCGCCGCGCGCGTCGATCAGGTCGCACATCCAGCCGGCCAGCGCCGCCGCTTCCTCCGCACCCACACCGCGCGTGGTCAGCGCCGGCGTGCCGACACGAATGCCACTGGTGACGAACGGCGACTGCGGGTCGTTGGGGACCGCGTTCTTGTTGACGGTGATGTTGGCCGCCCCCAGCCAGGCGTCGACATCCTTGCCGGTAAGTCCCGCCTTGATGAAACTGACCAGGAACAGATGGTCGTCGGTGCCGTTGGAGACGACGTCATAGCCGCGCTCGATGAACACCTTGACCATCGCCCGCGCATTCTCCATCACCTGCGCCTGATAGGCCTTGAACTCCGGCTCCATCGCCTCCTTGAAGGCCACCGCCTTGGCCGCGATGACATGCATCAGCGGACCGCCCTGGGTGCCCGGAAAGACCAGCGAGTTGAGTTTCTTCTCGATCTCCGGATTGGCCCTGGCCAGTATCAGACCGCCGCGCGGCCCGCGCAGCGTCTTGTGCGTGGTGGTGGTGGTAACGTCGGCGATCTGCACCGGGCTGGGGTAGAGGCCCGCCGCGATCAGCCCGGCAACGTGCGCCATGTCGACGAACAGATAGGCGCCGACGCTGTCGGCGATCCGGCGGAAGCGGTCCCAGTCGATGATGCGCGAATAGGCGGAGAAGCCGGCGACGATCATCTTCGGCTTGTGCTCCTGTGCGAGACGTTCGACCTCGTCGTAATCGATCTCGCCGGTCGCGGGGTCGAGGCCATACTGCACCGCGTTATAGATCTTGCCCGAGAAGTTGGGTTTGGCGCCGTGGGTCAGATGGCCGCCATGCGCCAGACTCATGCCGAGCACAGTGTCACCGGGCGCGCACAGCGCCATATAGACCGCAGCGTTGGCCTGCGAGCCGGAGTGCGGCTGCACATTGGCATAGTCGGCGCCGAACAGCTGTTTGGCGCGGTCGATCGCCAGCTGCTCGACCTTATCGACGTATTCGCAACCGCCATAGTAGCGCTTGCCGGGGTAACCTTCTGCGTACTTGTTGGTCAGCACCGACCCCTGCGCCTGCAGCACCCGCGGGCTGGTGTAGTTCTCCGAGGCGATCAGCTCGACGTGCTCCTCCTGCCGCTGCTCCTCACCCTGTATGGCAGCCCATAACTCATCATCGTAACCCTGGATCTGCATCTCTTTGCTGAACATGCGCGCCTACTCCGCCGAATGAAAAGGGCTGATTCTAACAGTAGATCGGGGAAAGGTCTGCCACCGCCGCGATGGCAGACCCATGGAGTAAGCGGTGGCTGCGGGGGTCAGAGCCTGGACGCGACCCGCTTCTGCTCGGAGCTGTGGGCACGCTCGATCTTCTCGAGAATCACCGGCTGCTTTCCACTCCTGCCGGCGTGGCTCAGCGGCAGGCGTCCGCCTGACCAGTGCATGATGCGGTCGCGCACCTGAATAACCCCCAGCGTCTGCCAGACGGCCTGCGAGGCGACCCGCTCGAGATGCTGCATGGGCGCCACCGAGACGGCCAATAGCAGCGCCGTGATCAACAGCGATGCGACCAGCGCCGGGATCAGCGCGCCATGCCCGGAGTTCGCTTCAGATACCGGCTCGGCCGTCGGCCGCTCCGGCTCCGCTTCGGCGGAGGACGGTACGCGGCGGGTCAGCAGCGGAACCATCGGCTCAGCCTCTTCAGGGGCTGTCGCCGCTGCCGCCTGCTGAGTTTGCGGCACCACTTCCGCGGAGAGCTGCGCGGGGCTGTCGTCACTCTGCCGCGCCTCGTCCGGCGGAGTGGATGCAGACGTGACCGAGGGGTCTGCCACGGCGACCGGTTGCGGCGCCTGCGTCTCCCGGACGGTCATCGCCGACTGCGCGATGCTGTGCAGATCCTCGGCGTTGAAGCGCTCCTGAGCCAGCAGCGTCGAACGCTCGTCCAGCGCATAGTGCTCGGCCCTCAGCTCCTTGACCACCACCTCCACGTCGGCGCTGTCGAGGCGCGACTTCTCTTCCAGAAAGCCGTGCAGCAGCAGGCGGCTGCAGATGTGGTTGATGCGTCGCGGCACTCCGTTGCTGACGCGGAAAATGGGTGCGAACAGGTCGGGTTCGAGCGCCGGCCGCCCCTGCCAGCCCGCTTTCCTAAGACGATGCAGGATATAGGCGACAAACTCCTCCGGCTTGAGCGGATCCATGTGATAGGCGGCGATCATGCGCTGGTTGAGCTGCTCCAGCTGCGGCGAGGTCACCATCTCACGCAACTCCTCCTGCCCCACCAGGAAGATCTGCAGCAGCGGCTGCCCCCCCTCGCGCGCGTTGGTCAGAAGGCGCAGCTCCTCGAGCGCGCTCAGCCCCAGCCCCTGGGCTTCATCTATGATCAGCAATGAGCGACGGCCCTGCCGGAAATCGCTGCCGAAGCGCTCGGTCAGCCGCTGCAGGATGGTCGATTTGTCAGCCTGCTCCAGCGGCAATCCGAATGCCGATGCCACCAGCCTGAGGACATCGTCGGCCTCGACCTGGGCGCTCAACAGCCGCGCCAGACGGTAGCTCTCCGCTTTCACCTCCGCCACCAGTGCATCGATGAGCGTGGTCTTTCCCGTTCCCGGCGCGCCGGTAATCATCACGAAGCCTTCGCCGCGATGCATCGCATAGCGCATGTAGGCCTTGGCCTTGGCAAAGGATCTGTGCGGCAAGCAGAAGACGTGATCCGGGCTCAGACGAAAGGGATCTGCGGTCAAACCATAATATTTTCTATACATCTAGTTGCCTGCATGTTGGCTTCCGCTCACTCCCTGACGGCAGTCAGCGCTGGGTTAAACCGCCCCCCCGGACTCTCAACAATGGGCCTTCGGGTTCGGCATCCGTCCCTGGCCTGCATGACCCTCCCGTGCGGCGAAAGAGCTGAAAAAGCTCGGTGCGATCGCCTACTGTAGCGCTGCGATATCGCCGTGAGTGCCGCAACGGGAGGGCCACAACAGCCGTTGAGTGGCACCAAGCAATTTATATGCCTGTCAATAATATGGTTTTATTTCAGCAACTTGGAATGGGAAGAAAGTTCCAATCAGGAATAGTGTAAAAAATGTGAACCAGTACCGCGGAATCTGTTTCCCACCCGGCCGGCGCGAGCTGAAAAGCGAGCACCGGTGACAGTGCATTTGATAACGGCCGGATTCGACTGACTCGGGCTTCGATCGAACCCGCTTCTTGTCCATCTCCATGGGTTCAAGGTTTTTAAATCCTGCGCCGATATATGTGCGAGTCAGTCTCTGTGAGCCGATCACCCACCCAATGAACCAAGCACTACTGCAATCCTGGCTGTCGCTGCAGTGCCAGGCCATGCCCGGGGCGGTCTCCGCCTGCGCCAGAGTCCACCCGCGTGGAGAGGAGGCCGAGAGCCTCAGCGTGGTCTGGCCAGTCAACGGCAGCACGGACGAAGAGTTGCGGAAGCTGCTCGATATGGCCGAGCAGAGCGACGGCGCGGTGACCGCAACGCCGCGCGCGCGCGCCGACGGTAAAGGTCCGTTGCTGCGCATCGCCCATCCGATCGATTCCGATGGAGAGATCAAAGGCGCGATCGCCATCTCCCTGGAGCGGATTCCCGATTCGCAGCACCGCTCGGTGCTGCGTCTGATCGAATGGGGCAACAGCTGGCTCGGACTGCTGCAGCATCAGAGCGGCAACAACGAGCAGGAGCAGCTGCTGGCCGGCGCGATCCAGTGCGTGCTGCAGGCCCAGTCGCTGCATCACGCGGCGATCGCGCTTTGCGGATATCTGGCACACCGCTGCGGCTACGAGCGGGTCGCGCTGGGGTTGAAGCGACAGCGCGGCTATCAACTGCTGGCGCTCTCCGACAGCGCGCAGATACCGGCCCGCAGCGAACTGGCCAGGCTGTTGCGCTCGGCGATGCAGGAGGCGGAGACGCGCGCCCCGCTGCTGCACTGGCCCGCCGACGGCGACCCGCCGGCGCACCACGCCCTGGCCGAGACGGAGAGAGACAGCGCGGTGGTGACACTGCTGCTGCCGGCCGGCAGCGGACACTTCGGCGCCCTCTGCTGCGAGTCGCAGCGGGCCGAACCGCACTCCGCGGCAGAGCTGAACCAGTTGAAGGGTCTGGCGACCCATCTCGGCCCGTTGCTGGCACTGAAGAGAGCGGGAGAGAGACGTCTGTCGATATCCGGGCAGCGGCAGCAGGAGACCCGCCCGCACGCCGCGCTGTTACGCCGCGCGCTCATCGCCTTTCTGCTGCTCGCCGCCGGGCTATATCTCGCCGGCGGCGACCGCTACCGGGTCGGTGGGCCCGCCGAGCTGGAAGGGGCGCTGCACCGGGCGCTGATCGCGCCGTTCGACGGCTACATCGCCAGCGCCCACGCGCGCGCCGGCGAGACCGTCGCCCGGGGCACCCTGCTGGCCGAGCTGGAGGACCGCGAACTCAAGCTCGAGCTGCGCCAGCTACAGGGGGAACAAAGCGAACTGGAGAAGCAGTACCGCCAGGCGCTGGCCCGGCTCGAGCACGCTCAGGCGCGCATCTTCGAGGCGCAGATCGCGCAGGCCGAGGCGCGCATCGAGCTGCTACAGCAGCAGCTCGAGCGGGTCAGACTGCGTGCCCCCTTCGACGGCGTGGTGGTGGCCGGCGATCTGAGCCGCTCGCTCGGCAAGCCGGTCAAACGCGGCGAGGTGCTGCTTGAGGTGGCACCGCTCGCCGACTACCGCGTCGCGATCGAAGTGGCGGGGCGCGACATAGCCGAGATCGACCCGGGCGAACATGGCACCCTGCTGCTCGCGGCGCGTCCGGAGCGGCCGCTGCGGTTCACTGTCAGCAATATCACGCGCATGCCGGGGGGGAGTGAAAACGCCGGCCGCTTCCGCGTCGAGGCGCGTCTGCTCGACGGTGACGAGGATCTGCGTCCGGGACTGCGCGGCGTCGCCAAAGTCGATGCCGGCGAGCGCAGCCGGTTCTGGATCTGGAGCCACGAGATCTCCGACTGGATGCGCTACCGGCTCTGGGCCTGGCTGCCCTGAGGTGAGGGTATGACGCGACCGGCCATCGACGACGACTGGCAAAAGCTGGGGCAGCTGCGTCCGCGGCTGCGCTCGCATACCGCCTGGCAGCGCATGCCGTTTCGCGGCATCGACTGGTACCTGCTGCACGATCGTGCCAGCGGCCGTCACTACCACTTCAGCCAATCCGCCTACCGGCTGCTTCGCCTGCTCGACGGCGAGACCAGCCTGGAGCAGGCGTTGGCGCAGCTCGCCGCACCGGCGCAGCCGGACCGGGCGATGCGCCGCGAGGCGCTGAATCTGCTGCTGCGGCTGCGCTCGGCGGACCTGCTGTGGCAGGCCGAAGGGAGCGACAGCGAGCGGCTCTACCGGCAGTGGCGGCAACAGAGCGGCAAGGGTCGCCTGGCGCAGTTGACACGGCCGCTGGCGGTGCGACTGCCGCTGTTCGACCCGGACCGCCTGTTGCAGCGCACGCTGCCGCTGGTCAGGCCGCTGTTTCACTGGAGCGCACTGTTGCTCTGGCTGGCGGTCGTCACGCTCGCCGGCGTGTTGGCGCTGCAGCAGGGCGAGGCGCTGTTGCTGCACGGCGAAAGCCGGCTGCTCGACCCGGCCAACCTGCTGCTGCTGTGGTTCAGCTACCCGCTGGTCAAGGGACTGCACGAACTCGGCCACGCCTACGCCATCCGCCACTGGGGCGGCAAGGTTCACGAGCTCGGCATCATGCTGCTGGTGTTCGTGCCCGTGCCCTACGTCGAGGCCTCCTCGGCGACCGCCTTCCCACAGAAGTGGCGCCGCGTGCTGGTCGGCGCCGCCGGCATCATGGTCGAACTGCTGCTGGCGGCGCTCGGCCTGTTCGTCTGGCTGTCGGTGCAGCCGGGCATGGTGCGCGATCTGGCCTTCGACATCATGCTGGTCGGCGGGCTCTCGGCGCTGCTCTTCAACGGCAATCCGCTGCTCAAGTTCGACGGCTACTACGTGCTCGCCGATCTGCTCGAGATCCCCAACCTCGCCAGCCGCGCGCAGCGCTACTACGGCTATCTGGCGCAGCGCTACCTGCTCGGACTGGCACAGGCGGAGTCACCGCTGATCGCCCCCGGGGAGCGTGGCTGGTTTCTCTGCTACGGGCTCGCTTCCTTCTGTTACCGGCTCGTCATCGGCGTCAGCATCGCCCTCTACGTGGCCGGCAAGTTCTTCATCGTCGGCACGCTGCTGGCGACCTGGGTGGTACTGTCGCAGCTGCTGCTGCCACTCTACCGGCTGCTGCGCTACCTGCTCGCCGCCGAGGTGCTGCGCGGGCGCCGTTCGCGTGGCTGGACGGTGGCCGCGGCCACGTTGGCGGCCGCCGCGATCCTGCTCGCCACGCCCCTCCCCTCCAATACCCTGGCCGAGGGTGTGATCCGACTGCCCGAGCGGGCCATCGTCAGGTCGGCCGGCTCCGGCGTGGTGGTCGAGCTGCTGCAGCCCGACGACAGCCGGGTCGCGGTGGGCACGCCGTTGCTGCGGTTGCGCAACGACCCGCTGCAGAGCGAAGCCAGGGTGCTGGCGGCGCGGCAGCGGGAGTTGACCGCGCGCCTGCAGGCGGCGCGCATGCAGGACCGGGTGGCCAGCGCGATCCTGCAGGAGCAGCTCGACGAGCTGTCTTCGGAGATCGCCGAGAAGCAGCGCCAGCTCGACGCGCTGGTCGTCGTCAGCCCGGCGAGCGGCGAACTTGAGCTGCTCCGCCCCGCAGACCTGGAGGGGCGCTTCGCCGAGAAGGGGCAGCTGCTGGGCGCGATCCACCAACCGGGAGCAGTGGCCAGCGCCAGCGTCGTCGTCGCCCAGGCGGACGCCATCCGCGTACGCCATGACACCCGCGCGGTGGCCGCGCGCTACCCGGGCGTGGCCGGCAGCGAGCAGCGGGTCCGTCTGCTGGCGGACACCCCCTCCGGCTCCTACCGCCTGCCGAGCGCGTTGCTCGGCACCCTGCGGGACGGCCGCATCGCGATCGACGCGCGCGACCCCACCGGCGTCACCACGCTCGATCCGGTGTTTCAGTACGAGATCGAACTGCCCCCCTCCGCGCGACGCCCGCCGCCCGGATCGCGCATCCAGGTGCGCTTCGAGCACACACCGGAGACGCTCGCCAGCCGCTGGTACCGCTCCGCGCGCCAACTGCTGCTCGCCCGCCTGGGTGTCTAGCGCCCGCGCCGAAAGCAAAAACCGGCGGCGAAAAATCGTCTGATTCGCTATTACCGATTGATCTTGTGGTTCAATCGGCGACGGCACGCTCACTGCGACAGCAACTCTTCGGAATCGCTACAGTTTTCCGGTCGCTCGCCGAAAAAGAGGGAAGCGAATTCACACCCGTTTCCGAGAACAGACGACATGCGTAGCAAAAGCCAGACAATCCGTTCCCTCTCCCTTCTGCCGCTGCTGCTGGGGTGCGGCATGAACGCCCTGGCGGCTGGCGAAGCCAAGGGATTCGACTGCGTCATCGTCCCCTCCGCCATCGTCGGTGTCGGCGCCGCGGTGCCGGGCGTACTGGAGCAGGTCAACGCCGACCGCAGCGACCGGGTCGGCAGGAACCAGCTGCTGGCCAGCCTGGAATCGGAGGTGGAACGGGTCGAGCGCAACCTGGCGCAGATGCGCGCCGAAACCCAGGCCGCGGTCAAACTGCGCGAGGTGAGCCTGCTGTTCGACAAGCGCAGCCTGCAACGGGTCAAGACCCTGCACCGCGACAAGGTGGTCTCGATCGACGAGCGCGACCAGGCGGAGCGCGAAGCCAATCTCGCCATCTGGCGGCTGCAGGACGCCAAGGATCTGCTGCGCCAGCGCCAGCTCGAGCTGCAGCGCTCGCAAGAGGTGTTGAAAAGGCGCGAGATCCGCAGCCCGATAGACGGCGTCGTCATCCAGCGCCTGCACCACCCCGGCGAGTTCGTCGAGGACGAGGCGATTCTGCGCATCGCTCAACTCGACCCGCTCTACGTCGAAGCGATCGTGCCGATGGCCGAATTCGGCAAGATCCGGCCGGGGATGCGCGCCAGCGTGGTATCGGAGGTGACCCAGAGCGCAGCGCTCAGCGCCGAGGTGGCGGCGGTCGACGGCATGGGCGACGCCGCCAGCGGCACCTTCGGCGTGCGCCTGCGGCTGCCCAATCCCGACTACACCATCGCCGCCGGCGTCAAATGCAGGCTGACCATCGAGCAGGTGCAGGTGACGGCCACGGCCACCCTCTCCGCCCCGGCGCTGGCGATGGACGCTGCCGCCAGCCGCGACTGAAGCGGCACCGGCGACAAACAACCAGAGCGTCGATCAGACGGCCACCCCCGCAGATGTCGAGCAAGCGCAACCACCGCCAAACCTCCAGGCTGTCGATGGAGCTGATGGAGCCGCGCATGCTGCTCTCGGCCGACGCGCTGGCGCTGGCCGGGCTGCCCGGTGTCGACGGCGGCGAGGACGACGCACCCTGGGAGCAGGCAGCGGTCGAGGTGGCGGACCTGACCGTAAGCGCGCCGCAGCAGGATATAGCGGCCGATACGCCGCTGGCGCTGGATCTCTTCTCTGACGACCCGGCCGCGGCGGATGACGCCAGCGTGCTGTCGCTGCTCGGTGAAACCGGAGAGCGCGGTTCCGCCGGGGAGCTGCTGTTCGTCGACAGTCGCGTCGACGACTATCAGGGCCTGATCGAACAGATCCGCGCCGAGCGCGCCGGGGTCGAGCTGCAGATATACCTGCTCGACGCCGGGCGCGACGGCGTACAGCAGATTGGCGAGAGCCTCGCGCTTCACGGCGGGGTCGACGCGCTGCACATCATTTCGCACGGCGCCGGCGGCGGCCTGCAGCTCGGCGCCAGCTGGCTCGACGGCGAACTGCTTGATGCCCGCGCCGACGAGTTCGGTGCCTGGTCGGAAAATCTCGGCGAAGGGGCCGACCTGCTGCTCTACGGCTGCGATCTGGCGGCCGATGCCGAGGGTCGTGCGCTGGTCGACGCGCTGGCGCAATTGACCGGCACCGACGTCGCCGCCTCCGACGACGCCACCGGTCACGCCGCGCTCGGCGGCGACTGGGATCTGGAGTACCGCTCCGGCACACTGGAGACGACCCCGTTCGGCGCACGGTTGCAGCCGCACTGGTACGCCACCCTCGACATCAGCAGCGGCCTGATACTGCACAACAGCTTCGACAGCGATGCGACGGATGCCAGTGGCAACGGCTACGACGGCACGCTCAGCAACGGCGCGCTGATCGATACCAACGGCGCGACCAACATGATCGGTGCCGGCAAGCTGAGCCTCGACGGTGCCGACGACTTCGTCGATCTGAGCAGCCACGTCGGCAATTTCAAAAACGTCGGCGAGGGCACCATCGCCGCCTGGGTCTACCACAACGCCTCCAGCTTCACCACCGTCTTCGAGCTCTCCGACTCGGGCGACGACGACTCACGCGTGGTGCTCGGTGTCTCTTCCAACGGCACCCTCGGCTTCGGCGTCTTCAGCGGCAACAGCAGGTACATAGACCTGGAGACCGAATCCGGGCTGGTGGCGAAGAACAGCTGGACCCACATCGCGGTCACCGTCGACAGCGGTGGCAACAAGCTCTACGTCAACGGTGCGCAGGTCACCACCAACCTCGACTACATCGACGGCAGCGCCGCCTCCACCGAATTCATCGACGACGTCAGCAAACTCGACTACATGGTCTGGGGGCGCGATCTCAACAAAGGCGGTTACGGTGAGGAGTACCAAGGCTTCATCGACGACGGCCGGGTCTACGACCGCGCGCTGTCGGCGGCCGATATCCTGGAACTCTACAGCTATGGCAACTCGCTGGTCACCGAGGAGATCTCCAGCGACGGCGCGGGCAGCGCCAGGGCGGTGGCGATAAACGCCAGCGGCGAGCAGGTGGTGGTCTGGTCGAAAGCGTGGCAAGACGGCGACGGCTGGGGCGTCTACGCGCAGCGCTACGACAACGACGGCAACGCGCTGGGCGCCACAATTCTGGTCAACCAGACCACGGCCGGCGATCAGCGCCACGCCTCGGTCGGCATCGACGCCGGCGGCGACTTCGTCGTCAGCTGGAGCGGCTACGGCCAGGACGGCACCGCCAGCAGCGTCTACGCACGCCAGTTCAACGCCGACGGCAGCGCCGCCGGGGGTGAGTTCCGCGTCAACACCGAAAACAGCGGCGCGCAGTCCGACGCCTCGCTCGACGTCGCCGACGACGGCAGTTTCATCGTCGTCTGGGAGGGACAGGGACCCGGCGACGACCAGGGCGTCTTCTTTCGCCGTTTCAACGACGACGGCTCGGCGATGGACGCCAACGAGATCATCGCCCACACCGCCACCGATGGCGGCACCAGCGAGAAGGATCCGGTGGTGGCCTGGCAGGCCGACGGCAAATTCGTCATCGCCTGGGAGGAGGAGTCGGGCAACAAGGCCTACTTCCAGCGCTTCGGCGCAGACGGCACCATGGCCGGCGCCAAGACACAGATCGACAGCGGCCTCTCCACCACCTCCGGTCTGAGCATCGACGCCAACGCCTCGGGCGCCTTCGCCATCGCCTACAAGGAAGAGGTGACTCTGCCGAAGATCTACGCCCGCGCTTTCGATGCCGACGGCGGCAACATCTTCACCGCCGGCAACTGGCTCGGCGCCTGGGCCGGCATCGGCACCTCCGGTTCGTTGAACCCCTCGGTGGCGATGACCGATGCGGGCGAGGTGCTGATCGCCTACCAGACCACCGCCGATGGCGGCGATATCAAACTGCAGCAGCTCAACGCCAACGGCTCCATTGCCGGTGCGACGACTGTGCTGGTCGCGGACGTCGGCGACCAGGCGATGCCGGCGATCGCCGCGTTGGGCACCGACACCTACGCCGTCGCCTGGAACGACGCCAGCGGCGTCGTCACAGCGGCGGCGACGGTAACCATCAACAGCGCGCCGCTGCTGGCCGACGCCGACCCGACGCTGACTTCCATCGTCGTCAACGACTTCGACAGCGCCGGCGACAGCGTCGCCGCGATCGTCGTCGACGGCTCGATCAGCGACGCCGACGGCGCGACTGAGTCGATTGCGGTCATCGCAGTCGACGACAGCAACGGCAGCTGGCAGTACTCGAGCGACGGCGGCGGCAGCTGGAGCAACGTCGACGACGGTTCGCTCGGCGCCGACCACGCGCTGCTGCTGGCTGCCGGCGACCGCTTGCGCTTCGTCCCCGACAGCCACTTCCAGGGCAGTGCCAGCCTCACCTTCCGCGCCTGGGACGGCAGCAGCGGCAGCGCCGGCGACTACGCCGACAGCGGTGCGGGCGGCGGCAGCTCGGCCTTCTCCAGCGCCAGCGACATTGCCACGATCGCGGTTCTCCCCGCCGACACCGACGGCGACGGTCTGTGGGATCATCGCGAAGACGCCAACGGCGACGGCGACTACGACCCGGCGACCAGCCCCGGACCCGACAGCGACGGCGACGGCACACCGAACTGGCTCGACAGCGACGACGACGACGATGGCACCCCGACCAGCGCCGAAAATGCCGACCCCGACGGCGACGGCGACCCGCGCGACGCCGTCGACTCCGACCACGACGGCCAGCCCGACTGGCTCGATCTGCCGTTGAGCGTGGCGACCGACGGTATCGTCGCTGCCACCCAAAAGCTCTCCGCTGCAACCGTGGCCGGACTCGCCACCGTGCTGGACGACGAAGACAGGTTCGGCGCCAGCGTCGCCTCGATCGGCGATATCGACGGCGACGGCGTGGTCGACGTCGCCGTGGGCGCGCGCAGCGACGACGACGGTGGCAGCAACCGCGGCGCGGTCCATATCCTCTTCCTGAACGCCGACGGCACGGTCAAGGCACAGCAGAAGATCTCCGACACCACCGGCGGGCTGAGCGCGGTCCTGGACGACGATGACGCCTTCGGCCGCGCGCTGGCCGGCATCGGCGATATCGACGGCGACGGCATCAACGATATCGCCGTCGGCGCCAACTACGACGACGACGGCGGCAACGACCGCGGCGCCGTCTATATCCTGTTTCTGAACAGCGACGGCACTGTCAGGGCGGAGCAGAAGATCTCCGCCAGCGCCGGCGGAATGAGCGATCCGCTCTCGGACAACGATAAGTTCGGCCGCGCGCTGGCCGGCATCGGCGATATCGACGGTGACGGCATCAACGATATAGCCGTCGGCGTTGAGACCGATGACGATGGCGGTACCAACCACGGCGCGGTCTATCTGCTGATGCTGAACGCCGACGGTACGGTCAAGAGCGAACAGAAGATCTCGGACGGCAGCGGCGGACTGACCGCCGTGCTCGACGACGGCGACAGATTCGGCGTCAGCGTCGCCGGCCTCGGCGACCTCGACGGCGACGGCAACCGGGATATCGCCGTGGGATCGCTCTACGATGGCGGCAGCGACCGCGGCGCCGTGCATATCCTGTTCCTGAACGGCGACGGTACGGTCAGAGCCGAGCAGAAGATCTCGGGACTGAGCGGCGGGCTGAGTGCCGCGCTGGATGACGGCGATGCGTTCGGCGTCAGCGTAGTCGCCGTCGGCGACGCGAACGGCGACGGCACGGTCGATATTCTGGTCGGCGCCGACGCCGACGACGACGGCGGCAGCAACCAGGGTGCAGCCTACCTGCTTTTCCTCAACCCCGACGGCACGGTCAAGGGGGAGCAGAAGCTCTCCTCCGGCGCCGGCGGGCTCTCGGCCAACCTCGACAACGACGACTGGTTCGGCGTTTCGGCCACGGGGCTCGGCGACCTGGACGGAGACGGCGTCGTCGACCTGCTGATCGGCGCCGAGCAGGACGACGACGGCGGCATCGATCGCGGTGCGCTCTATCTGCTCAGCCTGCAGGCGGAGAACATCAACAGCGCACCGACCCTGACCGCCACCGCCACCAACCCGACCTTCACCGAAGGCGGTGCCGCGGTGAATCCGTTCAGCGGCAGCTCCGCCAGCACCGTCGACGCAGGACAGCAGTTCATCCGCATGACGCTGACGGTGAGCAACGTCAACGATGGCGGCGCGGAGAGACTCACGCTCGGCGGCGCCGCCATTTTTCTGACCGATGGCGCCACCGCCTCGACCGCGCAGTTCGATCTCGGCGTCAGCGTAAGCGGCACCACCGCCACCGTCACACTCTCGCTGAACGCGCTCGACAGCGCTGAGCTGCAGACGCTGATCGACGGCATGAGCTACCGCAACTACAGTGACAATCCCGACAGCTCCGACCGGGTGGTGACGCTGACCGGGTTGAGCGACTCCGGCGGCGGTGACGACAGCTCGACGCCGAATATCGCCTCAACGATCAGCGTACAGGGGAGCAACGACGCGCCGACGCTGAGCGGAGGTCCGTTCAGCCTGGGTTCCACCACCACCGACAACAGCAGCAGCGGCGTGCAGGTCGCCACCATCCTTGCAGGCCTGACCGCGGCCGATGTCGATGGCGACACGCTGGGCATCGCCGTCAGCGCGCTCTCCGGCAACAACCTCTGGCAATACTCGACCGACTCCAGCGACGGCCTCGACGGCAGCTGGCAGAGTTTCGGCGCGGTCGCCGACAACAGCGCGCTGCTGCTCGACCCGAACGCCTGGATCCGCTACCAGCCCGACGGCGTCAATGCCGAGAACCCGGCCGTCACCTTCCACGCCTGGGACCAGAGCAGCGGCACCGCCTCCACTGGCGGCTCGCCGAGCTACGGCGACCCTGGCAGCGGCAGCGCCTTCTCGAGCGGCAGCGCCCAGGCCGGCATCTCCGTGACGCTGAGCAACAACCCGCCCAGCGGCAGCGTCACCATCGACAACATCTCGCCGACGCAGGGTGACATGCTGACAGCCGCCAACACGCTGGCGGACGCCGACGGCATAGCCAGCGCCATCAGCTATCAATGGCTGCGCGACGGTGTCGCCATCGCCGGCGCCAACGGCGTCAGTTACACCACCACCCAGGCTGACGTCGGCACGCTGATCGCGGTCACCGCCAGCTATACCGACACGCCGGGAAATCTTGAGAGCATGACCAGCACCGCGACCGCCGCGGTGGTCAACGCCAATGATCCGGGCGTGGTCACGATCGACGATACCTCGCCCGAGCAGGGAGGGACGCTCAACGCCAGCGTATCCGACACCGACGGTGCCAGCGGCGCGATCAGCTACCAGTGGTACCGCAACGGCATACCCATCGCCGGCGCCACCGGCGCCAGCTACACCACCTACCAGATCGACGTCGGCAGGGCGATCACCGTTTCGGCAACCTACAGCGACGACCTCGGCAGCGCCGAGTCACCGCTCAGCGCCGCCACCGACCCGGTCGCCAACGTCAACGACGCCGGTCTGATTACGATCCACGACACCACCCCGACCCAGGGGCAGATGCTGATCGCGAGTATCTTCGATATCGACGGCGCCAGCGGACCGATCGACTACCAGTGGTACCGCGACGGCGTCGCCATCGCCGGCGCCACCGGCGACAACCACACCACCACCCAGGCCGACGTCGGCGCGGTCATCTCGGTCGCCGCCAGCTACAGCGACAACCTCGGCAGCGCCGAATCCCTGCTCAGCGCCGCCACCGCCGCAGTCACCAACGTCAACGATGCCGGCAGCGTCACGATCGACGACACCACCCCGACCCAGGGGCAGACGCTCA
>JAGRGU010000086.1 GCA_020445335.1 Gammaproteobacteria bacterium
AGCCGCTGATCGAGGATATCACCCGCGAGTTCAACAGCGGGATGTGGACCATCGGCTACACCGGTCAGAGTCCCGAGCGTCTGAAGAAGCATCAGAAGAACTGGGGCACCTTCGACTACACCTCGCTGAAGGCCGAGGGCGGACCCTGCGACGGCGACTTCTACGGCATGCCCTGGCCCTGCTGGGGCACGGCCGAGATGGGGCACCCCGGCACGCCGAATCTGTACGACATGAGCATGCCGGTGGCCGCGGGCGGTCTTACCTTCCGCGCCCGTTTCGGCGTCGAACGCAACGGTGTCAACCTGCTGGCCGAGGGGGCTTTCTCCAAGGGTTCCGAGATCCGCGACGGTTATCCGGAGTTCAGCGATGCGCTGCTGAAGAAGCTGGGCTGGTGGGATGACCTGACGCCGCAGGAGCAGGCCGCGGCCGAGGGCAAGAACTGGAAGACCGACCTCTCCGGCGGCATCCAGCGCGTCGCCATCAAGCACGGCTGCGCGCCCTTCGGCAACGCCAAGGCGCGTACCGTGGTCTGGACCTTCCCCGACCCGGTGCCGATCCATCGCGAGCCGCTCTACACCAACCGCCGCGATCTGGTGGAGAAGTACCCCACCTACGAGGATCGCAAGTCCTTCTACCGCCTGCCGACGCGCTACGCTTCGATCCAGGCCAAGGACTACTCCAAGGACTACCCGATCATCCTCACCTCGGGGCGTCTGGTCGAGTACGAGGGGGGCGGCGACGAGACCCGTTCCAACCCGTGGCTGGCGGAGCTGCAGCAGGATATGTTCGTCGAGATCAACCCGCGCGACGCCAACAACGCCGGTGTGCGCGACGGCGACGATGTCTGGGTCGAGGGACCCGAAGGGGGCAGGGTCAGGGTCAAGGCGCAGGTGACGCGACGCGTCGCCGCCGGCGTCGCTTTCATGCCGTTCCATTTCGGTGGCCACTTCGAGGGCCGTGATCTGCGCGACAAGTATCCGCCGGGCGCGGATCCGGTGGTGCTGGGCGAGGCGGCCAACACCGCGCTCACCTACGGTTATGACTCGGTAACCCAGATGCAGGAGACCAAGGCGTCCCTGTGCAAGATCACCAAGGCCTGAGGAGCACTGACATGGCACGTATGAAATTCTATTGTGATGCCGAGCGCTGTATCGAGTGCAACGGCTGCGTGACCGCCTGCAAGAACGAGAACGAGGTGCCCTGGGGGGTCAACCGACGTCGCGTGGTGACCATCAAGGATGGCGAGCCGGGCGAGCGCTCGCTGTCGGTCGCCTGCATGCACTGCTCCGACGCCCCTTGCGCCGCGGTCTGTCCGGTCGACTGCTTCTACACCACCGACGACGGCGTGGTGCTGCACGACAAGGATATCTGCATCGGCTGCGGATACTGTTTCTACGCCTGCCCGTTCGGCGCGCCGCAGTTTCCCGACAACGGCGCTTTCGCCACCCGCGGCAAAATGGACAAGTGCACCTTCTGCGCCGGCGGCCCGGTCGAGGATCACAGCGCCGACGAGCAGCGCAAATACGGCGCCAACCGGTTGGCCGAGGGCAAGCTGCCGCTCTGCGCCGAGATGTGTTCGACCAAGGCGCTGTTGGCCGGCGATGCCGACGTGGTCTCCGAGATCTATCGCAAACGCGTGGTCTACCGCGGCGCCAGCGTGCTGAGTCGCGGCGTCTCCTACCAGAACGCCACGCTGCGCGCACCCAGCGGTTTGAAGGGCAAGGCGAGCAGTCGCGAGTAGCGGCGTGCAGGTAACGACCGCCGCTGCGTTGGAGGGTCATACCGTCATCCCGGCACTCGCCGGGATGAGGCGATCTACGCAAGCGGATTCGATTGGCACGACGGAGCGACGACTTCTCCAGGGCTGAGGTCGGTTGACCTGGCGGGGTTTCGTCCTGTCGGATGCAAACAATAGTGAGGAGCTGTGCGATGCATCGACTGTGGCCGGGTCTGGTTTTATTGCTCTGCCTTTGTTCGTCGCTCAACGTCGCCGGACAGACCGGCAGCGAGGGGATCGCGGTGCCCAACCCGGGCAGCGAGCTCTGGCGCGAAGTTCGACAGCGCAGTCAGCCGTTGCCACCCGGCGGCCAGTCCGAAGCGCCCGGTCTGGCGCTGTTGCAGGAGATCCGGCAGCGTCGCCTGAGCGAAATGCCGGTCGGCCGCAGTCAGCTCGCCGGCAGCGGCGCCGGCGCGGTCTTCATCAACTCGCTGGGCGACACCTGGCGGCGGCTGCGCATGGAGAGACTGGTGCCGATCGGCGGTTACCTGCTCGGCGGTGCGCTGCTGCTGGTGCTGCTCTTCTATCTGATCCGTGGTCGGGTGCCGATTCGGGCGGGGCGGTCGCAGCATAAGCTCTACCGCTACTCTCCCTACGAGCGGTTGATTCACTGGTTCATCGCCTTCAACTTCATACTGCTGGCGCTGAGCGGACTGATACTGCTGTTCGGGCGCTCGCTGCTGCTGCCGTGGATGGGGCCGCAGCTCTTCTCCGCCGTCGCTTCGGCGAGCAAGGAGGGACACAATCTGTTCGGACCGCTGTTTCTGCTGGCGCTGGCGCTGATCTTCCTTCAGTTCGTGCGCCGCAATATCTACCAGAAGGGCGACCTGACCTGGCTGCTGCGCGGCGGCGGCGTGATCGGCAAGAAGCACGTGCCGTCGAACTTCTTCAACATGGGCGAGAAGACCATGTTCTGGATGCTGATCCTGGTCGGCGGCGTGACCGCGCTCTCCGGTCTGGTACTGCTGTTTCCGCTGTTCGGCCAGGGACGGGAGCTGATGGCCCTGTCGCACCTGGCGCACGCGGTGACCGCGATCGTGATGATCACCGTGATCATCGGTCACATCTATATCGGCACCATCGGCATGGAGGGGGCGCTGGAGGGGATGCGCACCGGCTACTGCGATCTCAACTGGGCGCGCGAACATCATGACTGGTGGGCGCAAAAGTGCGAGGAGCGGGGTGAGACGGTCTCCGCCGAGGATGTCGCGCGTGCGCGCGGCGAGGTTTCGCCTGCGCATATAGCCGAGGAGCGGGGACGATGATCGGCGCGTTCATCGACGGGCCCTTGTGGTATTTTTCGTTGACGGTGTTTCTGCTCGGCGTCGCCTGGCGGCTGGCGGGCATCGTCCGCCGCGGCGTTGCCGCCGATCTGGCGCCGGCGCGCGGTGACGCCGCGCGGGGCGCGCTGCGCACCATATTCACCCGGGCGCTGCCGCGACGGCCGGTGCTGCACGGCGGGCGGGTGCAGATGATCGCCGGTTATCTGTTTCATCTGGGGCTGCTGGTGCTGTTGCTCTTCGCCCAGCCCCACGTCGACTTCTACGCCGAGCGGATCGCCGGCTTTGGCTGGAGCACGCTGCCGCACTGGGGCTTCATACTCGCCTCGGAGATCGCCTTCGCCGGTCTGATCCTGTTGTGGATCTACCGCGTGATGAATCCGGTGACGCGGCTGCTGTCGGGTTTCGGCGATCATGTTGCCAGCCTGCTGGTGTTCATGGTGATGTTCAGCGGCTGCCTGGCGCTGGGTCAATCGCACGAAGCGCTGCGGCTGCTACATCTCTTTCTCGCCGAACTGCTGCTGCTCTATTTCCCCTTCAGCAGTCTCATGCATACATTCACCTTCGTCCTCAGTCGCGGCTATACCGGTGCCGCCATGGCGCGCAAGGGGGTCAATGCGTGAGCCGGTGCCGCAGGTTTGACGATTTTCAAAAGGGTCGGATTCGACTGATCGCGAGCGATCGAATCCAGCTGCTGTCTTGTCAACCTCGCGGGAGCGATCCCATGCCATGAGCGAGCGGATAGAGCGGGCCAGGGAGGAGATGAGCAAGCAGGTGGATGGCAAGGTCGCCGCCTACTTCTCCAGCTGTGTGCGTTGCGGTCTCTGCGCAGAGGCCTGCCATTTTCACGTCGAAACCAACGACCCGCGCTTTGCGCCGATCTACAAGCTCGAGCCGATGCGCAAGGTGTGGCGCCGCGAGCAGACCCTGGGCGGCAGGCTGTCGGGATTCTTCTCCTCCAGGGATGAGCTGCGCGAGGAGGATTTCGCCGAGTGGGAGGAGCTGGTCTACGACAGCTGCAACCTCTGCGGCCGCTGCTCGATGGTCTGCCCGCTGGGTATAGATCTCGCCTACATGCTGCGCCGTCAGCGCAGCGCCTTCGCCGTCGCCGGCTACGTGCCGGAGGGGATGCGGACCGCGTTGCAGCGGACGCTGGAGCTGGGCAGTCCGATGGGAGTGTCGCTGAAGACCATCGACGCCACCCTCGAACAGGTCGAAAAACGTTGTGGGCTGAAGGTTCCGGTGGACCGGAAAGGCGCCGAGTACATGACGATCTTCTCCTCCATGGAGGTGGTCAACTTCCCCGAGTACATCGAGAGCCTGGCGCTGATATTCGATGCCGCAGGCCTCTCCTGGACCCTCAGCAGCAGGGCCTTCGAGGCGACCAACGCCGGCATCCAGGTGGGCGACAACGCCGCCGCCAGAGAGATCGTCGAACGCATCGTGAGCGCGGCGGAGGAGCTTGGTGTGCGCTATGTGATCAGCCCGGAGTGCGGCCACGCCTATACCGCGATCCGCTGGGAGGGACCGAACCTGATTGGCCGCCCGTATCGCTTCGAGGTGGTGCATATCCTGGAACTGCTGGACCGGCTGCAGCGCGACGGAAGGTTACAGATCGGCAGCAGGAGCGATCGACCGATGACACTGCACGACCCCTGCCAGATCGTACGCCGCGGCGGCGTGGTCGATCCACCGCGTCATCTGCTCGCCGCCGTCGCCAGCGGATTCGTCGAGATGCGCGACCACGGCACGATGAACTGGTGTTGCGGCGGTGGTGGCGGCGTCTCCGCCAACGAGCGCGCGGAGCAGCTGCGGCTGCGGGTATTCAAGCGCAAGAAACGGCAGCTCGACGAACTCGGAGTCGACACGCTGGTCACCGCCTGCGCCAACTGCCGCATCGTGCTCGAGGAGGGTCTCGAACACTACGAGATGGATACCGAGGTGATCAGCCTGACCGAGCTGATCGCCGTGCACCTGAAGTAGCAGCGTCGCCAGTCCGACCGGGTTGAGGTTGGCGGCAGCCGGTATTGAAGGCAGAATCTGCAGTTTCTTGCGCGCTGACGACGGCGTCGCTCTGCCAGCACTCCATGCTGCGGGGAAGCGGCGACGAATCGAATCCGCCGCGTCAACCCCGGGGTCATCGCGATGCCGAAATTTTCCGCCAATCTCGGATTTCTCTGGCGCGAACTGCCGTTGCCGCAGGCGATTCGCGCCGCCGCCGCGGCCGGTTTCGGTGCGGTCGAATGTTGCTGGCCCTACGACGCCGACGTTGACGAGGTCAACGCCGCGTTGAACGAGACCGGGCTGCGCATGCTCGGCCTCAACACCCGTCCCGGGATCAACGGCGAGGCTGATTTCGGCGTCAACGCGCTGCCGGGGAGAGAGGAGGAGGCACGCAGCTATATCGACGAGGCGATCGCCTACGCCACCGCGGTCGGCTGCCGCAACATCAACCTGCTCGCCGGCCGCAGCGGAGGCGGCGCGGCGGCCGAAGCGGCCTACCGGCGGAATCTGGCCTACGCCAGCGAGCGGGCCGCGCCTTACGGCATAGGTCTGCTGATCGAACCGATCAACCAGCGCGATGCCCCCGGCTATCATCTTCGCAGCCTGGAGCAGGGGCTGGCGACACTGCAGGCGGTCGGCTCGCGCAGTCTCAGATTGATGTTCGACTGCTACCACATCCAGATCATGCATGGCGAGCTGACGCAGCGGCTGCGGGCGGCGTTGCCCTACACCGGGCATATCCAGATTGCCGCGGTTCCCGACCGCGGCGAGCCCGACGACGGCGAAATCGACTATCCGGCGTTATTGGCCGCGCTCGATGCGATGGGCTGGCAGGGGTTCATCGGTGCCGAATACCGGCCCAGGTCCTCCACCGAGGCGGGGCTGGGCTGGCTCGACGCCTACCGCTAGCCGCCGAACAGCGAGGGTTTCTCGCTGCGCCTGATCGGCGCGGGGCGTTTGCGGGCCGTGGTTTTCTGCGCGTTTTCCTGTTTCTGCTGCTGGCGCGGCTTGGCCGCGTTGCCCGTCGTTCTCCCTGTGGCTTTGTCGCGCTGCCCGCCGCCCTGCCGCCGCACTGTGCCGCGCGCCGGCCGGTCGCCGCCGCGGCCGTTTCGGATCGGCTCGGCGGCGATCGTCGGATCGGGTTCGAAACCGGGAAGCTGCTGTTGTGGCAGCCGGCAGTTTAGCAGCCGCTCGATATCGCGCAGCAGCTTGTGCTCGTCGACGCAGACCAGCGAGATCGCCTCTCCCTCGCGCCCGGCACGACCGGTGCGGCCGATGCGGTGGACGTAATCCTCCGGGACGTTGGGCAGTTCGAAATTGACCACATGCGGCAGCTGATCGATATCCAGTCCGCGCGCGGCGATATCGGTGGCGACCAGCACGCGTACCTCGCCCGCCTTGAACCCGGCCAACGCGCGGGTGCGCGCACCCTGGCTCTTGTTGCCGTGAATGGCGGCACTGTCGATGCCATCCTTCTGCAGCTGCTGGCTCAGGCGGTTGGCGCCGTGCTTGGTGCGTGTGAAGACCAGCACCTGGCTCCAGCCGTGGCTGCAGATCAGATGGCTCAGCAGCTCCCGCTTGCGCGCCTTGTCGACCGGGTAGACCCGTTGCGCGATGCGCTCCGCGGTGGCGTTGCGCGGCGCCGCCTCGACCAGTTCGGGCGCGTTCAGCAGCCGGTCGGCAAGGCTCTTGATCTCGTCGGAGAAGGTGGCGGAGAAGAGCAGATTCTGCCGCCTTTCGCGCTCCGGCAGCAGCGCCAGCACCTTGCGGATATCGTGGATGAAGCCCATGTCGAGCATGCGATCGGCCTCGTCCAGCACCAGGATCTCGACGTGCGAGAGATCCACCGTGCGCTGGCCGGCGTGGTCGAGCAGCCGGCCGGGCGTGGCGATCAGAATGTCGACGCCGCGGCGCAGCGTATCGATCTGCGGATTGATCTTGACGCCGCCGAAAACCACCGCCGAACGCAGCGGCAGATGGCGGCCGTAGGTGGCGATGCTCTCGCCGACCTGGGCCGCCAGCTCGCGGGTCGGGGTCAGCACCAGCGCGCGGATCGGACGATGGCCCTTGGGGGAGGCGATCTGCATCAGCCGCTGCAGCAGCGGGAGGGTGAAACCGGCGGTCTTGCCGGTGCCGGTCTGCGCGCCGGCCATGACATCCTTGCCGGCGAGCACAACGGGAATGGCCTTGCGCTGGATGACCGTGGGTTGGCTGTAGCCCTGTTCGGCAATAGCGCGCAGCAGTTCGGCCGACAGGCCGAGTGATTCGAAAGACATATGGGTGAAAACTCCGTATTGGCCCACCCCTTGATCGCGTTTCACGCTTGGGGAGTCGGTCCTGGCGGGGTAAGAAAACTCAGCGGAAGATCCCGACGAGACGCGGGAAATACAGCTCAGGATTGAATGGATGCGATCGTGCGATCGCGGCGGGTGCTGACCGATGATGCATCCCGGAAGCGTGCAGTATAAACCATTTTGCGTTTCATACCCATGATCTCCGGGCATCCACCGTTGCGGCCGTCCGCCCGTCAGCAGGATCGGATTCGATCGGCAGGCCAATCTCTGGTGAATGCCGGGTAGCACTGGTATCTTGAGCTTTTAATTCGTCTGGGCGCGGCGAGCGCGCGCGAAGAGAGCGGGTGGAGCATATGAGCAGGCAGTCCATGGGTGTGATCGGTCTCGGGGTGATGGGCAGCAATCTGGCGCTGAATATGGCCGACAAGGGCGTTGCCGTCGTTGCCTATGATCCCTGGGAGCGCGCGCGCGAGCGCTTCCGCGCGAGCCTCGCCGACGGGGCGGCCGGGTTGATCGGCGTGGTCGACAGCGTGGAGTCGCTGGTCGCCGGGCTTGCCGCGCCGCGCACGCTGCTGATCATGGTCAAAGCGGGAGAGCCGGTGGACGCGGTGATCGCGGCGCTGCGTCCGCTGCTGCAGCCGGGCGACGTGGTGATAGATGGCGGCAACTCGCACTATCGCCACACCATCGGGCGCGAACAGGCGCTGCAGGCGGAGGGGATCCACTTCATCGGTCTCGGTGTCTCCGGCGGTGAAGCGGGGGCGCGCAACGGTCCCTCGATGATGGCCGGAGGTGCGCCGGAGGCCTATCGCAAGGCGCAGCCGATCCTGGAGGCGATCGCCGCGCGCCATGACGGCCAGCCCTGTTGCGCACTGGTCGGCAGCGATGGCGCCGGGCACTTCGTCAAGATGATCCACAACGGTATCGAGTACGGCGTGATGCAGTCCGTTGCCGAGAGCTACGTGCTGCTGCGTGATCTCTGCGGGCTGGATCACGCCGCGCTGGCGGCGGTTTTTCAGCGCTGGAACGAGGGCGAGCTCGCCTCATACCTGATCGAGATCACCGCCGATATTCTACGCAAGCGGGATGAGTTCTCCGGTGCGCCGTTGATCGAACTGATTCTGGACCGGGCGGCGCAGAAGGGCACCGGACGCTGGAGCTCCGAGGCGGCGCTGGAGCTGGGCGTGCCGACGCCGACCATTACGGGGGCCGTATTCGCGCGCATGCTGGCGGCGCTCAAGGAGGAGCGGATCGAAGCCGCCGCGGTGCTGCCGAAGCGGCAGACCCAACCTAGCGGCGAGGAGCCGTCGGAGATGATCGAATCGATCCGCCAGGCGCTGACCGGAGCGGTTGTGGTGACCTATGCACAGGGGCTGGCGACGATCGCGGCGGCGAGCCGGGAGCACGGTTGGGGTATGGATATCGGTGGCGTCGCGGCGATCTGGCGCGCCGGCTGCATCATCCGCGCGCGCATGCTGGAGGATGTGATGCACGCCTACCGCTACGATGATGAGCTTAAGAACCTGCTCTGCGCGCCGGCCTTCGCCGGGCTACTGATGCAGGCCAGCGGCCACTGGCGACGGGTGGTGGCGATCGCGGTGCAGCATGCCATCCCGGTCCCGGGACTCTCTTCCGCGCTCGGCTATTTCGACGCTTACCGCACACCGCGGCTGTGGGCCAATATGATCCAGGCGCAGCGCGACTATTTCGGCGCCCACGGCTATGAACGCATCGATCGTCCCGGCGAATTCCATAGCGAATGGTGAGCATGCGTCAAACAGAGTTCCGGGACCCGGCTTGGCCCGACGATAGCGCCGCCGGTTCGGCGACGACTACCCGGCGAGCAGTTCGCGTATGCGCCACGCCAGCCCGCGGTAAGCGCAGGGTTTGCTCAGCACCTCGGCGTGACTGCGCGAAGCGCCGCTCGACCGCCACCTCTGGGGTCAACGAGCGGCGCAGCAGGGTCTCCAGGCCGGCGACCAATTGATTGATACCGGTAAGCGCGACCCGGGCGGGCTTACCGCGCTAAAAGTCCAGTAGCTGTTCGGTCAGATTGACACCGCTTTCGGTGGCACCGTCGGCATCGGCGGAACAGGGCGTCGGCGCCGTTATCCGCAGCCCGGCGCTGCGCGGGCCGTCTGCCGGGAGCGGGTTTACCCGTCTGCCGGCTTTGGTTAGCATCTCTGCCGCGTTTCAAGCCTCGCGGCCCCAGGTCAGGTACCCGGTATCCCCCATGCAAAACTACATCGCCACCGCGCCGAAACATATGGAACAGCTGCTCGTCGAGGAGCTGCGCGCGCTGGGCGCTGAGGAGGTGGCCGAGACGCGCGCCGGCGCCCGCTTCAAGGGGACGCTGGCGACCGCCTACCGGGTCTGCCTCTGGTCGCGGATCGCCAATCGGGTGCTGCTGCCGCTGGCGAGCTTCGCTGCCGACAGCGCGGAGGCGCTCTACGCGGGTGTGCAGCAGATCGACTGGCAGAACCATTTCGATCTGGAGCGGACTTTCGCCGTCGACTTCAACACCTCTGCGTCGCGCATCGACCACTCGCAGTTCGGCGCGTTGAAGGTCAAGGACGCGGTCGTCGATCAGTTCCGCCAACGCCAGGGGGCGCGCCCTTCGGTCGATACCCAGGCCCCGGACATACGCATCAACCTCTACCTACTGCGCGACCGGGCGACACTGAGCCTGGATCTGGCCGGAGAGTCGCTGCACCGGCGTGGATATCGCAGCGAGGGGATGGGCGCGCCGTTGAAGGAGAATCTGGCTGCCGCGATCCTGTTGCGCGCCGCCTGGCCGGAGATCGCGGCCGGGGGCGGCGGGCTGATCGACCCGATGTGCGGCTCGGGTACCCTGCCGATAGAGGCGGCGCTGATCGCGGCCGACATCGCACCGGGTCTGTTGCGCGAGCGCTGGGGATTCCACGCCTGGAAGCGGCACGACGACATGCTCTGGCGTCACCTGCGGCACGAAGCCGAAGCACGGCGTGCGCGCGGCCTCGAACATATGCCGGCGATCCTCGGTCTGGACGCCAACATGCGCGCGGTGCGCAGCGCCCGCGACAATCTCTTGCGCGCCGGTCTCGAGGGCAGGGTGCGCTTCGAATGCACCGAACTCGGCAAGGCGAGAGCGGGCGCGGGCGCTGCGCCCGGACTGGTGGTCGCCAATCCCCCCTACGGTGAACGCCTGGGCCGCGACAGCGATCTCGCGGCACTCTATCGCCAGCTCGGCGATACACTCAAACGCGGCTTCGACGGTTGGCAGGCAGCGGTCATCACCGGCAACCCCGAACTCGGCAAGCGCATGGGGCTGCGGGCGAAAAAGATCCACCCGTTCTACAACGGTGCGCTCGAGTGCAAACTGCTGCGTTTCGATATCGAGTCGCGCTGGTTCGTCAGCGAGCGGCCCTTCCCGGCACCGCTGCCGGCAGCGCAGCGTGGAGACGGCGCCGCCGCGTTCGCCAACAGGCTGCAGAAGAACCGCAAGCACCTCGCGCGCTGGCTGCAGCGCGAGGGGATCAGCTGCTATCGTCTCTACGATGCCGACCTGCCGGAGTACGCACTGGCGGTCGATCTCTACCAGGGCGAACAGCGCTGGGTGCACGTGCAGGAGTATCAGGCGCCGCAGAGCGTGGATGCGCGCAAGGCGAGGCTGCGGTTGCGCGAGGCGCTGGGGGTGATTCTGGAGCAGCTTGAGATCGGCGAGGATCAGCTCTTCTTCAAGGTGCGGAAGCAGCAGAAAGGGAAGGCGCAGTACCAGAAGCAGGCGCTCAGCGGGCGCTTCCATGAAGTGACGGAGTACGGCTGCAGGCTGCTGGTCAATTTCGAGCAGTATCTGGATACCGGGCTGTTTCTCGATCACCGGCCGACCCGCCGTCTGCTGGCGCGGCTGGCAGCGGGACGACGCTTTCTCAACCTGTTCGGCTATACCGGAACCGCCAGCGTCCATGCCGCCGCCGGCGGCGCGCACAGTACCACCACCGTGGATATGTCCAACACCTATCTGCAGTGGGCCGGACGCAACATGGCGCTGAACGGCTTCGCGGGCGAGCGGCACAGGATGGTGCGGGCGGACTGCCTCGAATGGCTCAAGGCTCAGCGCGACGGTGAACGCTACGAGCTGATCTTTCTCGATCCGCCGAGTTTTTCCACCTCAAAGAACATGCAGCGCACGCTCGACCTGCAACGTGATCATGTCGATCTGATCCGCGCCACGGCGAGGCTGCTGGCGCCGCATGGCATACTGATATTCAGCAACAATCTGCGCCGTTTCCGCATGGATGGCGAAGCGCTTGACGGCCTGCGGATCGAAAACATCAGCGCGCAGCTGCTGGACAGGGATATCCAGCGCAACCCGCGGATCCACAACTGCTGGCGCATCACGCGGGATTGAGTGCCGGCCTGCCCGGCTCCCCGTTTTCGCTTCGGTCGGCGCCGATATAGCGGCAGGCGTGGTCGGGTTTCAGCACGAACCGGAGAATCATCTCCTTGGTGTGGGCGACCAGCCGCTCCTGTCCCTCCGCCGAACCCAGGCTGTCGCCGAACACCATGCTGAACGAGGCCCGGTTGGAGACGTTGAAGAAGCTCAGAGCGCTGATATACCAGTGCAGTTCCAGTGCCGTGAACCCCTCCCTGAAGTACCCCTCCTGCAATCCCCGTTCGTAGATCTTCTTGACCCGGTTGATCGCGGGCGCGTTCACCTCTTTGATGGTTTCGGACTGCGCCAGGTATTTTCCGTTATGAACATTCTCGATCATGATCAGGCGGATGAAGTCCGGGTGCTGGCTATGATGCCTGAAGGTGAACTCCACCAGTGTCTCCAGAGCCGGAATGGGCATCAGGTGGTCCAGCTTCAAATCCTGCTCGCCGCTGCGGACCGACTCATAGGCGCACTCCAGGACCGCCCGGTAGAGCCCCTCCTTGTCGCCAAAATAGTAATAGATCATGCGCTTCGAGGTTTTGCACTTCTCCGCAATGACGTTGATCCGGCTGCCAGACAAACCGTAGGTGGCGATCTCCCCGGTGGCGACCTTGAGAATGTCCGCCTTGACCGATGCCGGGTCCTGTTTCCAGCCCTGTCGCGCCGTCGATCTGGCTGGTGTCGTGCTCTCTGGTTCTGCTTTGGGCATGGCTAGCGCTCTCCGAAAACGGCAACGGATCAAAAAAATTTGACACATTTAACCAACTGGTACATTATTTGGCAAGCAATTAACCAGTTGGTACATTACAGGGGTTGGTCTGGTCGTAAGAAGAGCACTTTCAGTCATATTCACACCGGGAGATAGAGAATGAAAAAAATCATTGCAGCTTTGGGATTGGTATCCGCGGTTGCCCTGTCTGCATCCGCAGTCAGCGCCGCGCCAACGATCAAGCTGGGCCATGTGGACGGCGCCGAATGGCAGACCTCCAAAAAAGGCGCGGCCGGTATCATCTTCAAGAACATCGTCGAAGGCGAAACGGGGATCAAGGTTGAGCTCTTTCCCGCCAAGGCACTGGGTAACGAAGGTGAGCTGATCCAGCAGGCCCAGGAAGGCACCACCCATATGGCCATAGTGTCCGGCGCGATGGCAAAGCTGTGCAAAGCGGCGGATGTGTTGAATATCCCCTATACCTTCTCTTCCCCGACCATCGCCTGGGATGTGCTGGATGGCCGCTTCGGCAGTGAACTGGCTGAACACTGCCTGAAGCAAACGGGTTTGAGAACGTTGGCCTACGGCGAGACCGGATTCCGCAACTTCACCAACAATGTGCGTGAAATTCGTTCGCCGGCTGATATGAAGGGCCTCAAGTTCCGCGTGCAGCCGATTCCGCTCTACGTCGAGATGGTCAAGGGGTTGGGCGGTGAGCCGACGCCGATCGCATGGTCGGAACTGCCCAATGCGTTGACCACCGGTGTGGTCGATGGCCAGGAGAACCCGGTCGGCACCATCTACAACAACAACCTCCACAAGCTGCAGAAATACATGGTACTGGATGGCCACGTCTACGCCGCTGACTTCATCGTCATCAACGACGACTTCTTCCAGTCGCTCTCCGAAAACGAGCAGGCGATCGTCAGCAAAGCGGCGCGCATCGCCGGCACCATGGGACGTGCCATTCAACAGTTCAATACCGCGGAAGGGGTGACCAAAGTCGTCGCTGAGGGAATGAAGGTTCACTCGCCGACCGCCGCCGAGATGGCGCAGTTCAAAAAGCTGGCGCAGCCGGCGGTGAAGAGATGGCTGGCCGAGGAGTTGGGCAGCGATGCCGGCTGGATCCAGAAACTGGATGCGGCGGTTGCCGAGGCCTCCCGCTAATCAATCCACGATGGGATTCGGACAGGGCGCCGCCATGAACAGCACTCTGGAGAGAGTTACCCGTCTCTTTGCCCGATTGTTCGCAACCGGGGCGGGGTTGTCGATGCTCGGGGTTTTTCTGATCATCCTGGTCAACTCCACGCGCCGCTACACGATCGGCAAGTCGCTCGAGTGGGGCGAAGAGCTTCCGGTGTTCCTGGCGATCTACGGAATCATGTTCGGCATGGCGTGGGCGTACATGCAGGATCGGCATGTACGCTTCACGCTGCTGGTCGATTTCATCCCCGAGTCCCTCGCCAACAGACTCTACCTGCTGGTCGACGCCGTCATGGTCGGTATCGGTGGAGTGCTTGCCTACTCCGGCTACCTGTTTGCCGAACGGCGTGGCGGCATCGATGCTTCCGGTCTGATCAACAGCGCCAAGGCGCTGAAGCAGGCGACCGGGTGGGATGGCCTGATCGTGTTCGGCCAGATGTATCCGTACCAGCTGGCGATGGCCATCGGCGGCGGGATGCTGGCCATCGCGGCGCTGCTTCGGCTGCTCAACCGGCTCTCTGGCGAACACGGGGATGCGGGAGCGGGAACAGCGTAATGGCTATCGCGATATTGCTCATCGGATTGGTCGTCGGTGTGCCGGTCGCGTTCGCGATACTGGCTGCGCTGTTCTACTTCATGGCGGTTGGCGATTTTCCCTATCACCTCCGCCTGGTGGCCACGCAGATGTTCGGCGGTATCAACTCCTACCCGCTGTTGGCGATTCCGCTCTTCATCCTGGCCGGGGAGTTGATGAACGAATCCGGCATCACCAGCCGCATCATCGCCTTCGCCAGCGTATTGGTGGGGCGACTTCGCGCCGGTCTGGCCATGGTCAACATCTGGGCTTCGGTCATATTCGCCGGACTCTCCGGGTCGGCCGTGGCGGACACCTCGGCGATAGGGCGGGTCTTCATCCCGGAGATGGAGAAGCGGGGCTATCCGCGAGATTTCGCCGCTGCGATAACCGCCGCATCGTCCGTAATCGGACCGATCATCCCGCCGAGTATTCCGGTGATCATCTATGCGTTGACCGTAACCGGCGTCTCCGTCCCCGCGCTCTTTCTCGCGGGTGTCGTCCCCGGAATACTGCTGGCGATTTTCCTCTCCGCCTACGTGATGATTTTCGCCGGTCACTACGAACGGCGGCCCGACGCGGAAGGGTCGGAAGCGCACGTCTCCACCGGCAAGATTCTGGTGCAGGGGATCATTCCACTGCTGATGCCTGTTTTCGTGGTCGGCAGCATCCTGCTGGGGGTGGTCACGCCGACCGAGGCAGCCAGCTTCGCGGTCGCCTACGCCCTGGTTGTCGGCCTCTTCATTTTCCGCGAACTCAAATGGTCGCGCCTGCCGCTGATCTTCGCCGGCGCCATGCGCGACAGCGCCGTGATCCTGGTCGTGATCGGCGCGGTGGCCGCCGCCAACTGGCTGCTGAACTACAACCGCGTACCGAACATGATGACCGATTTCGCGCTGCAGTACATGACGGCCAAGTGGATGTTCCTGACCGTGGTCATCTTTCTGTTTCTGTTTATCGGGCTGTTTCTCGAAGGCATTGCGGCGATGCTGGTGCTGGTGCCGATCCTGCATCCGATAGCGGTCAGCCTGGGCGTCGACCCCACCCATTTCGGCATTCTGGTCATCTTCAATCTGATGATCGGCTTGATCACCCCACCGCTGGGTTTGTGTCTGTTCGTCGCGGACTCCATCGCCAACGTCGGACTGGGTCGTCTGATACGCCAGATACTGCCGCTGTTTCTGGTCGAAGTGCTGGTGCTGATCATCATCACCTTCATTCCCGAAACCGTTATTGGCCTGCCCAGACTGCTGGGTATGCAGTGAGGTCCTGTGATGACGACTGACATCAAACTGGGTCTGCTCGGAAATCGCATCGGCCACAGTCGTGCAAAGTCGCTGCACGAACTGATGGGCGAGTTGCACGGGTTGAGCGTCCACTACCAGCCGATGGATCTTGCAGCAAAAGGACATGCCGATATCGAATCGGAGCTGCTGCGCTGCCGCGAGCAGGGGCTGCGTGGCGTGAACGTCACCCATCCCTACAAATGTGATGCGTTCAAGTGCGTGGAGACGCTTCCGGAATTCCCCGCCGGTCTGACCTCGGTCAACACGGTGCTGTTCGAGGCGGGACGGCTGCTGGCGGACAACACCGACTACAAAGGCTTTTGCCGCGCCTTCAGGGCCCACTTCGGCAAAGCGCAACAACCCGGCAGGGTGATGATGATGGGCTCCGGTGGGGTCGGTCTGGCGATCGCTTACGGGCTGCGGAGCCTGATGGCCACCGAGCTGGTGATCCATGACAGCAACCCGCAGGCGGCACAGGATCTGGCAGTGCAGCTCGGCGACGGCTCGTTCAAGGTACGGCTGGCCGAGCCGGCCAATTTGATCGATGAAATGCGAGCGGCGGACGGTGTGATCAACGCCACGCCGATCGGCATGTTCCAGTCTCCCGGGAATCCTTTTCCTGCGCAGGGGTTCGCTCGGCAGCAGTGGGCGTTCGATGCGATCTATACGCCCGAAGAGACCGAATTTCTGCATCAGTGCCGGGCGCGCAGTATCGACACCATCTCCGGATTCAAGCTCTTCCTCTACCAGGGAGTGGATGCCTTCCGTCTGTTCACCGGCATCGAAGTGGATGCGGAGGCGACCGAAAAAGAGCTGCTTCGCAGGTATCCGCTCACCGCGTCCGCAGCGCGGCAATCCATCGACCCCAGGACAGAGAGCAGAGGAGCTTGAAGCGATGGCGCACGAGTTCTCGCTCGCCTATCTGACGGTACCGGGCCTGACCCCGCCTGAACTGACCCGCGTTGCGGCGCAGGCCGGCTATGACTTCGTCAGCCATCGACTGGTCCATCTCGGGGTCGCGGGAGAGCCGGAGATCGACCCGCTGTCAGCAGAGGTCATTCGCGACACCAGGCTGGCATTGGCCGATAGCGGCATCAGGGTGTTCGACATCGAGTTGGTGCGCATCATGCGCAGCATCGAACCGCGCTCGTTCCTGCCCGCGTTCGAGGTGGGTGCGGAACTGGGGGCCAGTCAGGTGATCTGCTCCGCCTGGACCGATGTGCGCAACGACCGCGATTTCATCGTCGACCGTTTTTGCGAGATATGCGAGCTTGCGGCCCCTCTCAAGCTGACGGTGAACCTGGAGTTCCCGGCCTTTTCGCGCCTCTCCACGCTGGAAGAGTGCCTCGAGATTCTGGAGTTGGCCGATCAGCCCAACCAGGGGCTGCTGACCGACGCCCTGTATATGCATTTCAACAAGATGTCGCTGCTGGCGCTGGAGCGTGTCCCGAGCGAGTGGATCCACTTCATGCATATCAACGATGCCGAGGATATCAGTTACACCAAGGAAGAGATGATCCACACCGCGCGCGACGAGCGCCTCTATCCGGGCGAGGGGGCGATCGACTTCTCCGCAATCAACTATCTCTTCCCGGAGCTGCCGTTGGCGATCGAACTGCCGCACGAAAAGAGGATGCGCGAGCTCGGTCCGCTGCAACATGCACGCAACTGCCTGCAGGCGGCGCACAAGGTGCTCAATCCGGACATCGACTTCGACTGAAACCTGTCACGACTATATCAGGAGAGCCCTACATGGCACGTGAAATCACCCCCGAAGAGATTGCTGAAGCCGACCAGATGATCGCGCGTGCGCGCAAGGCGATGGATGCGATCAGCGACTACGACCAGGCGCAGGTCGACCGTTTGGCACGGGCGCTGGGATGGCACACCGGCAACGAAAAGACCTTTCTGCGGATCGCGCAGATGGGTGTGGACGAATCCGGTATCGGCGATCGCGCGGGGCGCGCCGGCAAACGCTTCAAGATCCTGGGCGTGCTGCGCGATGCGCTGCGGCAGAACTCCGTGGGTGTAATCGAACATGACGAGGCTCGGGGCATTACCAAGATCGCCAAGCCGGCGGGGGTGATCGCCTCGCTGATCCCCACCACCAATCCGGAACTGACACCGCCGGTTACCGGCATTTACGCCATCAAGTGCAAGGATGCGGTGATCTTCTCTCCGCATCCGCGCGCCAGGAACACCACCTTCGAGATGGTTCGGGTAATGCGCGAAACTCTCAAGCGACTGGGAGCCCCGGCGGATATCTTCCAGTGCGTGGCGAAACCGTCGATCCCTCTGACAGAATACCTGATGAGCCGCTGCGATCTGACGCTGGCAACCGGCGGCCAGGCGATGGTCCGGGCGGCCTACAGCTCCGGCAAACCCGCCTACGGTGTCGGTGCCGGCAACTCGACCATGGTGATCGACGAGACCGCGGACATCGCCGAAGCGGCGAGAAACTCGCGTCTGTCGAAGACCTCGGATTTCGGCTCCGGCTGTTCGGCGGACGGTAATCTGCTGATCGCCGAGCAGATCTACGACGATCTGCGCGCCGCGCTGGTCGCCGAGGGTGGCTATCTCTGCAATGACGAAGAGAAGTCGCTGCTCGGCAAGGCGCTGTGGCGGGAGGATGGCACGCGCCGCATCGAAACCGTCGCCGTCTCCGCCCAGCGCATCGCCGAGGCTGCCGGGTTCGCCATTCCCGACGACCGCAGATTCATAATGGTGGAGCAGCAGGAGATCGGCAAAGCGCACAAGTTCTCGGGAGAGAAGCTCTGCGTGGTCATGGCGTTGTTCAGGTTCAGGGATTTCGACCAGGCGATGCGAATGGTGCGCGAAATCTATGAAGTCGGCGGCAAGGGCCACTCCTGCGGCATCTACTCGTTCGATGAGGCGCGCATCCTGCGCCACGCCACCAATGCGCCGGTGAGCCGGGTGATGGTGCGGCAACCCCAGTCCAAGGCCAACGCCGGCAGCTTCAGCAACGGCATGCCGATGACATCGAGCCTCGGATGCGGCATCTGGGGCGGCAACATCACCAACGAGAACGTCTCGCTGAAGCACTACATGAACGTCACCTGGGTTGCGCGTTCGATCCCCGAGGACCGTCCCTCGGACGCGGAGCTGTTTGGTGAGTTCTACAACACCGAGACCCTGTGAGGACGCCATGAAGGAGATCAATGCCCAGCAACTGGTCCGCTACCTCGAGGCGCGGGGGATCGAGCATGTGTTCGGCCTCTGCGGACACACCAATATCGCCGTGCTGTCGGCGATGGCGGAGTCGCAGCTGAAGTTCGTCAATGTCCGCCACGAGCAGATTTCGGCTCACGCCGCCGACGGCTACGCGCGGGTGACCGGCAGGGCCGCGGTGCTGCTGACCCATCTCTCTCCGGGCCTGACCAATGCCGCGACCGGCGTCGCCAACGCGGCACTCGATTGCATTCCGATGGTGGTCATCGCCGGCGATGTGCCCAGCCACTACTATGGCAGGCATCCACACCAGGAGGTCAATCTGCACGCCGACGCCAGCCAGTACGAGATCTACCGTCCGTTCGTGAAGCGTGCCTGGCGCGTGGACCGCGCCGAGCTGCTGCCGGAGATCCTGGAGAAGGCCTTCCTGCTGGCAGAGAGCGGCCAACCGGGTCCGGTGCTGGTCAACGTGCCGATGGATATCTTTTCCGCCGAGGTGGAGACCAGGCTGTGGGAGCGCCTGCAGGGCAATACCCGGGCGCTTTCGAAACCCTCGTTGGACGAGCGGACCGCGCGCAGAATCATCGAGCATCTGCTGGCGGCCGAATCGCCGCTGATCCATGTCGGCGGCGGCGTGGCGCTGGCGCGTGCTTACGACGAACTCCGGGAGTTCGTCGATCATCTGCAGATTCCGCTCAGCCACAGCCTGATGGGCAAAGGAGCACTGCCCGACGACCATCCGCTGGTGCTCGGCATGACCGGCTTCTGGGGGCTCAGGTTCGTCAACGAGATGACCCGCGGCGCGGACTGGATCCTGGCGCTGGGCACCCGCTTCAAGGAGGCGGACTGCTCATCCTGGTATCCCGAGTACACCTTCGATATCGGTGCCGAAGGCTCCAGGCTGATCCATATCGATATCGAACCCCAGGAGATCGGGCGCAACTATCCCACCGAGATCGGCGCGGTGGCCGACCTCAAGGCGGCACTGCAACTGCTGACCCGGCTTGCCAGGGAGATGCTGCCGCAGGGGCGCCGGGCGCCGGGTCTGGTCGAGAAGATAGCCACCGAGCGCAAGGCTTTCGCCGACAGCAACATCGAGATGCAGCGCTCGGATGCCTTTCCGATGATGCCGGAGCGAATTCTCGCCGACTTGTGGAGTGCGATGCCGCGCGACGCGATTCTGACTTCGGACGTGGGTTGGAACAAGAATGGCGTGGCGCAGCAGTTCGCGATCACCACGCCGGGCTCGATCCTGATCCCGGGCGGGTTCGCCACCATGGGTTTCGGTCCGCCGGCGGCGCTGGGCGCCAAGATCGCGCAACCGCAGCGGGTGGTGATCAGCCTGGTAGGCGACGGCGGTTTTGGCCAGAATCCGGCGCTGCTCGCAACCGCCGCCGCCGAACGGCTGGCGGTGATCTGGATCATCATGAACAACAACGCCTACGGCACCATCGCCGGTCTGCAGCAGGCCAACTACGGTTTGACCCATGGCACCACCTTCCCCAGGGCGGAGAGCCTCGCAGAGCAACTGCCGGACTATGCCGCCATTGCCAGGGCCTACGGCGTCGACGGCGTGCGCATAGACTCTGCCGCGGCATTCAAGCCAGCGCTGCAGGCTGCGATCGAATCGGGCCGGCCGACCGTCATCGATGTCGCGATGATCAACAATCCGACGCCGACCAGCGGGCACTGGAACATTCTCGACATCTATTCGCCGCAGCAGCTGAAGGGGCACGCGGCAACCAACTGATATGAAGACCTCTATCGCCACCATTGCCATCGCAGGCGACCTGAGCAAGAACCTGACCGCCATCGCCAACGCCGGATTCGACGGTGTCGAGCTGTTCGAACAGGACCTGATCGCCTTCAACGGTTCACCGCAGCGCCTCGGTGAGATGGTACGCGAGCACGGCCTGAGGATCGATCTGCTGCAGTCGGTAAAGGAGTTCGGCGGTCTCCCGGCTCCGCTGCGGGCACGCGGATTCGATGTCGTGGAGCGCAAATTCGACCTGATGCAGGCGCTGGGTACTGAGCTGCTGCTGGTCAGTTCCTGCACCCCCGCAGCTTCGCTGGGCGGCGTCGACCGGCTCGCCTCGGACCTGCGCGAACTGGCTGAACGGGCGGCGCGGCGGGGTCTCAGGATCGGCTACGAAGCGGTCTCATGGGCGCGCATCGTCGCCGACTACCGCGATGCCTGGGAGCTGGTCAGGCGCGCCGATCATCCAGCGCTCGGGCTGGTGCTCGACAGCATTCACGTATTGGCCGATGCGCTCAGTCCCGAGCACATTCGCATCATTCCGGCGGACCGGATCTTTCACGTACAGCTGGCGGACGCCCCGCTGCTGCGGATGGAGCTGGAGTACCGCTCGCGCAATTTTCGCAGCCTGCCGGGGGAGGGCGGTCTGGCACTGGCCGATTTCATGTCTGCGGTAGCGGCTACCGGCTACGATGGTCCGGTTTCGCTGGAGATTCTCAACTACCGTTTCCACAGCGGACTGCCGCGAACCATCGCGGAAGATGGCTATCGCTCGATCGTACAACTGATGGACCAGGTGCGAACCAGGCAGCCCGAGATGGTTATGCAGGTGCCGGAGATGCCGGCCAAAAGCAGGGCGGAGGGGATCGAGTTCATCGAGTTCGCCGCCGATGCCGAGAAAGTCGCGGGCCTGGAGCGCCTGCTCGACACGCTCGGCTTCGTTCCGCTGGCCCACCACATCAACAAGCGTGTGGCGTTGTGGCGGCAGGGTGCGATCAACATCCTGATAAATACCGAACCGAAGAGTTTCGCCCATTCCGCCTACACCATGTACGGCACCTCGGTCTGCGATATGGCGCTGCTGGTGGATGACGCCCAGGCGGCCGCAGCGCGCGCGCGGGCATTGGGCGCCAATCCGTTCAATCAGCCGCACGGCAAGGATGAGCTGGATATTCCCGCCATTCGCGGCGTCAGGGGAACCGTGCTGCATTTCGTCGATCAGCAATCCGCACTGGGGCGGATCTGGGAAACCGATTTCGATCTGTCGCTGAACGGGGGACAGGATATATCCGGCGTGGGACTCACCCGCATCGACCATATCTCGCAGGTGATGGACCATGGCGAGATGCTCACCTGGACCCTCTTCTACACCTCGATTTTCGAAATGAGCAAGATGGCGACGATCAACACGGTCGACCCGGGTGGCAGGGTCTACAGCCGGGCGCTGCAGAGCGACGACGGAGGGGTGCGCATCGTGCTCAACGGTGCCGATACCCAGCGCAGCTTCAGCGGCCGATTCGATGCCGACAGTGCCGGTTCATCCGTGCAGCAACTGGCCTTTGCCTGCGACGATATCTTCGCCACCAGCGAGGCGCTGGCGGCAAGAGGCTTCGAAATCCTTTCGATACCGCAAGATTACTACCTCGATCTGGCGGCGCGCTGCGCATTGGATGCGTCGTTGCTGGAGCGTTTGCGGGCCGCCGATATTCTCTATGACGAAGACGCCAACGGCGCTTTCTACCATCTCTACAGCCGTCCCCACGGCGAGGGATTCTTCTTCGAGATAGTGCAACGTTGCGGCGGCTATGACGGCTACGGCGCTGCCAATACCCCGTATCGACTGGCTGCGCAGAAGAAGCTGAAGTCGAAGCGCGGCACGAGCGGCTGACGCCGGCGGCATTCGCCCCTGGTGTGCCGTTGCGCATGACCGTTGTCCTGAATATCGTCGGTTCGGTGTTTCTGCTGATCGCGGTCGGCTATTTCAGTGTGCGCGCGGGCCTCTTTCCTGCGGATGGGGTCAAGGGGCTGCTCGAATTCATCCAGAACTTCGCCGTGCCCTGCCTGCTGTTTCAGGCGATGACGTCGGTGGATCTGGGCGCGGTATTCGACCCCAAGTACCTCTTCTCTTTCTATTGCGGCGCCTTTATCACCTTTGTCACGGCGATTCTCATCGCCGTCTCGGTATTCAAACGCCGACCTGGAGAGGCCATCGTGGTCGGCTTCTCCGCCTACTTCACCAATACCGTGCTGGTAGGTCTGCCGATCATCAGTCGCGCCTATGGAGAGGAGAGTCTGCCGTTGGCCTACGGCATTATCGGTATCCATTCGCCGCTGCTGATGACCTTCGGCATGCTGGCGATGGAGCTCTTCCGCCGGGACGGCGAATCCCTGGCACGGACTATGGCGGGTGCCTGCAGGCGGATCATGGTCAATCCGATGCTGATAGGAATAGCGGTGGGGTTGTCGATCAATCTGTCGGGCCTCGAGGTGCCCGGGATAATCGACAGCGCCACGCAGACCATGGCCGCGGGCGTGTTGCCGGCGGCACTTTTCGGTCTGGGCGGCGCGCTGAACCAGTACCGCCTGCTGGAGAGCTGGCCGCAAGCGACGATCTCTTCGGCGCTCAAACTGGTGCTGCATCCGTTGCTGGTGCTGCTGCTGTCACGCTACGTGTTCGCCATCCCCTGGGAGATGGCGCGCATCGCCGTGATCATGGCGGCGATGCCCACCGGCCTGAGCGTCTACATCTTCGCCAGCTATTACAACCGCGCCACGGATATCGCGGCCAACACCCTGCTGATCAGTACCGCCATGTCGGCGCTGTCGGTCTCGGGCTGGTTGCTGGCGCTCGAGCGCCTTGGCCCCTGAACCGCTCGTCCACGGCAATGAAGTGCGGCAGAGGTGCGGATGCAGGCGCATTGGCAGGACCCGAATTCAACCAGAGAAGTACCGAACCGGAGAGAAGCGTATGAACGACGTCGAAAAACAGATGAGCGACTGGTGGCGAACCGACATCATCGAGATGGAGCCCGGCATGATCCGCTACCGCGGCTATGCGATCGAAGAGCTGATCGGCAACGTCAGCTTCGCACAGATGATCTGGTTGATGACCAGGGGCGAGCTGCCCGCTCGGGAACAGGCCGAACTGCTGGATGTGGCGTTGATGTCGGCGGTGGACCACGGTCCCCAGGCCCCCTCCATCGCCGTCGCCAGAATGGCGGCGACCTGCGGCATCGGACTGAACAGCGCGATGGCATCGGCCATGAACGTGCTGGGCGATATACACGGTGGCGCGGGTGAACAGTCAGTCGAGCTATACCTTTCGATTGCCCAACGCATGGATCGCGGAGCCACGCTCGAAGATGCGGTAGGCGACGAATACACCGCCTACACCTCGAGCAAGGGCAAGTACCTGCCCGGCTTCGGTCACCGCTTCCATCCCGTCGACCCGCGCGCACCCAGATTGTTGGAGATGGTCGACAGGGCTGCTGCCGAGGGCGTGGTCAGCGGACGCTTCGCGCGGATCGCGCGCCGGCTCGAACATGAAATCGCAGCGCAGAAAGGAAAGGCCATTCCGATGAACATCGACGGCGCTACGGCGGTGATCTATGCCGAACTGGGGTTTCCGGCCCCTCTCGCCCGGGGTCTCTTCTGTATCTCCCGGTCGGTCGGGATCCTCGCACATGCCTGGGAGCAGACCCGGCAGGGCGGTCGCAACAAGGGGCCCATCCCCCGGCAATATCTCTGGAGTTATACAGGCGAGGCGCAACGCCCGGTCCCGACACAGGAGCAGTGATGGGCGATGGCCAGATGCGGCTTGCAGTTCTGCACTGGAGATCGGTGAATCGCCGGGCCTCGACCGGTTGAGTATCGGCTGCACATCGCGGTGCGGCCGGTCATCGACAACGCGCGCCGTTTCTCCGGCCGTAAAAATGTGATCGGGGAGGGGAATACTATACCCAAAGATGTGCGACAATCCCCCCGCCAGTCTGGACAATAACTAACAGAGACGAGGAGGTTGAATATGGTAATCAGAACAGTAATCGGGTCGGCGATGCTGGCGCTCTCGCTGGGTGCGCAGGCGGCGCCGGTGTTCATGTCGAGCGATTGGGCCGCGGCCGCCTGCGCGGCGTGGAACGGCAACGAGCAGTTGGTTGCCGGACTGGGTGGCGACTGGATAAAGAACGACGCCGGTCGCGGCTACAAGGCGATTCACATCTACCGCGACGAGTGCGCCTCGGGCCCCAGAGTCGAACTGACCATCCAGCGCAACGGCGATCGCGCCGAGTGCAGCTACGGCGGCGCGGTCCAGCACAGCGAGCTCAATGGTGACGTCGACTACCTGATGCACGCCACCGATGACCATTGGGTCTGCATGGGCAAGGGCGAGTGGGGTTGCGGCCCGATGGGGGCGATGGCGACCGGCAAGCTCAAGTTCGAGGGGCCGAAGATGGAGGCGATGAGCGTGATGGGTCCGTTCGAGGGTTTTCTGCTGCTGACCGGCGCGGTCGACAGCGACCGCGGCAGCTGTCCCAACTAGTCAGTCAGGCAAAGATCGGGACCGGGGTCGTCGACCCCGGTCCCGCGACCCGCTGTTACTCCGCTTTGTTGGTCTTGAGGCCAATCAGCGTGTAAGCGGGGCACCAGCTGATCAGGCCGGTCAGCAACGGCACCACGCCGATGTAGCCCCAGACACCGACGGTGCCGGTGGCCGCCAGGGCGATCAGCGCCACGCCTGCGACGACGCGCAGCAGGCGATCGATAGTTCCGACATTCTTGGTCATTTTCTCTTCTCCGTTTGTTCGCTTGAGATATCGTTAGTGGATCCCAGCCTAGCGCTCTGCGTCCCGGCGTTCAGTGATCAGGTCACATTCAGCGCAATCGCTCAAGCATCGCCGGGTCGAGCAGTTCGACCGTGGAGCGGCCCAGGCGCAGCAGGCCTCTCGCCTCCAACCGCTTGAGATGGCGCGACACCACCTCGCGCACACTGCCGAGTTCGACGGCGATCTCCTGGTGGGTCTTGCGAACCACCCCTCCATCACCTGACTGATGCAGCAGATAGCTTACCAGCCTTCGCTCGACCGGCTGGAAGGCGACCTGCTCCATGCGTGCGATGACCTCTGCCATCCTTGCACCCAGATTGGCGAAGACGAAGCGCCTGAAGATGGCTGACTCTCCGATGGTTCGGTCGAACAGCGGCTTCGGGATCGACAGCGCCTCGACCGCCGACTCGGTGCGACCCTCGGCCGGATAGATATCGCCGGCGAGCAGACAGCAGGTGGTCAGCACGCAGGAGTGGCCGGGCAGCACCCGGTAGAGCAGCGCCTCGCGACCCTCTTCGCCGATCATCTGCACCCTGACGCTGCCCGAGAGCAGCAGCAGATAGTTCGCGCACAGCGTGCCACCGGTGAACACGGTCTGATCGGCCGGCAGCCGCACGCGCCAGCGCTCGTCCAGGATCGCCGTGCGGCCGGGCGGGTCGGCCGCGAGTTCGGGAAAGAGTCGTCGCCAGTCGTCGGTGGGTGGTTGCATGGTTCAGCCCGGATATTGCAGAGAGAGCCCGTGTAGCCTGAGATCTACGCCTCGGTATCGATGATACACCGCAGCGGCGGCAATCCAACCCGGCGCCGCAACCTCCCGCCGCCGCTGCAGCGGCGGATCAGGCGCGCGCAGCCGGTCGCGCCTCTTCCGTTTCCCCGGGATCCGGTTTCGCCAGCCATGCTCACCCAGGTGGAGGCGACGATCTCCACGCAGTTCCCGGTCAGCGGCTTTCCGCTGCCGCCGGTTGATCGGGGCACGCGCGACCGTCAACCGGGCCGTTCCCGCCGATTCCGCTGCGCCGGCGGCGCCAGCCGGTGCTGTCGCTAGCTTTCACTCCAGCTCGATCTTACGCTCGATCGGCAGCGTCGGATTGGCGGCCCACTCGGCGGTCGAGCCGTCGTAGAGCCTGGCCTCGCTGTTGCCGAGCAGTTCGTGCGAGACGAACCAGGCCAGCGCGGTACGGTGGCCGGTATGACAGAAGGAGATCTGCGCACCGCTGAGCGGAACCCCGGCGGCCCGGTAGATGCGCCGCAGGTTCCTTTCCGAGTGGAACTGGACGCCGCCGTTGACGGTCAGCCAGTTGAAGGGGAGGCTGCGGGCACCGGGGATGGTTCCCGCACGCTCCTTGCCGCCGCCGCTGAGCAGACCCAGATGTTCGGCGTCGCTGCGGTTGTCGATCAGCGGAGTGCCGTCGTTCAGCGCCGCTTTGACCGTCTCGGCGTCGACCAGGTATTCGGCGCGCGGCTGTGCCTTGAAGCGCTTCTGCCGCGGCGTGACGACACCGCCCTCCATGCGGTTACCGCGTTGGTTGGCGTAGGCCAGCAGCCCGCCGTCGAGAATCGACACCCGGTCGTGTCCCAGCGCCTTGAAGCTCCAGTAGACGCGTGCGGCGGAAGCCATCTCGCTGGCGCTACGGCCGGTGATCACCAGCACCACCTGGCTCTCGTTGTCGATCCCCAGGCCGCCGATCAGCTGCTCCAGCCGCGCCACCGGGGGCAGCATCTTGGCTGTTCCGACAGCATTGGCGGTACGCCAGTCGTCGTAGTCGCTATGCACCGCGCCGGGGACGTGGTAGCGGCGATAGGTGGCGTTGGGCTGCAGGTCGAGAACCACCAGCCCGGGTCGATGCAGATTGGCACCGAGCCAGTCGGCGCTCACCAGCGGGGTGGCCGCGAAGAGCGGGCCCAGCAGCAGATAGAGCGATATCCCCATTATGAAACGCGCAAACATGCAACTTCTCCATCGTTGATTATTGTTCTCTTCGCTCCGGAGTTGCCCGGTTGCGAGTTGCCACTGAGTACCACAGCGCCCGCCGCGAAGTCCAACCGAGTCCTCGTTCCGGTGGGTGGCGCCGGGCGCATGCCCAGCGCCCTGCTCAGAGCGAAGCGGGCTCCTCCGCGGTTGCCAACAGCTGTTCGGCAACGGCGCCCAACTCGACTTCGAGCTGTTCGCGAATGACAGCCATGATGCTGTTGACGGTGGTTGCCGTCCGCTTGCTGTTGACAATCGGTATCGCCAGCCGATCAGCTTCCGAGAGCAGCTGGGACTGCAGCTGCCAGATATCGTCGAACCGATGCAGGTAGCGCTCGCTCCGGTGTTGCGGGGGCAGGCTTTCCCAACCGCTGATACGGTTGCGCAGATCCTCCGGTTTGAGCACCGCCAGCATTACCGGGACCACGATCGCGGCCTCATTGCGGGGAAGCTTCTTGAGCAGTGTCGGATGCAGATGAACCCCCTCCATGATCAGTGATTCGTTCTCCCGCAAGGCCCGTCCGACCACCGCTTCGCAGGGCACTGCAAGCAGTTGCGCCTGAGCGGAGAAACCCTGCGCGATCCGCTTGTGGCGATCTGAGGCAGGTTGGATATCTTGCGCCGGAGGCGCCTCCCATGCGCCGCGGGAGTATGCGTGCAGCACCGGCCAGAGTCGTTGCGGGATCATCAGTCGCATCACGTCGCGCAGTATGTCGGTGGACTGCGTGCGCACGATCTCCAGGCGTGAGGCGAGTTCCAGGGAAACCGCGCTCTTGCCGCAGTTGGGCGCGCCACCGAGCAGGATGATCAGCGGCCGACCGCTGCGACGGAAAGCCGACCAGAGCAGGTAGTGGCGGGCAGACTCTTCGCCGAACTCGTTCAGCAGCGCCTGATGGGTCAGCTGCCCCAGTCGCGTCGTGTCGATCTCATTTTCGCCATCCGCCCGAAGACGATGATAGAGGCGGGCAGTGGTCGCCCTGGCCTGGCGTGTCGGTATCCCGGTGCGTTCAAGAGAGCGTCGGTGAACTTCCTGGGAAAAGAGCGTGGTCTGGCCGTCGCGGCTGCGTACGAGCAGCATGCGCGCAGGCTCTCCGCCAGATTTGTAGCGCCGGCAGACGGCATTCTCCTGCTGTGCTTCGAGCATCTGCACGGCCAGCTCGCGCAGCCTGAAACTGGTGACCTCCTCTGCCGACGCGATCAGATCGCGTATCTTCGTCGCGATCAGGTGGGCGCTGTCGAAGCCGAGGCCCGCCTTCTGCAGTGAACGTGTCAGAATTCCACGCAGATAGGGGGTGCGGGTGCGGCGCTTGAGATTGACAACTGTGGTAGGAGCCATGCTTAATCGGGTCAGCGGTCGCGGTTGATTGGAAACATCACCTTTGTCACCCGGCATGTCGATCTGCCGGCGACGATTCTCGAACAGAACGACGAAGCGGCAACCGGCAAGGTCGGGCAGGGCCGGCGGGGAGCAGTTCGCCGGGGAGATGATCCAGGCAATATAGCCTCGTTGAAACGCTATACAACTAAAATATTACCGCGATCACGCCATCTTTTTTTAACGCATTTTGCAAGGTATTGTCGCTGAAGATGGACAGGGGCTGCGCCGTTGGCTGCCCAGTGGCGTGCTTTTGAGATCAGGGTCCACAAAATGGTTTGGGTTCACGGAGATTATGGCCAAGAAACGAGCTGGTGAGAAGAAAGTCCCGCGGGAGAAGCGCGCCGAACGGCAGCAGCCAGCCGCCAAAAAGACGCAGGTTCGCGCCAAGCAAACCGTGCCGGATGCGGCCGGAGGGCGGCGGGAGAAGCTGATCATCGTCGGCATCGGCGCATCCGCGGGCGGACTCGAGGCGATTGAGAGCTTCTTCCAGCAGATGAATCCCGAGAGCGGCATGGCATTCGTGCTGGTTCAGCACCTGGATCCTACTCACAGGAGCATCCTCAGCGAACTGGTCGGCCGATTCTCGAAGATGTCGGTGCAGGAGGTCAGCCAGTCACAGCAGGTCGAGCCCAACCACGTCTACGTGATTCCGCCGAATCGGGACCTGGCGATTCTCAACAATCGGTTGCAGCTGCTGGATCCATCGGGCCCGCGCCATCTGCGCCTGTCGATCGACTACTTTTTCCGCTCGTTGGCGCAGGAGGCGCGCGAATCAGCGGTGGGAATAGTGCTCTCCGGAACCGGGACCGACGGCACCCTGGGTATTCGTGCCATCAAAGGGGAGGGGGGATTGGTGCTGGTGCAGGATCCGGCCTCGGCCGCCTATGACGGCATGCCGCGCAGCGCCATCGCCACGGGGCTCGCGGATGCGGTACTGCAACCTGCGGAGATGGCGCGGCAGCTGCTCGCCTATGCCCGCAATACCACCTTTCCGCATACGGTTCCGGCAACGGTTCCGCAGGAGGCCAAGGATGACAGGGAGAGGCTGTTCGTTCTGCTGCGATCGCAGACCGGGCACGACTTCTCGCTCTACAAGGAGGCCACCATCTCCCGCCGCATCCAGCGGCGCATGACCATCAACGACATCAGCAACGAAGCCGATTTCATCAAACTGCTGCAGCAATCCCCCACCGAGGTGGACGCGCTGTGGAAAGAGTTTCTCATTCGTGTCACCCAGTTTTTTCGCGATCCGGAGGTGTTCGAGGAGCTGGGCAGGAGGGTCATTCCGGAGCTGTTGCAGACGAAGGGTGCGGATCAGGAGATCCGTATCTGGGTTCCCGCCTGCTCGACCGGAGAGGAGGTCTACTCGATCGCGATGCTGATCTACGAAAACCTCGAGCGCCTGGGCCAGGTTCGCGATGTGCAGATTTTCGCCACCGATATCGATCAGACCGCGCTGGAGATCGCCCGTGCCGGCGTCTATCCGGAGAGCGTCATCAGTGATGTCTCCAAGGAGCGTCTGAGCCGCTTCTTCAACAAGTCGAAGAACACCTATGTGGTCGGAAAGGATCTGCGCCGCATGCTGGTCTTCTCCAGCCACGATGTCATCAAGGATCCCCCGTTCTCCCGCATAGATCTGGTCTCCTGTCGCAACCTGCTGATCTATATGAAGAGCGAACTGCAGGCGCGCGTGCTGGGTCTGTTCCACTATGCGTTGAACGAGAACGGCCATCTGCTGCTGGGCAGCTCGGAAACCACCAGCGCCGCGAGCGAGCTGTTTGTCGAAAACAACCGCAAGCTGCATCTCTATCAGCAGCGGCCGAGGGCATCGAGCGGCTACCCGCGGCTTCCCTATTCAGGCTTCTTCCAGTCGATGGGGCTGGGCGGCATGGTTAAAGGAACCAAAAACAAAGCCAGTGCCCCCTCGCTGCGCGAGCTGACCGAATCCGCACTGCTCGATCTCTACGCGCCCACCTGCGTGGTAGTCGACGAAGCGGGAAACATGCTCTACGTGCACGGTCAGACCGGCCGTTTTCTGGAGGCCACCACGGGTGAGGCCAATCTCAATATCACGCGTCTGGCGCGCAAGGAGCTCAGCATCCACATGAGCGCGGCGCTGCGTGAATCCAACGCCAGCCAGGCGGAGGTCTGCTATCGCAGTTTGAGTATGGAGGATCATGGCGAGAACCTGGTGGTGGATATGCGCGTGCGCCCACTGCCGGGATGGGCTTCGCAAAAACGGAGCTTTCTGGTGCTGTTCGAGGAGGCGTCCACCAAATCCAGCGCCACGGAACCGGCAGGTGTGCTCGCCACCAATGGCGCGCTGGTGGAGCGGGCCACCATGCTCGAGCAGGAGCTGGCCTCGACCCGCGAAGTGTTGCAGACCGCCAACGAGGAGCTGCAGACCAGCAATGAAGAACTCAGCTCTACGGTGGAGGAGCTGCAGTCCACCAACGAGGAGCTGCTCACATCGCAGGAGGAGCTGCGCTCCGTCAACGAAGAGCTGTTGACGGTCAACGCGGAGCTGGAGGGGAAGCTCGATCAGCTGGCCGAGGCGAATGCCGACAAAGAGAATATTCTCACCAGCACCGAGGTCGGCACGATCTTTCTCGACCTGGAGCAGCGGATCAAGTGGTTCTCCTCGACTGTCTGCGATGTCATCTACCTGATCGAAAGCGATATCGGCCGTCCTCTGGCGCACATATCACATCGTCTGCAGGGGGTCGACCTGCCCGAGCTTGTCGAGCAGGTGATGGATAATTTGGAGCATGTCGATCTCGAAGTCTGCGACGATGAGGGGCGTTGGTACGACCTGCGCATCACCCTCTATCGAACAGAGATGAACGCGATCGCCGGAACCGTGGTGACGGTATCGGATATCAGCGAGGTCAAACGCGCCAAACAGTACCAGCTATTCCACCGGCTGCTGGAGTCCTCTCCGGATGCGACAGTCATCGCGGATGCCGCAGGTGATATCTACATGGCCAACCGTCAGGCGGAGGCGCTGTTCGGCTTCAAGGCGGACGAACTGCTGGGCAAACCGGTCGAGCTGCTGCTGCCGGCGCGTTTCCAGGAGAAGCATCGCCGGCACCGGAACCAGTTTCTGCAAACCCCCCGGGTGCGCGACATGGCATTCGGCACGGCGCTCAGTTGTCGGCGCAAGGATGGCAGCGAGTTCTTCGGACAGATCTCACTCAGTCCGATCGACGTCGAGGGGGGGATGCTGGTCTATGCCGCGATCCGCGACATCTCGGTGCAGGTGGCGAACGAGGGTAAGCTGAAACGCATCGCTGGAATCTACGGCAGCATGAAACTGCTGGATAAACTGGAGCGGAATCCGCAGCGTCACGGTGCTAATCAGTTGCAGCGCCTGTGCCGTGAGATGGTGCAGGAGGTCGGTTATAAACAGTGCTGGATCGGCCGCAGAGCCGGCAGGGGGAGCGCTGATTTCGACGTTGTCGCCAGCACCGGGTTGCCCCGCTCCGCGCAGCCGCAGCTGGAAACATTGTTACGGAAGGGTCTGCGCGGCAACAAGCCGAGCGTCATACGCGGTGGCATGGAGAGCGGGGAGTACCGGGATCTGCATCCCATCGCTGCCGCTTGGGGATTCAATGCCGTGGCTCTCCTCCCGCTGGTGAACCGCAAGCGCGTTGTGGGTACACTCTGCCTGCACGCGCGTGATGCGGAGGCATTCGACGCCATGGAGCTGGCACCGCTGCTGGCGCTGGGCAAAAGGTTGGCGTACTGTTTCAGTGAGGCGGTGAGAACGGGTTCGAGCGAGGCCGGAAGCGAATGAGCGACACTACTTTGGAAGAGCGAAATCTGCAACGACTTCGCCAGCGGGCCGAAGCGGCGATCGAGCGTAAACCGACCGCCCGCGATGCCCTCGACAAGCTGTCGACCGAGGAGATTCACCGCCTGATCCATGAGCTGGACGTCTATCGGGTCGAGCTGGAGATGCAGAACGAAGAGCTCCGCCGGACCCAGGATGAGCTGGAAGAGCTGCTCGACCGATACACCGACCTGTATGATTACGCTCCGGTCGGCTATCTGATCGTGCAGAGTTACGGCATTATCACCAGTGCGAACGTCACCGCCGCTAACCTGTTGCTGGAGAACCGCAAGGATTTGGAGGGCACCTCGGTGCAGAGTTTTATCGACCGGGAGTACCAGGACGCCTTCTTCAAGCTCCGTCGATCGGCGGAGAAAGAGGCGGGGGTGCAGAGCTGCATGGTGGTGATGCGGCGCAAGGGTGATCTCCCCTTCCATGCGCGCATGGATTGCATCGCGATACCGGGCGAGGGAAGTTCCACCGCATTCAGGGTCTCATTCATCGAACATCCGGCGCCGCCGACGCAGTAGCGAACAGAGGCGGTTGTTGCGGATATTGTGATATCGGCGAGCTGCTCAGCGGTTCCTGGTCGTGCCCCGAAGCTAATCGTACACCCGCTCTGCGGTAAACTCCCCCGCGCTCCGCTTTTCAGACCGATGAGAGATCCCGAAGATGATGGATGTCAATACCGCCTGGCAGTTTGGCGCAGCCCTGGGACTGGGCATGCTGATAGGCCTCGAGCGCGAGCGCACGCGCGGCGAGGAGCGGACCTTCGCCGGGGTGCGTACCTTTTCGCTGATAGCGCTGCTGGGCGCCACCTCCGCCTACGCCGGCGCGCAGCTGGCGATCCCCTGGGTGGTCGGCGTCGTTTTCGCCGCGCTGGTGCTGCTGGTGGCGGCGGCTTACCAGGTGACGGCAAAGAACGGCAGCATCGGCGCCACCACCGAGGTCTCGGCGCTGCTGACTTTCCTGATCGGCGGCCTCTGTCTCTGGAATGAGGTGGAGATTGCCGGTGCGGTCGCCGTCGCCACGATGCTGGTACTGGCGCTGAAGGGGTGGCTGCACGATCTGGCGAAGAAGATCGAGCCGGCGGACGTTGCGGCGACGCTCAAGTTCGCCATCATCACGCTGATCATTCTACCGCTGGTGCCGAACACCAATTTCGGCCCGAGCGGTCTCGAGGTGATCAATCCCTACAAGACCTGGCTGATGGTGGTGCTGATCGCAGGTCTCAATTTCGCAGGCTACATCCTGGTCAAGGTGGTCGGGCGCGAGCACGGTCTGGGTATCACCGGACTGCTCGGAGGGCTGGTCTCGAGCACTGCGGTGACCCTCAGCTTCTCGCAACGCAGCCGCGGCGAGCCGGCACTGGCGCCGGTGCTGGCACTGGCGATTCTGCTGGCGTGGACGGTCATGTTCTTCCGCGTCGTGGTCGAGGTCGGCGTGGTCAATCTTTCGCTGGCTCAGGCGCTGGCGCCGGGGATGGTGCTGATGGGGGTGGTCAGCTTCGCCATCTGCTATCTGTTGTGGCGCCAGGGGCGCAGCGACGAGAAGGGCGAGGTCTCTTCCGGGCATAACCCGTTCGAACTCGGCGATGCGGTCAAGTTCGGTCTGCTCTTCGCCGTGGTCATCTTCGTCGCCAGAGCGGCGCAGCTCTATTTCGGCGATACCGGGCTCTATCTCGCCGGAGCGCTCGCCGGCCTGACCGACGTCGATGCCATCGCACTCTCGATGGCCAATCTGGCGCAACAGGAGCCGGAGGTCGCCGGCGCCGCCGCGCGTACGATCGTCATCGCGGTGATCTCCAACACTCTGGTCAAATGCGGCATGGCGATCTGGCTCGGCGCGGCGTCGCTGCGCCGTGCGATGATTCCGATCAGCGTCGCGCTGGCATTGGCCGGTGGTATCGCCGCCTATCTGGTCGGTTGACCAATAAAAAAAGGGGGACGGACCCGGAGCAGGGTTCCGTCCCCTTTTTTCGCTCGCCTTTATCAGCGTGGGAACAGGGTCTTGGCCAGTTCGACCACCCGCTTGCGCTGCGCGTTGAGCTGAAGGTTGGTCCGCTCCGCGTCGGCCGGCGCAATTCCAAGGCGTTGCAGCAGCGCCGCTGGCGCCTGCCACTCCTCCCTTCGTTGCGCCGCGGCAACCATCGAGCTCGCCAGGCCGATCAGTGCCGCCGACTGCCACTGCTCTCCCTGGTAGTTCGCGTCGGTGTGGTGCGCGATTGCCGCGCTCAGCGGCGGCGGCAGCTCCCAGGCTTCGGCGATCAGCGCACCCGCATGCGTGTCGTCGAAACCGAGCAGTTCCTGCAGCGCGTTTCGCAGCGACATACCGTTCGTCCGAGCGGCAAGCGTTATCGCTTCGTCGACTTCCCGCGGCAGTTGATCGGCGATCCACAGCACTCCGAGGTTGTGCAGTATGCCGGCGGCGCGCGCGGTGGAAGGTTCGGGCACTTCGGCTGGCTGGGCGCAGGGTGCCAGCCAGCTCGCGCTGTCGGCGGTCAGCAGCGCGCTGCTCCAGAAATGTTCCGGGTCGAAACCGGGGCAGCGCTTGGGGTCGAACGGCGAGGAGATGGTCAGCGCGATGCTGGTGCTGCGCACCACGCCGAAGCCGAGTCTGGCGCAGGCCATCTCCAGCGAGCTGATCGTTCCGACGGGGGCGGACCAGGCGGAGTTGGCCAGCGAGATCAGACGCCCGACGATGGTCGGAAAGCGTTCGATTACCCGGGTCAGTTCGGCGCGTTCGATCTCCTCATCGGCGAGCGCCTGCATTAGATAGGTGGTCCCCGCCGGCAGCACCGGAACCCTGCTGCTGCGGAGCCTGTTCATTGCGGAGCTGAGTGCGTTTTCCAAGCCTGATGCTCTCTCGACCTTCGATCTGATTCTATCTGTTCAGTATACCCGGCTTTACGGCAGGAAATGGGGTCGCCGAAACGGGATTTGGCTGAACAACGGGTAAGGGTTCGCAATACGGATCCTTTCTTATCGCCTCACCGGCATCGCGGGCGATGCTCACGCCGGCGCCATGCTCTCGGGCATTCTGACGGCGATCACCCTGCCGCGCGCACAGAGAGTCTCGCCAGCGAACAGCTCGATCTCCACAACCACCTTGCGCGGTTTGATCTCGACCGCGTCGCCGACCAGTCTCAGCTCCATACCCATCGGCGTGGGGGCGAGAAAGTCGACCTGCAGCGAGCCGGTCACGAAGCGCAGCGTCGGTTCGGAGCCGGGCTCCCGTCCTTCGGCGCGGTAAGCGGCACCGGAGGCGGTACCGGTACCATGGCAGTCGATCAGCGAGGCGATGAGTCCGCCGTAGACGAAGCCGGGAATGGCAGTGTGGTATGACTGCGGCAGGAAGCGCGCGACCGAGTGCGCGCCTTCCCAGTAACTCTTGAGCTGATACCCCCGGGTATTGTTTATGCCACAACCGTAGCAGTGGCTGAGCTCTTCCGGGTAGCACTCCTGAAACGCCTTCTCTGTCATGGGCTCGTATGCCTGCTGCGGTTGTATGTTGGTTGACTTGTGGCGGCATTATGCCCTGCGACCGGGCTGCGGGCGACTGCTTCGCGATCTCTCCGGCGGCGCAGTTTGTCGACGATCAGCGCGCCGTACAGCCGGCCGGCAGCAGATCGGTGGCACCGGAGTGGACCAGCAGGCTGTCCTTGAGGAAGTTGCGGCCGACCAGCAGCTGATAGTCCAGGCCGCTGCGGTCGACCAGGTTCACCTCGACGCTTTTGCGCACATCTCCGATGCACAGTTCCAGTCGGATCACCGGGCGCTGTTGCGATCTGCCGAGGAAGCGCTTGATATGTGCGGTGCGCAGCACCGGTTGCTCGATAGTTGCCTGCTTTCCCATGTCGTCGATCAGCAGGAAGCTCACCCAGCGTGCGCCGTCGCGGCTGAAGAACGCCGGCTTCAGCGCGTTCAGGGAGCTGCTTTCGGCGCCGCTGTCGAGCTTGGCGCGGAGCCGAAGCGCTGCCGGGTAGAGCACCGCCTGTTCTATCCAGCCGGCCACCTGCAGGTTGGTATCAGCGGCAACGTCGGAGGCGACGAAGAGGAGGGCGAACATGACCAGGGTGAGGCGCCGGCATCTCCGGGCTGCGTATTTACGCCAGAACATCCACTCCCTCCGGGACCATCGATGGCCGACAATGACCGGCAACGGGCGAAGGCGTCAACCGTCGGTCGCGGGGTCGAGGCCGCTGATGCCCGCATCGCCGAGGTATACCTTCGCGGCGGCCAGCGTGCTGGCCATGATGGCGTGTCGCACCTTGACCGGAATATCCTGCAGCCGCTGTCGATAGCTGTCGTTCTCCCGGATCATCCTCGGCATGGCGCGGAGCAGGGCGTCCTGGTACTGCGGCTGCCGGCCAATCTCCGGGTGCTGCTCGAAGTACTCGAACAGACGGGCATAGTTGGCGTTGATCTCGCGGCTGATCACGTTGGAAAGCTCGCTGTAGCTCAAGGTGCCGCCGGCCTCGCTGTGACGCGTCAATATCAGCGCCGCCTCGCGCTCCGCCACCTGATCGAGGATCGAAATCACATCGGCGACGTACTCCGCCTTGTGCGACAGGAACTCCGCATCGCTGAGCATAAGGTTGGCGATGATCTCGTAGGATGAGGATATCACGCCGCACTTGTTGGCGGAGGCGTCACGCATGATCACCACGCCACGCTGCTGCAGTTCGGCGCGCGCTTCGGGGGTGATGAACGAATTGGCCCCTTCCACGATGACGCGGGCAGAGGGGTTGCCGGCGTCGTCGAAGAACTGTCCGAAGTTGTCGCGATCGATCGTCTCGGGCCGCCCTCCGGCCGGGATGAAGAGATCCGCAGCGACGCGGAAGGGGAGGCTGTTGTAGGCCCGATAGAAGTCGTCGTTGGAGATCCAGCTCTCCTCTTCTCCCTGCCGGGTACGCACCACCTTCCTGAACAGCTGCCGCATCCCTTCGCTGCGCGTCTGCCGACGGTAGAGCAGATAACCCCCGGGATTGAGGGCGGTGGTAGCGTAGGCCTCGAGGTCGGATTTCAGAATGACCGCCGCAAGCGCGTCCCGGTCGAGGCCCATGGGGTCGTAGAGCGCGCCGCTGCCGTCGATGATCAGCTTGATCTGCACCTGGGGACAGCGCTGCAACAGGAGGCGCATCGCATTACCGGCAACGTCGCCGTTGGGACCGCCGGTGAACTTCACGCTGAACGGCTGTTTATGCATATCGATGCCGAGATGCTGCATCGTCACCTCGGCGAAGCGCACCACGCCGATGGAGGTGACGCCGTACTCCTTGTGGTTGATACCGATCTTCTTGCTGGAGATGATTCCTTTGCCGAGCAGATAGCCTCGCTTGACCGCCTGAGCGGCGATCAACTCCACCATCTCGTCGTGCATGTTCTCGTCGGGACCGAGCTCGATGGGTTCATCCTGGCCGTAGTAGTCCACCACCCGTGCATCCGCGGCGCGGCCGTTGCTGGTGACATAGAGGTCCAGAAACGCGTTGATGAATCCGAACTGGAGTTTGTAGAGGTATTGTCGCAGCGAGGCCGCGCTCTCTCCGGGATCCGCGTTGAGGATCGCGACCAGCTTGGATCCGCCTTCGTAGATATCCTTGTTCTTCAG
>JAGRGU010000087.1 GCA_020445335.1 Gammaproteobacteria bacterium
TGGACTGGACCAACAAGAACATCCACCCCTCCAAGCTGGTTCAGCTGGGTGAAGAGGTGGAGGTCATGGTGCTCGATATCGATGAAGAGCGCCGTCGTATTTCTCTCGGCATGAAGCAGTGCCAGAGCAACCCCTGGGACGACTTCGCAGCGACCCACAAGAAGGGCGACCACGTTACCGGCAAGATCAAGTCGATTACCGATTTCGGCATATTTATCGGCCTGGACGGCGGTATCGACGGCCTGGTGCACCTCTCTGACATCTCCTGGGACGATGTCGGTGAGGAGGCAATCCATGGTTACAAGAAGGGCGACGAGCTGGAGACGGTGGTGCTCTCGGTCGATCCGGAGCGTGAGCGCATCTCGCTCGGCGTCAAGCAGCTCGATAAGGACCCCTTCTCGACCTATCTGGCCGAAAACGGCAAGGGTAGTGTGGTCAAAGGGGTCATCAAGGAGGTCGACGCCAAAGGCGCGGTCGTTACCCTGGCGGAGGGGATCGAAGGCTACCTGCGGGTGGCCGAGATTTCGCGCGACCGCATCGATGATGCGCGCAGTGTGCTGAAAGAGGGCGAAGAGATCGAGGCCCGTTTCATGGGTGTGGACCGCAAGAACCGGGTGATCACCCTCTCCATCAAGGCGAAGGATATGGCCGACGAACAGGCCGCCATTCAGACTTACTCGCGTGAGGCTTCGGCCGGAAAAGCAACGCTGGGTGATCTGTTGAAGGAGCAGATGGAGGACAAATAGTCCGGCGGCCAACTGCCTGGGCAATTTGTTTCATCGGAAGTTCACCGGGGCCCATTACGGGCCCCGGTATTTAAAAAGGGGTGTAGAAAGGGAATGACCAAATCAGAACTGATTGATGTCATCGCAAAAGAACAAGGACACCTTGCCTACCGTGACGTCGAACTTGCAGTCAAATGCATGCTGGAGCAGATGAGTCAGGCTCTGGCGTCCGGGGATCGTATCGAAATCCGTGGATTTGGCAGTTTCTCGCTACACTATCGTCCACCGCGGCAGGGCAGAAACCCGAAGACCGGCGAATCGGTTGCATTGGCTGGCAAGTACGTTCCACACTTCAAGCCGGGGAAGGAGTTGCGTGAACGTGTCAACGAAGGTCTCGACAATAATCGCGAGGCCTGATCGGGCGGGGGAGGCAGGAGGAGCAGTAAGAGAACAACGCCTGACGAAGCGGATGTCGATCGCACTCCGATGACGGGTTGATGATCAAAAGCGCTGAAGCCGTCACCCATGCGAATCACAATAAACCGAAGACCAGATATCCATTTAACAGCCCGTTAACCGTTCCGGATCGGGAAAGCGGTTTCCATAGCACCATGATTCGGTCGCGAATTCGAAAGCCCGTGTTGTTGAAGTCGGCAGTCGCAGATATGCGAATGCTGTTGCGAGGTTCTCCGACTCACCGTCGAGGACGATCGACACAGAGGTAAGGGGACGTTGCAGAGGGAGTGACGCCGGCTTCCGAGGCGTGGAAACCGACGCCTGCTCAACGGCGATCAATCCGCAGCGAGTGTCATCGCCAGTAGATAGACGAAGGTCACCACGCCAACCGAAAGCAGTGACATCACCTTGTCCGAAAGATGCGTCTGTGGCGTCAGACGCTGTTTCATCAGTGAAGGTATGAGACCGTCGACCTGTTCACGCATTACGTAATTGTTCTGAATCTTCATCTCTGTATCTCCGGATCGGGTTCGTTATTCAGATCTCAACCTTCAATAGCGTTCTCTCTATGTTCTAATTTAACAGAAGTAGAACAAAAAGAGAACATCTGTTTTATTGGGCTCGCGTCCTGAAGGGCCGCGCGGGCTACCCGGGAAATTTGCCATGCACGGAATCATCGACCGGATCGCCGAGGAGCTCAGCGTGGCTCCGGCACAGGTGGAGGCAGCGGTGTCGCTGCTCGACGAGGGAGCCACCGTTCCCTTCATCGCGCGCTATCGAAAAGAGCGCACACAGGGATTGGACGACACCCAGTTACGCCACCTGGAGACCCGTCTGGAGTATCTGCGAGAGCTCGAATCGCGGCGTGCGCTGGTGCTGGAGACGATTCGCGGCCAGGGCAAGCTGACAGCGGAGCTGGAACGGCAGATCGTCGGCGCCGAGAACAAGACGCGGCTGGAGGATCTCTATCTTCCCTACCGGCCCAAACGGCGTACAAAGGCGCAGATCGCACGGGAGGCAGGGCTTGAGCCCCTGGCACTGATGCTGTTGCGCGATCCGGTGTTGTCGCCGGAAACGGAAGCCCGGGCGTTCGTCGATACGCAGCGCGGCGTGGACGATACCGAAGCGGCGCTGGCCGGTGCCAGGCAGATACTGATGGAGCGATTCGCGGAGGATGCGGAGCTGCTCGGCGAACTTCGCGACCGGCTGTGGGAGAGCGGCAGACTTGAGGCTTCACTGGTCGAGGGGAAGGGGCAGAAGGCGGACAAGTTCCGTGACTATTTCGATTACAGCGAAGCGGTCGGCAAAATCCCCTCCCACCGGGCGCTGGCGTTGTTCCGCGGGCGTGCCGAAGGGGTGCTCAAACTGACACTGGTGGTCGGCGAGGATGCTGCGGACGACAGCCTCTACGTAAGCCGGATTGCAGCCAGTGCTGGCGTGCAGGAGCGGGGCAGGGCAGCGGATGGCTGGCTGATGAGCGCGGTCAAGTGGGCCTGGAGAGTAAAGATCTTCACTCACCTTGAAATGGAGCTGAAGATGCGCCTGAAAGAGCTGGCCGAGAGGGAGGCGATCAGGGTCTTCGGAGGCAATATCCACGATCTGCTGCTGGCCGCGCCGGCAGGCGGTATCACGATCATGGGGCTCGATCCCGGGCTGAGAACCGGGGTCAAGGTGGCGGTGGTCGACGCCACCGGAAAAGTGCTGGAGACGGCCACCATCCATCCGCATGCGCCGCAGAAACAGTGGCAGCGGTCGCTGGCGATACTGGCGGAGCTGGCCGCGAGACACGGTGTCAAACTGATCAGCATCGGCAACGGCACCGCCTCGCGTGAGACCGATCGCCTGGCGCTGGATCTGATCAAGCAGCATGCCGAACTCAAACTGTCGAAGCTGGTGGTCAGCGAGGCCGGCGCTTCGGTTTACTCGGCTTCTGAGCTGGCGTCGCGGGAGCTGCCGGAGTTGGATGTCTCGCTGCGCGGCGCGGTGTCGATCGCCAGGCGGGTGCAGGATCCGCTGGCGGAACTGGTCAAGATCGAACCGAAGGCGATCGGCGTCGGCCAGTACCAGCACGACGTCAACCAGACCAACCTGGCTCGGGCGCTGGACAATGTGGTCGAGGATTGCGTCAACCATGTCGGCGTGGATGTCAACACGGCCTCGGTCGCGCTGCTCGATCGGGTCGCCGGGCTGAGCCGTACGCAGGCAGAAAACATCGTCAGTCATCGTGACCGGAACGGTCCCTTCGCTTCACGCGGCGCGCTGCTCGAGGTGCCGCGCATCGGCGCCAAGAGTTTCGAGCAGGCGGCCGGATTTCTGCGCATCAACGGCGGTGAGAATCCGCTCGACGCATCCGCCGTCCATCCGGAGGCCTATCCGGTGGTCGAGCGGATTCTCGCGCACGCCGGACGAAGCGTCGCATCTCTGATCGGCGACAGCCGTTATCTGAGAAGCCTGCGGCCCGAGGAGTTCACCGACGCCCGCTTCGGCGTGCCGACGGTGAGCGACATCATCGCCGAGCTCGACAAGCCGGGGCGCGATCCGCGCGGAGAGTTCCGCACCGCCAGCTTTCAGGAGGGGGTCGAAAAGATCACTGACCTGCAAACCGACATGATTCTCGAAGGGGTGGTGACCAACGTCACCAACTTCGGTGCATTTGTCGACATCGGCGTGCATCAGGATGGATTGGTTCACATCTCGGCGATGTCGGAAAAGTTCATCAAGGATCCGCGCGAGCTGGTCAAGGCTGGCGACCTGGTCAAGGTGAAGGTTCTGAACGTCGAAGCCGAACGTAATCGGATCGCGCTCAGCATGCGGCTCTCGGATCGTGCCGACGACGCGACCGCAAAGCACGCAGGCGGCGGGCAGCGGCGGGCAAAAGGCGGCAATCGGCCCGCGCGTGCGCAGCAGCAGCGCGAAGCGGAGAGACCGCAGGGGGCAATGGCCGCGGCGCTGGCGAACGCGATCAAGGGTCGCTGAACTGTCACGCATTGGCGCAGCAGGACGGGAGTTCGCTGGCGCTGCGTGAACCGGTTGGAGCGCATTTTGGCCGCACGCGCGCCGGCCTTCGGAGTCGTCGACCATAAGGCGACAGCGGGAAGCTATCCGGCCGAAAAATAAAAAGGTGGTAAACGATGAGACTGAAGAGAAGGATCAAGAACGGCGACCTGCGGGAGGTCGTCTATTCGGCGCTTTCACCGATTCACGGCACCGGACTGTTCGCCCATCGAAAGATCAAAAAGGGCGAATACATCGGCACCTATTCCGGACCGCCGGCGAAACGCAACGGCACCTACGTGCTTTGGGTTTTCGATCCGGGAGACGAGGAGAACGCGATCGGGCGCAGCGGACGCAACCTGCTGCGCTACCTCAACCACGCCGAGCCGGGCAATGCCGAATTCGACGGCTTCGATCTCTACGCGCGGGTCGCCATTCGCAAGGACGAGGAGATCACCTTCAACTACCAGGGCACGGTCTGACGACTGCATCGGCCGGCGAGCCGCGCGTCATTTCTCCTGCTGCTTCTCCAGCATGTTGTCGACCTTGTCGTGCACGGCATCGTTGATATCTCGCAGCGTCTTCTTGACCGCCTCGACGTCCCCCTTCACCGAGGGCAGGTTGGGATTCTCCTTCGGTGCTCCCTCGATACGGTCCTTGTTCATCTCTTTCCACTTCTCCATGTTCTCGTCGGAACAGGCCGCGAGCGTGAGTACGAGGGCGAGGGCGGTCAGCAGTTTGTTCATTCAAGCATTCCTTCTAGCGGATTCCAGGCAGGTCACCTCAATGTGTTCGGCGCGGACTATACCCCAACTCGCAGCGCAAACCCATAGCTCCCCGTGCGGTTTGCGACGGGCTGCTCTCGGCATGGCATCAACCGCCGATCGCCGCTTCGAGTGGCGTACGCGCGGGCAGCGGCAGCGGCTCGGCGTTATCCGTCGGAGTCAGATCGACACTGAGCGCGGAGCGGTTCGTGGGCCACTGACCCTTGAGCAGAATGGTCGGTTCGTTGCCGCTGAAAACGGTGTAGCTGTATTTGCCGTAGTGGGGCAGTTTACGGGCCAACCCGTTGGCCGCCTCCGCCGACGCAAGGTTGAGCAGCGCGATTGCGTGCTGCGGTTGCTGTGGGTGCGCCGCGGTCAGCGCGAAGCTGTGCTCGGCGGTGGCCAGCGACCGTTCCGCGATATGCAGCTGATCGGCTGAAAGCGCCATCTGATCTTCCGCCAGTTGTGCGAGCAGGGACGCAGCGAAGCGGTTGCGCAGACCGAACAGCCAGACGCTTCGGTCACTCGGCAGCGCCGTTATACGGTCGTCGCGGATGACCCGCAGGTCCTGCCAGCGGCGTGACCAGGCTTCGGCCACCGTTGTGAGCGCCTCCAGTTCGCGCGTTTCCGCCTCCGCCGGCAGCACTATGGTCATCGACCGGTCGCCGAAGAGCTGGCCCAGCGAGCTTGGCGTCTCGCCCGCGGCAAGCTGGCGGAACAGGTCGAAGCGCGGATCGACGCTGAGACGCAGGGGTTGCTCGTCGAGCAGGATCGTGAAATCCAGTTCACGCGCATTCATCGCCAGCCTGGTTTCGAAGAACGCCCCCGAGCGCAACTGCACCGCCAACGGCAGCGACAGCTCAAAGGGCGCCTCCTGCTGCGTCTGGCGCACGCTTCCGTTGAGCCGGTATCCGCTCGTCTCCGGCACCACCTCAACCTCCGTGAGCGCCAGCGCGGGCGCGCCCCGACGTTGCGTCCACTGCCTGAACAGCGGGCCCAGGTCGGTACCGCTGACCGCTTCGAAGGCGGCGCGCAGATCCTCGTAGCCGGCGCTGCGGAAAAGGTGGTCGCGATAGAAACGACGCAGGCCGTCGAGGAAGAGACGGTCTCCCAGCCGCAGCCGCAGCGCATGGAACATCATCAGCGACTTGCCGTAGCCGACCGCCTGGCTGGCGTCGCCGTGGCGACCGCGGAAACCGCTCAGCGGGAAATCGTTGCCGTGGTCGACGAAATCGGCGTAGCGCTGCAGCGTATCGCGTCGGTATTCATCGCCTCTGCCTTCGCGTTCGCGGATCAGGTGGTCAGCCAGATAGCTGGTGAGTCCCTCGCTCCAGTTGCCGCTGGCGTAATCGACGTAGACGCCATTGCCCCACCAGTTGTGCAGGATTTCGTGCGGATAGGAGGAGTTCAGGATAAAGGGAAAGCGCAGCACGCGCGGCCCCAGCAGCGTGAACGAGGGCATGCCGTAGCCGCTCTCCCAGAAGTTCTCGACCATCGCGAACTTCTGGTAGGGGTATGATCCGAGCAGACGCTGGTAGAGATCGAGATAGCGGGCTGTTGCCAGCAGATAGCGTTGCGCCAGCGCCTGGTCCGCTTCACGCAGATAGACTCTCGCTTCGATGCCCGCACTTTGCGTCCGATAGAGATGGTAGCGACCGGCGATGAGATAGATCTCATCCTGCGGACTCTGCTCGCGCCACGCGGACTCCTGTTTCAGTGCCTCCCCCTGACTGATCGCCTGCCAGCCGTCGGGAAGTTGCACGTGCAAACGGAAGGCCAGCGAATGCGGCGGAATCAGCGGATACCAGAGCGTGCTGCCGCTCAGATAGACTCCCTCTGCGGAGATCGTGCCGGCGGTCCCCCGCGAACGGTCGCCGGCCATACCTCGCTCATTCGCCGCCACCGGATCGACGATGGAGCCGCGATAACGCAACGTGAACGAGCGGCGTGGGGTTGCGAATTCGGCGCGAAAATAGACGCCGTCAACCGCGCCGCGATACTCTTTTGTGGCGCGAAGTTCAACATCTTCATCGACGGCGGTAGGCTGCAGCTTCGCGTTGAGAATGAAACTGGTGCCCTTGGTGAGCGTCGGCAGAGTGATGAGATCTTCGACCTCGATACCGCCCCGGTCCGGCTGCAGCATGACCCGAAGGTCATGCACCACCGGCCGGGGGGGCGGCGTCGCAAAGAGCAGCGGGGCGTGCGTCAGCAGCAGCAGCAGGCTGATAGAATGTCTCCACATCTCACTCGACTCCATGGAATTATTGCCGCGCAGACTTGTCTCAGCGCGAATACGCAAGCATGCGGCTCAGCTTGCCAGTAGCAACGGGGAAAAATCAATGAACTCCAAAAAAACGGTGACCATCCTTTTTGTTACATTCACCCTGCTGTTCGCCACTGCCTGCAGCAGCCAGCTGGAGCGGGGTGGGATCACAGCGGCAGCGCCCGCCGATGACGGGATATCGGCACGGGGGGAGGGGGAGTCGTTCCCGGTGGTCGACATGACCGCGCAGCTCGATCTGGCGCGTTTGATGCCGAGACTCGCCAACCTGCGGGTGGTCTACGTCGGCGAGACGCACGACGCCTATGGCCACCACCTCAACCAGCTTGCCGTGATCAAAGGGCTGCACCAGCGCAACCCCGATCTTGCAGTCGCCATGGAGTTCTTCCAGCAGCCTTTTCAGCCGGTTCTCGATGACTATATCGCCGGGCGTATCGACGAGCGGGAGATGCTGCGCCGTAGCGAGTGGTATCAGCGTTGGCGCTTCGACTTCCGCCTCTATCAGCCGATTCTGCGGTATGCGCGCGAGCATGGCATTCCGCTGGTCGCGCTGAATGTCCCCAAGGAGCTTACCGATCGCGTATCCGCAGTCGGATTCGAAGGTCTGGAGGCATCCGAACGGGCGCGGATCGCACAGCAGATAGAGGAGGGTGAGCCCGCCTATCGCGCCAGAATTCGCGAGGTCTACGATCACCACCCCAATGCGAGCAAAGAGGGGTTCGAGCGTTTCCTGCAGGTCCAGCTGGCCTGGGACGAAGGGATGGCGGAGCAGGCGGTGCGTTACCTCCGAAAACACCCGCAACGACAGCTGGTGGTGCTCGCCGGTGCCGGTCACCTGATGCACGGCACCGGCATTCCCCGGCGTGTCTCGCGCCGATTGGACGTGGCGTCGGCGATAGTGCTACCGGCCGACACGTTGAGGGCGGAACCCGGCATCGCCGACTATCTGGTCTATCCGCCAAAGGTGAATCTGCCGCGGGCCGGACTGATGGGGGTGCTGCTGGAGGATCATGCGCAGGGCGTCCGCGTCAGCGGAGTGGTGCCCAAAGGCGCAGCTGTCGAAGCGGGCATGAAAAAGGGGGACATCATCCGGCGCCTGAATGGCGCAAGGGTCACCGATTTCGTGGATATCAAGCTCGGACTGCTGGGTAAGGTGCCCGGAGACGAGGTGTCGGTCGAGCTGCTGCGGCCGCACATGGTTCTTGAGGACGAGTCGCTGGAGATCCGCTTCCAGCTCGGCGAATAGTACGCCGAAGCGGCGGCGCCCCCCCCTTGTTCAGCGATTTTGCGGCGGTTGTGTATCGCCCGAGGTCCCCTCTGCCTCGTCGGTGTGCTGCCGATAGTATTGCTGCAGCATTTCGATGAAGAGCGATGCCTGCGGCGAGAGGTATTTGCCCCTGCGCATGACGATGCCGTAGGTGCGGTTAGGGAAGTAGTCCTGCAGTGAGAACTTGACCAGATTCTCTTCGCCGGTAAGGCAGACGTCGGTGACCACCGAGATGCCCATCCCCATCTCGACATACTTTTTGATCACCTCCCAACCGCCGGCCTCCATACCGATGCGCAGCTTCAGGTCATGCTGCCTGAAGACCATGTCGACCATGCGCCAGGTGGCCAGAGAAGGCGGCGGCAGAATCATCTCGTAGGGGCTGATATCCTCCAGCCGTACCCGTTTCTTCTTCGCCAGCGGGTGCTCTTTGGGTACGATCAGCGCCGGCGCGTAGGTGACCAGCGGCTGGTAGATGATGTCATCCGGCACGTCGGGCATCGGTCCCACGGCGATATCGGCTTCGTCGGCGCGCAACCGCGAGAGACCGTCTCTGCCGCCGGTGACATTCTGCAGATTGACCTGAATTTTGGGGAAGCGCGAGGAGAACTGCTTGAGCGGTTCCGGCAGCAGGTAGATGATCGTCGACTCGCCGGCTGCGATGTTGAGCTCGCCCGACTCCAGCAGTCCCTGCTGGGCGGAGAAGGTCTCGTGCAATTTGTCCATCCCCTCGACCAGCGGCATCGCCAGTTTGAAGAGAATCTCGCCCTGCGGGGTCAGCTTGATCTTGGGACCGCGGCGCTCGAACAGCGTCGTCTCAAGCTCGCGCTCAAGGGCCTGAATCTGCAGCGAAACGGTGGGTTGGCTCAGAAAGATCCGTTCGGCCGCTTCGCTGATGCTGCCGGTCTTGGCGGCCTGGCAAAATGCTCGCAGCTGCTTGAGGCGATTCTGTTTGTAGTAGACGGGTGTCGGAGAGGCCAAGTTAACGGTGCTCCATCGGCATTCGGTTCGGCGTGAGGTCGGGCGCCACCCGGCGCCGGATCACCGCTGCTCCGATATCAGTTATATTGAAGCATTTAATAGTAAAGATTGAAATAATTGGCATGTTTAATGGCGCTGCGCAATATAGACTCCCCGGTTTTGCCAGCCTCGCCTTGTGGCGGACAAATCGGCCTCTGACGCCAGAGAGATCGCGCGGCCGGTCACGCGCAAGCGAATCATGCCATACTCCGGGTGCCCGCTTTCCGCTTGCTGCAACGAGGAAACAGAGCTTGGGAATCAGCCACTGGGAAAAGTAGAGCATGTTCAACCGTACCGTCTTTTTTGTCTCTGAAAGCACCGGTATCACCGCCGAGACGCTGGGACAGAGTCTGCTGTCACAGTTCTCCCAGGCGGTGAAGTTCAAGACCATCTACATGCCCTTCATCAGTACCCCCAAGAAGGCGCGCGAACTGGCGCGCCGGCTGAACGATCTGGCGGTCAGCGAGGGCAATCGACCGATCGTCTTCGCGACCATGCCGGAGATCGACGTCCGCGATATCCTGCGCGACGCCAACTGCCTCTATATCGAGCTCTTCGACACCTTCATCGGTCCGCTCTCCGAGGAGTTGGGGGTCGGTCCCAGCGGTAAGAAGGGTCTGAGCCACGGCTTCAGCAACGACGACTCTTATGAGCATCGCATGAGCACGATCAATTTCGCGATGACCAACGACGATGGCGCCTGCCTCGACAAGTACAACCAGGCGGATGTGATTCTGGTCGGCGTCTCCCGCTCTGGAAAGACACCGACCTGCCTCTATCTGGCGATCCACTTCGACATCAAGGCAGCCAATTACCCGCTCACCGACGAGGATTTCGAAGCCGGGCGATTGCCGCAGGCACTGCTGGACAACAAGAAGAAACTGATCGGTCTCACCATCGAGCCGATGCGCCTGAACAAGATACGAGAAGAGCGTCGCAGGGGCAGCGATTACGCCTCGCTGGGACGATGCAAGCGTGAGACGCGTATGGCGGAGCAGATCTTCCGCAAGCTGCGGATCAGATCCTTCGACACCACCAGCCACTCCATCGAAGAGGTCTCTTCGAGGATTATGAAGACGCTGTAAATGGAGGCTGGGAGTGCGCTTGCCTCTATTGCAATTTCAACTTAAAACGTCCACCCTAACCGGCGGAGAATCAGACACAAACACCAATAAATCGATTTTGCCCGGCGCCGCCGTTCGACTCTGTCGATATTCATGCCGGCGGCGTGCGAGCCTGGTGAACGAAGTTCACTGAACCTTTGAATCAAGAGGAACCGAACACGACCGGATCGACCGACCGCGACGACGCGAGCCGGCCATCGGCAATGCGGGGTTAACAGACTCACCCCGGCGAGAGAGTCTGCAGCGAGCATTCCACTGGAGCTATCGAGCATGTCCATGAGAATTGGAATACCCAAAGAGGTCCACCCGGACGAGTGCCGTGTCGCGGCCACGCCGGAGACGGCGGAGCAGCTGCACAAACTGGGATACACCCTGGCCATCGAGGCCGGTGCCGGCGAGAAGGCGCACTTCTCCGATGATTCCTACCGCGAGGCGGGTGTCGAGATCGTCGATGACACCAGGCGTCTGTGGGCCGAGTCCGACATCGTCATGAAGGTGCGCGCGCCCGAGCTGCATCCGCAGCTGGGGATCGACGAGTGCGAGCTGCTGCCGGAGGGCGGCCGCCTGGTCAGCTTCATCTGGCCGGCGCAGAACGAGGCGCTGATGCAGCGCCTGCAGGCACGCAAGGCGACGGTGCTGGCGATGGACAGCGTGCCGCGAATCTCCCGCGCGCAGAAACTCGACGCGCTCAGCTCCATGGCCAATATCGCCGGTTACCGCGCGGTGGTCGAGGCGGCCAACCAGTTCGGGCGATTCTTCACCGGCCAGATCACCGCCGCGGGCAAGGTGCCGCCGGCCAAGATCATGATCATCGGTGCCGGAGTCGCCGGGCTGGCGGCGATCGGTGCCGCCGGATCGATGGGCGCCGTGGTACGTGCTTTCGATACCCGACCTGAGGTCAAGGAGCAGGTCGAAAGCATGGGGGCGGAGTTCCTCGAACTCGATTTCGAAGAGGAGGATGGCGCCGGCGAGGGCGGTTACGCCAAGGTGATGAGCAAGGCATTCATCGAAGCCGAGATGAAGCTGTTTGCCGAGCAGGCGATGGAGGTCGACGTCATCATCACCACGGCACTGATTCCGGGACGGCCGGCACCCAAGCTGATCACCGAGGGGATGGTCGAGTCGATGCGTGACGGCAGCGTGATCGTCGACCTTGCGGCAGAGCAGGGCGGCAACTGCGCGCTGACCGAACCGGGCCAGATCGTCGAACGTCACGGCGTCAGGATCATCGGCCTGACCGACCTGCCGAGCCGGCTGCCGACCCAGTCCAGCCAGCTCTATGGAACAAACCTGCGCCATCTGCTGACCGACATGACGCCGCAGAAGGATGGCGAGTTGCAGGTCGACATGGAGGACGAAGTGGTGCGCGGCCTGACCGTGATCCATGCTGGCGAGATCACCTGGCCGCCGCCCGCACCGAAGCTCTCGGCGGCACCGGCGCCGGCCAAGCAGGCAGCGCCGGTCGCGCAGCCGCAGCCGGTGGAAGAGAAGCCAGCCGCCTGGAAGACTGCGGCCGGAATGGGTGTCGCCGGACTACTGCTGCTGGCGCTCGGCTCGGTGGCGCCAGCGGCCTTCCTCTCCCATTTCACGGTCTTCGTGCTGGCCTGCATTCTCGGCTACATGGTTATCTGGAACGTGACGCCGGCGCTGCATACGCCGCTGATGAGCGTCACCAACGCCATTTCCGGGATTATCGTCATCGGCGCGCTGCTGCAGGTCTCCGGCGCATCCAGCGGGGTGACCTGGCTGGCCGGGATAGCGATCCTGATCGCAACCATCAACATCGCGGGTGGTTTTCTGGTCACCCAGCGCATGTTGAAGATGTTTCAGAAATAGGAGCTGCCGGACATGACTGAAGGAATGATAACTATCGCCTATATCGCCGCCAGCGTCCTCTTCATCCTTGCGCTCGGCGGACTCAGCAATCAGGAGACCGCGCGCCGGGGCAATGTCTACGGGATGGTCGGCATGCTGATCGCCGTCGTCGCCACGGTGCTGGGTGCGCAGGTAACCAGCTACGGCACCGTACTGGTCTGCATGGGCATAGGTGGCGCGATCGGCTTCTATCTAGCCAAGCGGGTCGAGATGACCCAGATGCCGGAACTGGTGGCGATCCTGCACAGCTTCGTCGGCATGGCCGCGGTACTGGTTGGGTTCGCCAACTACCTCGACCCCGGCGCCCATCTGGAGGGTGCGGAGCGGGTCATTCATGAGGTGGAGATCTATCTGGGCGTGCTGATCGGCGCTGTCACCTTTACCGGTTCGGTGGTTGCATTCGGCAAGCTGCGCGGTGTCATCACCAGCAAACCGCTGCTGTTGCCGGGACGCCACGGACTCAACCTGGCACTGCTGCTGGTCAGCATCTGGCTTGGTGCCACCTTTGTCGGTGCGCACTCCGTCGCCGACGGTATGATGCCGCTGGTCATCATGACGCTGATCGCCTTCCTGTTCGGCGTGCATATGGTCATGGCCATCGGCGGCGCAGACATGCCGGTGGTGGTTTCGATGCTCAACAGCTACTCGGGTTGGGCCGCGGCGGCCACCGGATTCATGCTCTCGAACGACCTGCTGATCGTCACCGGCGCGTTGGTCGGCAGCAGTGGCGCGATTCTCAGCTACATCATGTGCCGCGCGATGAACCGCAACTTCCTGGCGGTGATCGCCGGCGGTTTCGGTACCTCCGGCGGCACCATGGCCAGCAGTGAGGGCGAGCAGGGCGAAGTGGTGCCGATCTCCGCCGAGGAGACCGCCGAGCTGTTGAAGAACGCGAACGAGGTGGTGATCGTACCCGGCTACGGTATGGCGGTTGCGCAGGCGCAGTATCCGATCTACGAAGTGACCAAGAAGCTGCGCGACAAGGGAATCAATGTCCGCTTCGCGATTCACCCGGTCGCCGGCCGCATGCCCGGGCACATGAACGTGCTGCTGGCCGAGGCCAAGGTTCCCTACGATATCGTCATGGAGATGGACGAGTTGAACGACGATTTTCCCGAGGTCGACGTGGTACTGGTGATCGGTGCCAACGATATCGTCAACCCGGATGCGCAGGACAACCCCAACAGCCCGATTTCGGGCATGCCGGTGCTCGAAGTCTGGAAGGCGCATACCGCCGTCGTGATGAAGCGAAGCATGGCTACCGGCTATGCCGGGGTGCAGAATCCGCTCTTTTTCAAAGAGAACTCGCGCATGCTCTTCGGCGATGCCAAGTCGAGCGTCGAGTCGATCCTCACCGCTATTTGATCAAACTGAAATAGACCTGGGGCCGGGTTCGATGGATCCGGCCCCTTGTTTTTTGCGCGTTTATGCAGGATTCAAAGAGGCGTACCATCCACTGCGATGCTCCACGCAGTGAAAAGAACAGCTTCCTACCGAGGTGAACGATGTCCCAGCCTGAGCTGACGCCGGCACGCCTGCGCGCAGAGATCGTCGGCATCGACAGTGTGATCGAAACCCCCTACGGCGAACGCCTGATGCTCTACGCCGACTTTACTGCGTCTGGGCGTTCGCTCGGCTTCATCGAGACCTATCTGCAGCGCTTGCAGCGCGGCTATGCCAACAGCCATACCGAGGACGATTACAGCGGCCGCTTCACCACCGAGCTGCTGCATCAGGCGGAGTCGCTGATCAAGCAGGCGGTCAACGCGGGTGAGGATGGACGCATCATCGCCTGCGGCAGTGGCGCGACCGGCGCTATCGACCGCATGCAGCAGCTGGTCGGCGTCAAGCTGCCGGCGGCCACCCGCTCGCTGCTCAACTCGCTGCTGCAAGGTTTTCTCGGCAGTGGCCGGAGCGCGGACTTCGATGCCTACATGGCCGCGCATCGACCGGTGGTATTCGTCGGACCTTACGAGCACCACTCCAACGAGATCTCCTGGCGCGAGAGCCTGGCGACCGTGGTGGAGGTGCGCATGGACGCGTCGGGCGGTATCGACCTCGCGCATCTCGAGGAGTTGCTGCGAGCGCCCGAGTTCCAGGGGCGGCTGCGCATCGGCTCTTTTTCCGCCGCCTCCAACGTTACAGGTATGCGCTCGCCGGTGGAGCGCATCGCCGTGCTGCTGCACCGCCATGACGCACTGGCGATGTTCGACTTTGCCGCATCGGCGCCCTACGTGAAGATAGATATGAATCCGCCGGCGATAGGGCCGGACGAGGATGCGTCGATGGATGCGGTGTTCATCTCACCGCACAAGTTCCTCGGTGGCCCGGGCGCCAGCGGGCTGTTGATCTTCAACAAGCGGTGCTACCACGCCGAGTTGCCGCCGAGTATGGCAGGTGGCGGCACTGTCGATTATGTCGGCCCCGACGAGCACGACTTCATCGGCGACATCGAGGCGCGCGAGAAGGCCGGTACGCCGGGTATTTTGCAGACATTGAAGGCGGCGTTGGCATTCGCGGTCAAAAGCGCGGTGGGCAGCGAACGGATCGAGCGGCTGGAGGCCGAAATGACCCGCGAGGCGATGCAGCGCTGGGGCGCGCATCGCAACATCGAGATCCTGGGAAATCCCGATCCAGACCGGCGGGTGGCGATCATCTCTTTCAATATCCGCGACCCCAAGGGGTACCACCTCCATCCGCGGTTCGTCACCACGCTGTTGAATGACCTGTTCGGCATTCAGAGCCGCGCCGGGTGCTCCTGTGCCGGTCCCTACGGCCACAAACTGCTGGATATAGATCCGGTCAAGGCGGCCGAGTACCGGCAGTGGATCACCCGGGGCTACCATGGCGTCAAGCCCGGCTGGTGCCGGATCGGGTTCCACTACACCTTCGATCGGCACGACCTCGACTTTCTGCTCGCCTGCGTGGAGTTTGTCGCCGAACGCGGGCATCAGTTCGTGCATCAGTACCACTTCGATGCCCGGGATGGGCGCTGGCGGCATCGCGGCGGGCACACGGAGCAGGCCCGGCTCTCCCTCTGCGACGCGCTGGCGCCCGGGCAGGTGAACGGCGGCGCGCTTTGCGACGAAGAACGTGGCGCGCGTTACCGGGAGTATCTGCGGCTCGCTGCAGCGGCCGCCGATGCACTGCCCGGCACACACCGAGACGGGTGCTCCTGTTAGCAGATGAAGGTTCTGGATTCACTGCCGACACCGCAGCAGATCGATCAGTGTCTGCTGAGCGACCGCCCCCGTCTGCGGGGTCGGCTGCGTGCGTTGCGGCACGATTCCGGCAAGGCGGCGGACGAAGCCGGCAGGGAGCGCCTGATCCGGCAGCTGAGCGAATCGATCGAACTGGTGCAGCGCCGCCGTGCGCTGCTTCCGCCGCCGGAGTTTCCCGCGGCGCTGCCGATCAGCGCCCGGCGCAAGGAGATCGCGGAGCTGATCCAGCGCCATCAGGTGGTGGTGCTCTGCGGCGAAACCGGTTCCGGCAAGTCGACCCAGCTGCCGAAGATCTGCCTGACGCTGGAGCGCGGTATCTACGGCCGCATCGGCCACACCCAGCCGCGGC
>JAGRGU010000088.1 GCA_020445335.1 Gammaproteobacteria bacterium
TAGTTTTTCTGGAAAAAGCCGTAAATCCTTCCTGGAAGCTGGATGGCGGCATCTCTGCAACTGCTCCTGCGTTGCTCTACCTTCCCACCTCCCTGTGGGTCGCCCTGCCGGGCGTTCGCCCATATTTTTTGTCCACCGGCGCGACAGGCTGATACCTGCCACTGAGACCTCCCTGTCGGGCCGATCCGGCCCGGCGTCCCTGCCGGGCGTTCGCCCATATTTTTTGTCCACCGGACAAAAAATATGGGCTCACCCACCCGCGACGGCGGGCCAGACGGCGAGTTCGTCGCCCGGTTGCAGGGGTCGACCACGCTGCCCGGCGGGAATGAAAACACCATTCACCAACACCAGGTGTACCTCGGCCATCGGCAAATTCCAGGCCTGCAGTACGCTGTCGGGCGAAGCATCTTCGGCGACATCCACAGTTGCCACATTACCCGTGGCGCCCTTCGGGAGATATTCGCTGAAAGAGGCGTAAAGCTTCAGTTTTATCTGCATGGAAAACGGATAATCCCGGAACGACGACAATCAATGATCCCTGCTGCTGCCATGACAAAGCGGTTACTGGGTACAGGCAAGGTAGGCTTCCATGATTCTGCTGGGATCCTGCATCAGCCGCAGTTTCCAGTCGCCGAGACGCACACGGCTCTGGATCAGCCCGCGCAGCACGCCGACATGCTGGGTCAGACCCAAGGTGATGGCACCGACCAGGCAGTCACCGTCGAATTGCAGTTTTATGTAGCGGTACTCGGGCGCATCCAGCAGTTCTGCCGAATCGCCACCATCGACCCCCTCCCATTGGCCGTAGGAGGCGGCGATCAAGCCCAGCGTATCCAGCACGTTCATCGCCAGGCTGCCGGTGTAAAGCGCCTTCGTGCCGGTCATGTTCAACGCCGCGAGCCTTGCCATCTCCACCGCCACCGGCTGAATCGCATGGATTGCATGGTGACCGGTATTCCAGTCGAGCCCTTCGCAGACATCGCCAGCGGCGTAGATCCCGGGCACCGAACTCTCCAGGTACTCGTTGACCCGCACGCCGTTGCGGATCGCCACCCCGCTCCCCTCGAGGAAATCGATGGTCGGTCGGATGCCGGCCGCGACCACCACCAGATCGGCGGCCAAATCGCCGTGGTCGGTCGCCAGCAGATAACGCGCGCTGCCGGTCGGATCGGGCTTCACCGCGTTGATCGTGGTGGAGGTCTGGACCTCCACCCCGCGGCTGATGCACCACTGCTTGATCAGATTGCCCGAGACCTGGTCCATCATCCGCGGCACCATGCGGTCGCCGCGCTCGACCACCGTCAGTTTCACCTTACGGCGGACCAGCGCCTCCATGATGATCGAGCCGATGAAACCGGCCCCAAGCAACACCACCCGGGTTCCCTCATGCGCCTCCTGCGCGATGAGACGTGCATCCTCCAAGGTCCAGCAGTGGTGGATGAAAGGCTGATTCAGCCCCTCGACCGGTGGCTTGACCGGCCGCGACCCGGTCGCGATCAGCAGTTTGTCGTAACCGGCCGTCGCGCCGGACGCCAGCGTCAGCTGGCGTCCGGCGCTGTCGACCCGCGTGACCGCATCACGGATATGCCTGACTCCGATCGCCTCGAAGTGGCCCGGCTTGTGACGCAGATAGGTACCCGACTCCTCGATGTCACCCGCCAGCAGATAGGGGATCGCCATCCGCGAGTAGGCGGGCTCCGGTTCGTCGCCGTAGAGGTCGATTTCAGCGTCGGGATCCTGGGCGCGCAGCGTCTCCGCCGCCACCACCCCGGTCGGACCGGGGCCGATGATCGCATACCGCATACGCTTAAAGCCCCAGCCGCGACAGCGTCTCGCGCGTCGGCGTGCCGCCCTCGTCCCAACCGCGCAACTGATAATACTCGGGCAGCATCTGATCGAGACCATTGACCTTGCCCTTCGCGGGGCCGGTCTTGGCGGCATCCTTCAGCAGCCGCTGCGGCAGCGTGTCGTCCTTGCCGGTGAAACCGGCCGCCATGTTGAATTGCCGCTCCATGTTCCATATCCGCTCGCCCAGTTCCGACAGCCGCTCCAGGCTCCATTCGCCGTCGCAGGCCGCGTCCACCTGCGGCTGAAAGTCGTCCAGCGACCAGGCAAAGGTGGTGAAGAGACAGAGCCCGGTCGAATCGACCGCGGCGGTGGCATCCTGAAACGCCTTCACCAGACCCGCCTTTCCTTCGGTCGCCAAAGGATCGGTCTTCTCCGGAATGCCGAGAATCTCCGAGGCGACGGTATAGCTGCGCAGATGACAGGCACCGCGATTGCTGGTGGCGTAGGTCAGCCCCATGCCCTGGATGCCGCGCGGATCGTAGGCGGGAAACTCCTGCCCCTTGACCGTCATCGACAGCTCCGGATGGCCGTACTTTTCGCACATCCGCTTGGAACCGAGACCGAGTACCTTGCCGAAACCCTCGCCCCTGCCGACCAGCTCCGCCATTGTGGTCAGCGCTTCGGCCGAGCCGAAATCGAGCGCCACGCCGCCGGTCTCCTCCTTGCTGATCAGGCCCATGCGATAGAGCTCCATCGCCGCGCCCATGGTCGAGCCGAAGGTGATCGGGTCGAACCCCTGCTCGTTGCAGACGAAGTTGGCGAAGGTCAGTGCCTCCAGATCGTCGACGCCGGTGGCCGCGCCCAGCGCCCAGGCCGCCTCGTACTCGAGACCGCCGGAAGCGCCCCAGTACTCGGGCCGGTTGACCACCGTGTAGTGGTCCTGGTCCACCTTGGAAATACGGCCGCAGGCGATGGTGCAGCCGAAACAGGCCTGGTTGGTCACCAGGTTGGGCTTGTTGCTCTTGCCGCGCGGCTCGTGCATCGCCTCGCCGGAGATCTTGCTGGCGCCGTCGAACTGCACATCGGCCGCGTTTTTGGTCGGCAGCGCACCGACCTCGTTGATCACGTTCATCAGCACCTGGGTGCCGTAGGTCGGCAGCCCCTGCCCGGTCACGGCGTTCTCGGCCAGGATCTGCTTCTTCTCGGCAACCGCCCGCATGAAGCGCGCCGGATCCTTGACCGTGACACCCTTGGTGCCGCGTACCGCGATCGCCTTCAGGTTCTTGGAGCCCATCACGGTGCCCACGCCGGAGCGCCCGGCGGCGCGATGCAGATCGTTGACCACGCAGGCGTAAAGTACCCCCTGCTCGCCCGACTGGCCGATTGCCGAAACCCTCAGCTGCGGATCCTGGTGGCGGCTATGCAGCAGTTCGTCGGTCTCCCAGACGCTCTTGCCCCAGAGGTCGTCGGCCGGCAGCAGTTCGACGCTGTCATCCTTGATATAGAGGTAGACCGGCGCAGCCGCGCGACCCTCGAAGATAATCATGTCCCAGCCGGCAAACTTCAACTCGGCGCCGAAATAGCCACCGGAGTTGGAGCAGGCGATGGCGCCGGTCAGCGCGCCCTTGGTGATCACCGAATAACGGCCGCTGGTCGAGGCCATGGTGCCGGTCAGCGGTCCGGTGGCGAAGATCAGCTTGTTCTCCGGCGATAGCGGATCGACCCTGGCGTCGATCTCTTCGATCAGATATTTGGTCGCCAGTCCGCGCTGGCCGAGATACTCGGCCGCCCACTCCATGTTCAACGGCTCGGCCTGGCAGCTGCCGTTGCTCAGATTCACTCGCAGTACTTTCTTGTGCCATCCCATCTTCTCGTCCCCCTCAGGCCTGTGCCGTCGTCTGCGTATCGGTGCGTTGGGCCCAGCTGCGCATCTTGTCGTAGCCTGTCCAGTCCGCGTCGACGAAAGTGATAGCCTGCGTCGGGCAGGCTTTGGCACAAGCAGGGTCGCCACCGCAGAGATCGCACTTGATCACCTTGCCGGTCGCCTGGTTGTAATTGACGGTACCGAACGGGCAGGCGATGGTGCAGACCTTGCACCCCACGCAGAGCCCCTGATTGATCTCCTTGGCGCCGGTGGCCGCATTGATCTGGATCGCTTCGGTCGGGCAGGCGTTTTTGCACCAGGCGTCGGCGCACTGGGTGCAGGTATAGGGGACATGGCGCCCCTCGTGCTCGAACATGAACACCTTGATGCGCGATTTCGCTGGATTGAAAACCCCTTCGTTTTCATACGAACAGGCCATCTCGCACTGCAGGCAGCCGGTACACTTCTCCGGCGTTATAGAGAGCGATCTCATCATATTGCGGGTCTCCTCAACTGAAAGAATCGGGAACCCTCGGTTCGGAAAACTGCACCGAACACGCACTCGCTCCGGGGTTGCCCTGTTTGTTGTAGTCGCTGCTTCAAGTGCCCCGGCATCTGCGCCGCGCGTCCGCTGCGGTGGCCGACATTTTCGGCGCAATAGTGCTCCACCACCCGAGGCGATCTCTAGCGAACAAGCATAGCGCAGAATCACCCCCGTTCAAGGAGGGAGGGGCGCTCCTTCCCGACCTGGGCGTAGATATGTGCAGACTGCGACCGCGTCCGCAGTACCAGCCTGCGCGCCGCAGTGCCTGCTCCCGATGGCCTGCGACCGGGCAGCAAAAAAAACCCGCGCTCCCTGGGATGGGAGTCGCGGGTTTCATGGCGCCGCTGTTTGCCCTCAGCCGCGTTCGACCGCCAGCGCGACACCCATGCCGCCGCCGATGCAGAGCGTTGCCAATCCTTTGCCGGCATCGCGGCGCTGCATCTCATGCAGCAGCGATACCAGGATGCGGGCACCGGAGGCGCCGATCGGGTGACCGATCGCGATGGCACCGCCGTTGACGTTGACCTTCGCCATGTCCCAGCCCATGTCCTTGTTGACCGACATCGCCTGCGCGGCGAAGGCCTCGTTGGCCTCGACCAGATCCAGGTCGTCGACGCTCCAGCCCGCCTTCTGCAGACACTTGGTGGATGCCGGAATCGGTCCCGTGCCCATGATCGACGGATCGACGCCGGCGGAGGCGAACGCCTTGATCCGCGCCAGCGGCTCGAGCCCGAGTTCCGCGGCCTTGGCGGCACTCATCACCACCACCGCGGCGGCGCCGTCGTTGATACCCGAAGCGTTGCCGGCGGTGACCGTCCCTTCCCGGTCGAAAGCGGGACGCAAGGCGGCCAGCTTCTCGGCGGTGGTGCCTGCGCGCGGATATTCATCCTTGTCGAACACCAGCGGGTCGCCCTTGCGCTGCGGAATCTCGACCGGGACGATCTCGTCGGCGAAGCGGTTCTCCGCCAACGCCGCCGCGGCTTTGGCCTGCGAGGCTGCGGCAAACTCATCCTGCTCGCCGCGCGTGAAGTCGTACTTTTTGGCGATGTTCTCGGCGGTGACGCCCATGTGGTACTGGTTGAAGGCATCCCACAGACCGTCGACGATCATGCTGTCCTTCATCTTCCAGTCGCCCATCTTGTTGCCGTTACGCGAACCGTCGAGCACGTGCGGCGAGAGGCTCATGCTCTCCTGGCCGCCGGCAACGACGATATCGGCATCGCCGCAGGCCACCGCCTGCATCGCCAGATGCACCGCCTTGAGGCCGCTGCCGCAAACCTTGTTGATGGTCATTGCCGGCACCGTGTCGGGCAGGCCGGCGCCGAGCGTCGCCTGGCGCGCGGGATTCTGGCCACAACCGGCGGTAAGCACCTGCCCCATGATCACCTCGTCGACCTGCTCGGGCCGGAGGCCGGCCCGCTCCAACACAGCGCCGATCACCCTGGCGCCCAGTTCGCTTGCGGGCATACCGGCCAGCGCACCGCCGAAGCTTCCTACCGCGGTTCTGCCGGCGGCGACAATGACTACATCGTTACTCATTACACTGCTCTCCTGTCGATAAAGCATCCTCGGCGGCGGCCGCGCTTCCGGCATGCACACTGCTGCCAGGCTGCAGTCGGGCGCGCAGCGCGATCGCATCGGATACGAAAGGGGTTGAGGTCGCGGATTGTAGTGCAAAGCGCTGCATCGCACCATTGGCGCCGCGCGATGGGCCGGCGACACCGCTGCCGGTCGCCCGCTCTGGCGATCGGCGCGCGGGTTGCGCATAATCTGCGGCTGTTGTTGCTGCAGGACAGGTCCATGGAATCCCTGAGTGACGCCAGCCGCCAGGCCCTCTATCTGCTGTTCACCGGAGACAGGGAGCTCTGGGTCGTCATCGGCATCTCTTTCACGGTCTCGCTGCGTGCGGTCATATTCGCGACCCCGCTGGCGCTGGCCTGCGCCTTCGCCCTGGCCTACCTCCGTTTTCCGGGGCGACGGCTGCTGATCTCGCTGTTCAACACCGCGCTGTCTGTCCCGGCGGTGGTGGTGGGGCTGACGCTCTACATGCTGCTGTCGCGTGCCGGCCCCCTCGGCGACTGGCGGCTGCTCTTCACCCAGGAGGCGATGATCATCGGCCAGATCCTGCTCTGCTTTCCGATTCTGGTGGCGATGAGCCACTCCGCGCTGCAGGCCAGCGACCGCCGCGTCTGGGAGACCGCGCTGACACTCGGCGCAACACCGTTGCGCGCGCTGCTGACGCTGATCCACGAAACCCGTTTCGGTCTGATCGCTGCGCTGATCGCGGGTTTCGGCCGTATCATCGCCGAGGTCGGCAGCAGCATGATGGTCGGCGGAAACATACTGAACTACACGCGCAATATCCCCACCGCGATCGCGCTGGAGACCAGCAAGGGGAGCTTTGCGCAGGGCATCGCGCTCGGGCTGGTGCTGCTGTTGTTGGCGCTGTCGCTAAATCTGCTGCTGACCCTGCTCCAGGGGCGCGGCGAGGTGGCGGCTTGAACGGCGCAGATCCAACCTGGCTGCGGCTCGAAGGGGTCAGCTTCCGGCGTGGGGGACGGACGATCCTCGGCAATCTGTCGATCGATTTCGCGCAGCATGAACTGACGCTGCTGACCGGACACAACGGCTCCGGCAAGACCACGTTACTGCGGATTCTGGCCGGACTGCTGCAGCCCGACAGCTGCACACTGGAACTCAACGGCAGCCGTCCGCGTGCCGGCTGGCGTCACTGCCGGCAGCTGCTGCGCAGCCACAGCTGCTACCTGCACCAGCAACCCTACCTGTTCGACGCGACCGTGTTCGACAATATCGCCTACGGGCTGCGACGCCGCGGTGTGCCGGCAGGGCGGATTCGCCCGCAGGTCGAGGCGGCGCTGGCGACCACCCGGCTCGAACATCTGGCGCAGCGCCACTGCCAGCAGCTCTCCGGCGGCGAGAAGCAGCGCGTGGCGATGGTCCGCGCCTGGGTGCTCAGACCACGTCTGCTGTTGCTCGACGAGCCGGTGGCCAACATGGACAAACCGTCGCGTCGACAGTGCTACGAATTGCTCAACCGCATGCGCGAAGACGACATCGCGGTGCTGCTGACCAGCCATGACCCGCAGCAGGGCGATCTCGAGATCACCCGTCATCTGCACCTCTACCGGGGAGAGATGAGCCGCAAGGAGCTGCACACCGCCGACAACGATCAACCAGAGGACGAGGTCATCCAACCATGAGCGGAACGATTCAGCACAGCGAAAGCTGCCAGGACAGCGACGACTCCTCCATCGGCATGGCGCGGGCGATCGAACTGATCCGGACGCGGATCAAACCGATCTCGGGGTTCCAGTCGGTGGCGCTGCGCGAGGCTTTGGGCAGAAGAGTGGCAGAGCCGGTGATATCGCCGATGAACGTGCCGGCGCACCGCAACTCCGCGATGGACGGCTACGCGCTGCGCGGCAGCGACCTGCCGCCGCAGGGAGAGCGGACGCTGCGGCTGATCGGCACCGCCTTCGCCGGGCGCCCATTCGACGGCCCTGTGCAACAGGGCGAATGTGTACGCATCATGACCGGTGCCAAGATGCCCGATGACTGCGACAGCGTGGTGATTCAGGAGCGCGCCCGGGTCGAGGGTGAACGGGTTTCGATCGACCACAGCAACCGGGCCGGGCAGAACGTACGCCAGGCGGGCGAGGATATCGCCGTAGGCGCCGAACTCTTTCCCAGCGGGCGCCAGCTGGGCGCGGCACAGCTCGGACTGCTGGCGTCGCTGGGCATCGCCGAGGTACGCGTGCGCCGCAGAGCGAGAGTTGCCTTCTTCTCCAGCGGCGACGAGATCAGAAGCATCGGCGAGCCCCTCGCGGAGGGGCAGATCTACGACAGCAACCGCTACACGCTCTACGGCATGCTGCAACGGCTCGGCGTCGAACCGGT
>JAGRGU010000089.1 GCA_020445335.1 Gammaproteobacteria bacterium
GTCCAGTCCATTTCGGAGACGTGCACCAGACCTTCGACACCCTCTTCGATCTCCACGAAACAGCCGTAGTCGGCCAGGTTGGTGACCTTGCCGAAGAGACGGGTGTTCTCCGGATAGCGGCGCGATATGTTGCCCCAGGGATCGTCGCCCGTCTGTTTGAGACCCAGCGAAACGCGCTGCTTCTCACGGTCGAATTTCAGTACCTTGACGGTAATCTCGTCGCCGATCTCGACCACCTCGGAGGGGTGTTTTACCCGCTTCCAGGCCATGTCGGTGATATGCAGCAGACCGTCGATGCCACCGAGGTCGACGAAGGCACCGTAGTCTGTGAGATTCTTGACGATGCCCTTGATCTCGATCCCTTCCTGCAGACTCTCGAGCAGCGCTTCGCGCTCCGCGCTGTATTCGGTCTCGACCACTGCACGGCGGGAGACCACGACGTTGTTTCGCTTCTGATCCAGCTTGATGACCTTGAACTCCAGATCCTTGCCTTCCAGGTAGGTGGTATCGCGCACCGGGCGCACGTCGACCAGCGAACCCGGCAGAAACGCGCGGATCTCGCCCAGTTCGACGGTGAAACCGCCCTTCACCTTGCCGTTGATGCGGCCGGTGACGTTCTCGCCAGCATCGAACGCGTTCTCGAGCACCTTCCAGGCGTGATGGCGTTTCGCCTTCTCGCGCGACAGGCGGGTGGCGCCGAAGCCGTCCTCGACCGCGTCGAGGGCAACCTCGACCTGATCACCGACGGCGACTTCGAGTTCGCCACCATAGGAGATGAACTGGCTTTTGGGGATGACGCCCTCGGATTTGAGGCCGGCATTTACGATTACCGATTCGTTGGTAATCTCAAGCACGGTGCCGATAACGATAGCGCCGTTGCGCAGCTGGGTATTGGCGATACTCTCTTCAAAGAGTTCTGCAAAACTTTCGGTCATGTGAAAAATTCCTGATTCGGCGAAGCCGATCGTGAATCCGGATGATTCTGGATTCCTGGTTTTAAAGTTAATGAAAAGCCCGGTTATCCTGCCGGGCCCCCTTTTTCGGCCAGTTCCGGATAAGCCTTCAGAACCTGACCTACGACCTGCTTCAACACCTCATCCACGGAGAGTGATGTCGACTCCAGCAGAAAAGCATCGGATGCCGGTCGTAATGGTGCGACACTGCGATTGCTGTCGCGCTCGTCGCGCTCCTGAATCTCAGCGACAAGATCGGGAAGATTAGCACTCAACCCTTTTTCATTCAACTGGTTATAGCGCCTTTTGGCGCGCTCTTCGGCGCTCGCGGTGAGGAAAATCTTGGTGCCGGCAGCGGGAAAGACCACCGTCCCCATATCCCGACCGTCGGCGACCACTCCGGGCGCGCGGGCGTAGTCGCGCTGCCACTGCAGCAGTGCCGCGCGGACTTCCGGAAGCGCGGCGACTTTGGATGCCGCATTGCCCGCCTGTTCGGTACGGATCTCCAGGGCGACATCGACTCCGTCCAGCAGCACCCGTTCCCCCTCGAATTCAACCCGCATGCTGCGCGCGATTTCGGCCAGTCTGTCCGCGTCAGCCAGAGATGTGCCGGCCTGGCGAGCGGCCAGTCCCAGCAGTCGGTAGAGTGCGCCGGAGTCGAGGCAGCGCAGGCCGAAACGCGCCGCAAGCAGCTTGGCGATAGTCCCCTTTCCCGACCCGCTGGGGCCGTCGATGGTAACGATAGGTAGCATGCCTCAAATCTCCCGCCGCTCGCTGATGAACAGACCGGCACCGCCCGCGATATCGGTAAAAGCCGGAAAAGAAGTGTTGACGTTGTCGCAATCGGCAATCTCGATCGGACCCCCGGCACGCAACGCGGCGATCGCGAACGCCATCGCGATACGGTGATCGCCATGGCTGTCGACCTCCCCGCCGGAGATCCCGCCGCCCTCGATGATCATGCCATCGGCGGTCGGTCGCGCATCGACACCCAGCCGCTGCAGCCCCTCCGCCATAACCTGGATACGGTCGCTCTCCTTGACGCGCAGCTCCTCGGCTCCGGTCAATACGGTGGTCCCTTGGGCGCAGGCGGCGGCAACGAAGATGGCGGGAAACTCGTCGATCGCCAGAGGCACCTGCCCGACCGGGATCTCGATGCCTCGCAACGGCGCCGAGCGGACCAGCAGGTCGGCGACCGGCTCGCCGCCGATATTGTGCTCGTGCATCACCTCGATATCGGCACCCATCAGCCGCAGGATGTTGATCACGCCGATGCGCGTCGGATTCATGCCGACATGGCGCAGTTCGAGCTCGGAGTTGGCGGCGATGGAGGCGCCGACGATAAAGAAGGCGGCCGATGATATGTCGGCGGGAATATCCAGCTCGCAGCCGTTCAGGGTGCCGCCACCCTGCAGGCAGATGCGGCCGCCGGCGCTCTCGACAGGGTAACCGAAACCGCGCAGCATGCGTTCGGTGTGATCGCGGGTAGGTGCCGGCTCGGTGACGCAGGTGCGGCCATCGGCGTAGAGTCCCGCCAACAGCAGGCAGGATTTGACCTGTGCGCTGGCGACCGGCATCGCGTACTCCATGCCCTTCAGCCTGACCGGCCCGTGGATCGCAAGCGGAGCGGTACCCCCCTCCTCGGTCAGAATGCTCGCTCCCATCCTGCTCAAGGGATCGGTCACCCGCCGCATCGGGCGCGACGACAGCGAGGCATCGCCGCACAGTGTCACCGGAAAGGCCTGCCCCGACATCAGACCGGCAAGCAAGCGCATCGAGGTGCCCGAATTGCCCAGCTCCAGCGGACCGTCGGGTTGGCGTAATCCGTGCAGCCCAGCGCCGTGAATCACCACCCGGCCCTCTACCGGACCCTCGATCGCCACCCCCATGCGCCGGAATGCGCGCAGGGTCGCCAGGCTGTCCTCTCCTTCGAGAAATCCACGGATGCTGGTCACGCCGTCGGCCAGCGAACCAAGCATGATCGCCCGGTGGGAGATCGACTTGTCGCCAGGCACGCGCAGACTGCCGCGCAGACTGCCGCCGGGCTTGACTTCGAAACTGAGTTTTCCGGATGCGCTCACGCCTGCCACCTGTCGTCGAAAGGCCGAATTCGGGTGCGCAAGCTTAACGACTGACAGGCGGGTTGTAAAATCAGAAAAAACAGCGAGTTCTGATCGGACGTGATTTCGCCGGCAGGGCCCGCAGGTAGGTCCGGTGTCGGTGCTCGCAAGAGGGAGTAGTCACTACCGAGCGGCTACTCGGTCGAAGCAGATTCATCGATGCCGTCGACATAGCGATCGCGTGCCGCTTTGGCGCGACCGAATATGCGCAGCAAGCGCTCGCCATCTTCCGCCTTGATGGTTTCGGCCAGCGCCTGCATCTCCCGGATATAGCGATCCATCACCTCTCCCAGCGCAACGCTGTTGGCCACGCAGATATCCCGCCACATGACCGGATTACTCGACGCGATCCGGGTGAAATCGCGGAATCCGCCAGCTGCATAGCGGAAAATCTCGTCGTTCTCCTTCATTTGCGCCAGCGTATCGACCAGGCCGAAAGCGAGCATGTGCGGCAGATGTGAAGTCGCGGCGAGCACCTCGTCATGGTGCTCGACCGACATCCGCGTCACCTCCGCGCCGCACAGACGCCACATCGACTCGACCCGCCGCAACGCTTCGGCCGAGGTCGCCTCGGTCGGCGTCAGAATGGTGCGGCGCCCGTGATAGAGGGTTGCGAAGGAGGCCTCCACACCGCTGTTTTCGGTGCCGGCGATCGGGTGCCCGGGGACGAAGCTCGCCGGTATCGTGCCGAATGCGTCGCGGCAGGCCTGCACCACGCTCGCCTTGCTGCTGCCGCCGTCGGTTATCACAGCATCCTGAGCCAGATGTCCGCGCATCGCCAGAAAAGCGGCAGCCATCGCACCCAGCGGCAGCGACAGGAAGACCATATCGGCCCCCTCCACCGCCTCGCCAATGTCGTGGGTAAAGCGATCGATGACGCCGAGCGCGACCGCCCGTTCCAGATTCTCGCGGCCGCGACCGCAGCCGACCACCTCCCCGACCTCGCCCGCATCGCGCAGCGCGCGCGCCAGCGAGCCGCCGATCAGACCGACACCGATGACCGCGAGTCTGCGGATCAGCATCCGTCGAGAACCCGGGCCAGCGCTGCCAGCAGGCGCGCATTCTCATCCGCGCGACCGACGGTGATACGCAAGTGATTGGGCAATCCATAGGCAGCAATCGGCCGCGTGATGCACCCTTCGCGCAGCAACGCCTGATCGATTGCGGCGGCGGGGCGAGCGAAATCGACGGTGATGAAATTACCCACCGAGGGGATGTAGCCGAGACCGAGTTGCTCGAAACCTGCCGTCAGCTGCGCCATCCCCTTGCGGTTGGCCTCCACCGAGCGCTCGACGAACGCCTGATCGTCCAGTGCCGCCAGTGCTCCCGCCAGCGCCAGGCTGTTGACATTGAAGGGCTGCCGGACCCGATTGAGCAGGTCGGCGACAGCGGGATGCGAGAGTGCGTAGCCGATCCGCAGCGACGCCAGACCGTAGACCTTGGAGAAGGTGCGCGTCACGATCAGGTTCGGGTATCTCTCCAGCCATCTGCTGGCATCAGGATAGTCCGCCTCGTCGACATATTCGATATAGGCTTCGTCGACCACGACGATGACATCGGATGGCACTCCGGCTATGAAGCGCTCCAGCGCGTCGGCGCCGACCCAGGTGCCGGTGGGGTTGTTCGGGTTGGCGATCCAGACCACCCGCGTCCTGTCGCCGACCAACGCCGTCAAAGCTTCCAGGTCGTAGCCGAAATCCTTTGCCGGAGCGACCTTCAGCGTCGCGCCAACCGACTGGCTGCTGATCGGATAGACGGCGAAAGCGTGCTGCGAAAAGAGCGATTCATAACCCGGCGCGAGAAACACGCGGGCGATAATGTCGAGCACGTCGTTGGAACCGTTGCCCAGAGTGATCGAGGCGGGGTCGATATCGTGCTTTCTGCCCAGCGCCGCGCGCAACGCGAAGCCGCCGCCATCGGGATAGCGCGCCAGCTCTGCCCACTCACCGGCGAGCGCTCTCTTGACCTTCTCGCTGCAACCCAGGGGGTTCTCGTTGGAGGCCAGCTTGATCGAGTCGCTGATGCCCAGCTCGCGTTCCAGTTCGGAGATCGGCTTGCCCGGAATATAGGGCTTGAGATCGGCGATGCCGGGGGCGGTTATATCGAGAAAGGGGTTGCGCTTTTCACTCATGGTCTGTGCCGCTCTCCATTTACATTCATTTCGTTGTCGATAGACCGGCAATCCTGCCGTACCGGTAATCTGAACAGCGCGTCGCCCACTCGATTCAGGAGGCTCCACCGGCTACGGACGCCGAGCCACCCACTGCCGGCAACGCCACTCAGAGCACGGCGTTGGGAAAGGAGCCGAGCACCTTCAGCAAGCGCGCCTCATCCTGCAGTGCCCGCAACGCTTTCTGCACCGCCGGCTCGTCCTGGTGCCCTTCGATATCGATAAAAAAAACATAGTCCCAATTGCCCTGCCGCGACGGGCGCGATTCGATCCGGGTCATGCTGATACCGTGTTGCGCCAGCGGCATCAGCAAGCGGCTCAATCCGCCGGCGACGTTGCGCGTGGCGCAGAGAATACTGGTCTTGTCGTCACCGCTGGGCTGCGCCTTCTGGCGCCCGATCACCAGGAAGCGGGTGGTGTTGTCCGGCTCATCCTCGATATTGCGTGCCAGCCCTTTCAACCGATAGAGCTCCGCCGCCATCTCCCCGGCGATTGCCGCGCTATCAGGCTCCTCCGCTGCGAGACGGGCCGCTTCCGCATTGCTGCCGACGGTGATCTGCTCGGCGTCGGGCAGATTGCGGTCGAGCCATATACGGCACTGCGCCAGCGACTGTTGATGTGAATAGATGCGTTTGATGTGGCCGGTATCGGCCGCCAGGCTGAGCAGATGGTGATGAATGCGCAGGCTGACCTCTCCACAGATGAACAGCGGTGAACGCATGAACATGTCGAGCGTGTGGTTGATTACCCCTTCGGTCGAGTTCTCGACCGGCACCACGCCGTAGTGCGCCGAACCCGACTCGACCTCCTGAAACACGTCTGAAATCGCGCCCAGCGGCACGGTGATGATCGAGTGGCCGAAGTGTTTCAGTGCCGCGGCCTGGGTAAAGGTTCCTTCGGGTCCGAGATAGGCGATCTTGAGCGGCTGCTCCAACGCCAGACAGGCGGACATGATCTCGCGGAACAGGCGTGCCATCTCCTCGTTCCCCATCGGCCCGCGGTTCCTGCGCTGTACCTGCTTGAGAATTGCCGCTTCCCGCTCCGGGCGGTAGAAGAAGGCATCCTTGTTTTCCTCCAGCTTGATCTCGGCGACGGCCTTGGCCGCCGCGGCGCGCTGATTGATCAGCTCCTGGATCTGCAGGTCCAGGACGTCGATCTGCTGGCGGATCGCCAGCAGCTTCTCTTCGTCAGCCATCTCCAGCGACTACCCCTTGCGGCTACAACCCAGGCAACGCACCGAGAGCACCCCGTCGATCTTGGCGATCGCCGCGATCGTCTCGGCGGGTGGCTCCTTGTCGGTATCCAGCAGCGTCACTGCGATATCGTCGCGCGACTTGTTGAGCATGTCGACGATGTTGAGACCCGCCTCGGCCAGATCGGTCGAAATCTGCCCTACCATGTTGGGAACATTGGAGTTGACCACGGCGATGCGGAAACCGCCGTTACGGGGCAGGTTGATACGAGGAAAGTTGACCGCATTGCGAATGTTGCCGTTCTCGAGGTAGTCCTTGAGCTGGTCGGCGACCATGACCGCGCAGTTCTCCTCCGCTTCGGCAGTCGACGCGCCAAGATGCGGCAGCGTGATGCAGCGTGGATGACCCTTCAGCAGGTTGCTCGGAAAGTCGCAGATGTAGGCGTAGAGCCGACCGTCGTCCAGCGCCTGTACGGCGGCAGCGTCGTCGATGATGCCGGAGCGGGCGAAGTTGAGCAGCACCGCGTTCCTCTTCATCAGCTTGAGACGCTCGGCGTTGATCATGTTGCTGGTCGACTCGACCAGCGGCACATGGAAGGTGACGAAATCGGATCGCGACAGCAGATCGTCGACGCTGATTGCCTGCTCCACGTCCGAGGTCAGCTTCCAGGCGCTCTCGACAGTGATGGTCGGATCGTAGCCGATCACGTTCATACCCAGTGCGCGCGCCGCATTCGCCACCTTTACGCCGATGGCGCCCAGGCCGATGACACCCAGCGTACGACCCGGAAGTTCGAAGCCGACGAATTGCTTCTTGCCCTTCTCGACCTCCTTGTTGATTTCGGCATCCTCGCCGGTCAGGCCGCTGGCGAAGCGCCAGGCCTGGCCGATGTTTCGCGCAGCCAGCAGCATGCCTGCCAACACCAGCTCCTTGACCGCGTTGGAATTGGCTCCCGGTGCGTTGAAGACCGGAACGCCGAGCGCGGTCATCTTCTCCACCGGAATATTGTTGACGCCGGCGCCGGCTCGCGCGATCGCCTTGACCGAGGCCGGTATCTCCATGTCATGAATTTTGAAAGAGCGCAGCATGATGCCGTCCGGATGTGTCATCTCGGAGGCGACCTCATAGCAATCGCGCGGCAGTCGATCCAGTCCAGTAACAGATATATTATTTAAAGTCAGTATCTTGTACATACTTATTAATCTCGATTTTCTTTGTCGGGATCTTGCTTGGATGCGCCCTGCTCAACGCATCAGGCGCGACGCTTCTCGAAATCAGCCATGAAATCGACCAGCGCCCTGACCCCCTCTTCCGGCATCGCATTGTAGATGCTCGCGCGCATGCCGCCGACCGAACGGTGTCCTTTCAGCGTCACCAGGCCGGCCGCTTTCGCCTCGCTGAGGAAATCGGCGTCGAGTTCGGCATTCGCCAGCGTGAACGGAACGTTCATCCAGGAGCGGTTTTCGGGCGCCACCGGGTTGTTATAGAAGCCGGAAGCATCGATGGCACCGTAGAGCAGGCCTGCTTTGCGCTGATTGATTTCGGCCATCGCCGCCAGACCACCCTTCCTTTTCAGCCACTGGAAAACCAGGCCGGCGAGATACCAGGCATAGGTAGGGGGCGTGTTGTACATCGAGTCCGCCTCCGTCAGGGTCTTGTAGCTGAACATGGTTGGCGTGCCCGTCATCGGCTCGCCGATCAGATCCTCGCGGAGGATCACCAGCGTCAGCCCGGCCGGACCGATGTTCTTTTGCGCGCCGGCATAGATCACACCGTAGCGGGAGACGTCGATCGGACGGGAGAGAATCGTCGACGAGAAGTCGGCGACCAGCGGGACGTCACCGCTCTGCGGAATATAGGGGAACTCCACCCCCTGGATGGTCTCGTTCGGCGTGTAGTGGAGGTAGGCCGCCTGCGGGTCCAGCTCCAGATCGGCCTCGGCGGGTGCCGCGAGCCTGCCCTCGGGTGACGCACCGGCGATACGGATCTCGACGAACTTCTGCCCTTCGGCGATCGCTTTCTTCGACCAGGAACCGGTGTTTATATAGTCGGCACTGTGCATGCCTCGCAACAGATTCATCGGTACCATTGCGAACTGGCTGGAGGCGCCGCCCTGCAGGAACAGCACCTTATAGTTTGCGGGAATCGCCATCAGCTCGCGCAGATCGGCCTCCGCCTGCTCGGCAATCGACATGAACTCCTTGCCGCGATGGCTCATCTCCATCACCGACATGCCGCTGCCCTGCCAGTCAAGCATCTCGTCCCGCGCCTGGGCCAACACCTCTTCCGGCAGCATGGCCGGACCTGCACTGAAATTATAAACTCTTGACATGCTTTAACTCTCTATCGCAAATGATTGTAATATCAGCTTAATTACTATTCGGACTCGTCACTGCCAGCGCCCTCGCCGAGCATCCCGTCCACGTCATCATCCAGCGATTCGACGCGCGCCAGTCCACTCAACCGCTCACCTTTCGCCAGCCTGATCATGGTAACGCCCTGGGTGTCGCGCCCCATCAGCGAGATCTCGCTGACACGATTGCGCACCAGGGTGCCGCCATCGGAGATCAGCATCACCTCATCGTTCTCTTCCACCAGCACCGCGCCAACCTGCTCGCCGTTACGGTCGGAGGCCTTGATCGAGATCACACCCATGCCACCGCGCCCCTTGACCGGAAACTGATCGAGAGGGGTGCGCTTGCCGAAACCGTTTTCGGTGACGGTCAGAATAGTCCCCTCGGGACGGGTGACGATCAGCGAGATCACTCTTTGATCCTTGCCGAGGCGTATCCCGCGTACGCCGCAGGCGGTACGGCCCATCGGCCGCACCTGGCTCTCGTCGAAGCGGATCGCTTTGCCGGCGGAGCTGAAGAGCATCACGTCGCGCGTACCGTCGGTCACCGCAACGCCGATCAGTTGATCGTCCTCGCGCAGGTCGACGGCGATGATGCCGCTGGCGCGCTGGCGCGAGAAGTCGGTCAAGCGGCTCTTCTTCACCGTGCCGCTACTGGTGGCCATCAGGATGTAGCGGTCGTCGCTGTACTCACGGATCGGCAGCACCGCATTGATGCGCTCATCCTTCTCCAGCGGCAGCAGGTTGACGATCGGCTTGCCACGCGCGTTACGACCGGCCTGCGGCAGTTCGTATACCTTCAGCCAGTAGACCCGCCCCCGGCTGGAGAAGCAGAGAATGGTATCGTGGGTGCTGGCGACGAACAGCTGATCGACGAAATCCTCGTCCTTGGTCGCGGTGGCGGTCTTGCCCTTGCCGCCGCGCCGCTGCGCACGGTAGGTATCGACCGGCTGCGCCTTGGCGTAACCCGCGTGCGAGAGAGTGACCACGACATCCTCCTCGGTGATCAGATCCTCCAGCGTCAGGTCCAGGCGCCCTTCGAGTATCTCGGTGCGGCGCTGGTCGCCATACTGCTCGCGCATCGCCAGCAGCTCCTCTCGAATCAACTGCATCAGCCGGTCGGCGCTGGAGAGTATTTCGAGTAATTCAGCAATTTTATCTATTATCTCACTGTATTCTTTTAATATTTTATCCTGCTCAAGACCGGTCAGACGGTGCAGCCTCAGGTCCAGAATCGCCTGCGCCTGGGTTTCGGTGAGACGGTACCCCGCCTCCGTCAAACCGAATGAGGAGTCGAGATCCTGGGGTCGCGAAGCGTCTGCGCCGGCCCGCTCGAGCATCGCCTCGACGGTGCCGGAACGCCACAACCGGTCGAGCAACGCCTTCTTGGCGTCCGCCGGGCTGGAGGCCGACTTGATCAGCTCTATCACCTCGTCGATGTTCGCCAGGGCAACCGCCAGCCCTTCCAACACGTGTGCCCGGTCGCGCGCCTTGCGCAGTTCGAACAGCGTACGGCGGGTAACCACTTCGCGCCGGTGGCGGATGAAATACTCCAGCATCTGCTTCAGATTGAGCAGCCGCGGCCGTCCATCGACCAACGACACCATGTTGATGCCGAAAACGCTCTGCATCTGCGTGTGCTGGTAGAGGTTGTTCAACACCACCTCGGCCACTTCGCCGCGACGCAGCTCGATCACCACGCGCAGACCGTCCTTATCGGATTCGTCGCGCAGTTCGCTGATCCCCTCGATTCGCTTCTCCTTCACCAGTTCGGCGATCTTCTCCAGCATACGGGCCTTGTTGACCTGGTAAGGGAGTTCGTTGACGACGATGCGCTGGCGCGCGCCGCCGTCGATATCCTCGATCCTGCTGCGGGCGCGCAGGTAGATGCGTCCACGGCCGGTGGCATAGGCTTCATGGATGCCGCGCGCACCGTTGATGATCGCGGCGGTCGGAAAATCGGGGCCGGGAATATACCGCATCAGCCCTTCGACCGAGAGCGACGGGTCGTCGATCAGCGCCACGCAGCCGTCGATCACCTCGCTGAGATTGTGCGGTGGAATGTTGGTCGCCATGCCGACCGCGATGCCGGCCGAGCCGTTGACCAGCAGATTGGGGATACGCGCCGGCAGCACCGAGGGTTCGTGCTCGGATTCGTCGTAGTTGGGTATGAAGTCGACCGTCTCCTTGTCCAGGTCGTCCAGCATGCTGTGGGCGATCCTGGCCATGCGCACTTCGGTGTAGCGCATCGCCGCCGGCGCGTCACCGTCGACCGAGCCGAAGTTGC
>JAGRGU010000090.1 GCA_020445335.1 Gammaproteobacteria bacterium
CAGGTGGCCGACTACGGTCTGGTGGCCGATCTGTTCGACGTGTTGCCGGAGATGGCGGCGGCGCTCGACTGACCGCGGCGCGGCGCCTTGTCGTAAGGCTGCCGGGAGTTACCTGGACGAACCCGGGCATTCGCGCAAGTGCCCGGGTTTTTTTCCGCCCTGAAAAGGAGACTTTCCAGAAATAATTGATTTTCTATCAAGAGTGGCGGGCGGGAACCGATAGTTCTGGATAGTGATTCGCCAGGAGGGGGCCTTTGGCGAACCTAATTCGACATAGGGGATTTTTTGATGAACGTGCTCAAGAAACTACGGTTTGGCACAAAGCTGGCCAGCGGCTTCGGAATCGTCCTGGGTATGATGCTGATTGCCGCCATTGTGGTTTTCTTCAGCCTCCGTTCGCTGATCGACTCATCGAATTGGGTAAACCACACTTACGAGGTGATCGGGGTTGCCAACGAGGTTGGTGCGGTCCTGGTTGACATGGAGAGCGGTCAGCGCGGCTTCGTGATCACAGGCCAGGACGATTACCTGGAGCCCTATCAGCAGGGTAACGGTCGATTCGCTGAGCTGATCGCGCGTGGCAGGGAGCTGACCAGCGGCAGCCCGGAGCAGATGCAGCGTTGGCAGGCGGTGGAGGAACTCAAACAGCGTTGGCAAAGCGAGGTTGCCGAGCAGGAGATCGCCGCACGGCGCGAGGTGAGCAAAGGCAGCGAGGCGCAAGCCAGATTCCGTGATATATCCATCCGCACAGTCGGCGAGGATTTATTCAGCGGCGTTCGCCAATCCCTGGCCGACATCTCCGGCAAGCTTGGCTACAACATGGAGGGACGACTTCTGGTCGCTTCGATCGCGTTGGATCTGGTAAATATGGAGACCGGTCAGCGCGGCTTCATGCTGTCCGGGCAGGACGCATCCCTGCAGCCGTATATCGACGGACACAGGGAGTTCAACGAACGTCTGCGCAGGTTAAACCTGTTCGTCGACGATTCGGAGCTGGAGTACGAGGATATCGGCGTACTGCAAAAGAGCGTCGAGGAGTGGATGCACCAGACCGTCACGCCCGGGATAGGAGCGCGGCGAGAACTCAACGAGCACGCGATGACCATCGATGACGTGGCCGCGATGATGAAGAACGGCGTCGGGAAGTCGTTGATGGATGCCGCGCGCGCCAAGGTCCGGGAGATCGTCGAGGTCGAGGAGATACTGATCGGCGAGCGCACGGCCGAGCAGCAGGCGACATCACGGTTCGCTATCAACACCACGATCCTGGGTACGCTGATCGCTGTTTTTCTGGGCGGCGTGATCGCCTTCTTGATCACCCGAGGGGTGGTTGTGCCCGTCAGGCTGACCAACGAAGCGATCAGTGATATTGCGGGGGGGGATCTGACCCGCCGAATCCCGATTCTTTCGGAAGACGAGATCGGCGAGATGGGCAAGCGTTTCAACGCCTTTACCGCCAACCTGCAAAACACCATCGGCCAGATAGTCGGCTCGACCTCTCAGCTCGCCACCGCAGCTGAAGAGATGGCGGCGGTCACCGGAGACCAGTCTGGGCGTCTCCAATCAGAAAGGCGAAACGGAGCAGGTGGCGACAGCGATCACGCAGATGTCGAGCACCGTCCAGGAGGTCGCCCGCAGTGCTTCGCAGGCTTCCACTGCCGCCGGCGAGGCGGACCGCGAGGCCAAGGCGGGCAACCTGGTGGTCGGCGAGGCGATCCAGGCGATCAACAAACTGGCCGCCGAGATTGAACAATCGGCGAACGTTATCGAGAAGCTCAAGAGCGACAGCGAGAATATCGGTACCGTCGTCGATGTGATCAAGGGCATCGCCGAGCAGACCAATCTTCTGGCCCTTAACGCCGCGATCGAAGCGGCGCGCGCCGGTGAGCAGGGTCGCGGATTCGCCGTTGTCGCCGACGAGGTGCGCACGCTGGCTCAGCGTACGCAGCAATCGACCACGGAAATCGAGTCTTTGATCGGGTCGCTGCAGACAGGTGCCGAACAGTCGGTCGAGGTGATGGGTAAAAGCCGGCACAACGCGCAGGAGACCGTTGCGCAGGCGGAGCGTGCCGGTGCGTCGCTGACCTCGATCACCGCGGCCGTCGACACCATCGTGCGGATGAACACGCATATCGCCACTGCCGCGGAAGAGCAGAGTTCGGTTGCCGAGGAGATCACCCGCAGCATGCTCAACATCAAGGAGATTGCCGAGCAGACGGCTGTCGGCGCGCAGCAGACTTCGAGCGCGAGCAGCGAGCTGGCAGGGCTGGGAACACATCTGCAGGATGCGGTGGGTCAGTTCAAGGTGTGAGCGGCAAGACACCGGTTGCCGATCATGCTCAGCCGGTATTCTGCATCCCCGCTGCAATACCGGCCATGGTCACCATCAGCGCCCGTTCAAGCCGCTCGTCGGGGGCGTTGCGGTCGCGGTGCAGTAGCTCTGCCTGCAGGTAGTGCAGCGGATCTATATAGGGGTTGCGTACCTCGATCGACTGTCGCGTGGCCGGGTTGTCCTGCAGCAGGCTGTCGCTCTGCTTGATCGTCAGCACCAGCGCGGTCATCGAGTGCAGGCGCCGGCGCAACGCCTCGCCCAATGGCCTGATCTCCTCGGCGACCAGCCGCTGTTCGTAGTAGGCGGCGATATCCGGATCGGTCTTCGCCAGCACCATCTCCAGCATGTCGATATAGCTGCGGAAGAAGGGCCAGCCACGGTACATGTCGCGCAAGCGCGCCAGCTGCTCCACATCCTCCACCGCCGTCTGCAACGCACTGTCGGAGCCGAGCCAGGCGGGCAGCATCAGACGGATCTGCGTCCAGGCGAAGACCCAGGGGATCGCACGCAGACTCTCGACGCCACCGTCGGCGCGGCGTTTGGCGGGGCGCGAGCCGAGCGGCAACTTGCCCAGCTCCAGCTCCGGAGTCGATGCGCGAAAGAACGGGACGAAGCGTTCATCTTCGCGTACCACCGCGCGGTAGGCTTGAAAACCGCTCTGCGCCATGGACTCCATCTGCGCGCGCCAGGCGTCGGTCGGCGCGGGGTAGGGGTGCAGGGTCGCTGCCAGCACCGCACCGGTATAGAGTTCAAGATTGCGCACCGCGATCTCGGGGATGCCGAACTTGAAGCGGATCACCTCGCCCTGTTCGGTGACGCGCAAACGGTGGTTGACCGATCCGGGTGGCTGCGCCTGGATGGCGGTGTGGGTCGGACCGCCACCTCGGCCGACGGTGCCGCCGCGGCCATGGAACAGCGTCAGGTGCACGCCCTGTTCGTGGCAGAGCGCGGTCAACCGCTGCTGGGTTTTGTACTGTCCCCAGACAGCCGCCATCTGGCCGGCGTCCTTGGACGAGTCGGAGTAACCGATCATCACCTCCTGCTCGCCGTCGATATAGTCGCGGTACCACTCCATCGCCAGGAGTTCGCGCAGGCACTGCTCGGCGCCGTCGAGATCGGCCAGTGTCTCGAACAGCGGCACGATACGCATGTTGTGGCGCAGGCCGCTCTCACGCAGCAGCAGAATCACCGCCAGCAAGTCGGAGGGGTTGGAGGCCATCGAGATGACGTAGGAGCCCAGCGCCCGCGGGTCGCTTTCGGCGACCACGCGGCAGGTCTCCAGCACCTCCCGAATCTCCTCCGAGGGCTGCCATGCGCGGGGCAGCAGCGGGCGTTTGCGTTGCAACTCGCGTAGCAGGAAGCGCTGCTTGCCGGCTTCGTCTAGTGCGAGGTAGGAGCCTTCGTCGTAATAGCTCCAGAGCGCCTCCAGCACCTCGGCGTGACGCTCTGCGTTCTGGCGGATATCGAGTCTGACCAGCGTGACGCCGAAACAGGCAACGCGGCGGATGCAATCCTCCAGCGCTCCAGCGGCGATGCACTGCATGCCGCGGGCCTCCAGCGAGCGGTGGCAGAGCAGCAGTGGCTCGAGCAGATCCTCGCGTGTGATCAGCCGTTGCGGGCAGTCGTCATTCGCGCCCTGCAATGCCTGCTCGATCTGATGCTTGGTCTGCTGCAGACGGTCGCGCAGACCGGTGAGCAGGCAGCGATAGGGCTCGGGGACCCTGCCGACGACGGCGCGCAGCTCATCGCTGCAGTCGAACATCGACAGCTCCGAGCGCAGCCGCGCGACATCGCGCAGATAGAGATCCGCCGCCATCCAGCGGGAGAGCAGCAGCACCTCGCGGGTCACCCGATGAGTGACATGGGGGTTGCCGTCGCGATCGCCGCCCATCCAGGAGGAGAAGTGCACCGGCGCGCAGTCGAGTGGCAGCGGGCGATCGAGAATCGAGCGGCACTGCTGGTCGATATGGCGAAGATAGCGTGGTACCGCCTGCCACAGCGAGTTCTCTATTACCGCGAAGCCCCATTTGGCCTCGTCGATCGGCGTCGGACGCTGCTCGCGTATCTCGTTGGTGTGCCAGATCTGGCTGATCAGTTCGTCGATCCGTTCACGCTGCAGCGGCTGCTGCTGCATTCGGCGCAGCTCGTCGGTGATAGCGTTGTGCTTGCGGATCAGCGTGCGCCGGTTCACTTCGGTGGGATGGGCGGTAAGCACCAGGTCGATGCGCAGTCCGCAGAGCGCGCGCATGATCGCATCGCGGTCGTACCCCTCGCCGCGCAGCAGCTTGAGCTGCTGGACGAAGGAGTCGCTCGAGTCGATCTCGCAGACGTGCTGCTGACTGCGCACGCGGTGGAACTCCTCGGCGATGTTGGCGAGGTTGAGGAACTGGGCGAAGGCGCGCGCGATCGGCAGTACTTCGTCGTCAGGCAACGCCCCCAATGCGGTCAGCAGCTCGCGCTGCTCGCCATCGGTACTGTTGCGGCGGAGCTTGGCGAGTGTGCGGATCATCTCGATGCGCTGCAACATGGCGCTGCCGAGATGGCTCTCGATCGTCTGCCCCAGGCTGTCGCCGAGCATGCGGACATCGTCGCGCAGGGATTCGTGCAGTTCGGTCATGGCAACTCCTCCAGGGGAAGCAACGAATTTGCCGGAATTATGGCGAAATTGCCGCAGTCGGTCCGTCATCGTGCAGGAAAAAGCAGCAGCGAGTCGAGTCGTTTATCATTTGGCTGAACATCTCCCCGATACTTGGCGTCTCCCTGAGCCTTGACTATATTCCCGTATCCCTACACGGGGGATTCGGGAATGTTGTATCGGCAACCACTTTTTTCGGATTGCGTCGACCATGATTACCCTTCTGAGACTGGCAGGTATTCTGCTACTGATACTGGTCGGATATCACTATATCAACCAACCCATCGGATTCAGTGTCGCGGGCAGCGTCGCCACGGTGATTTTCGGTATCTGTCTGATGGAACTCTATCCTGGTTACCGGCCCGATCCGAGTATGTTGGGAGGATGGCTGTTGATAGGGCTTGGCTGCACCATGATTGCCATGCTCAGCGGGTTCGGCTGGTCGCTGGCAGTTGCGATAATAGTGCTCCTGATAGGCTACCGTTTGGCCTGTCTGCCGATCGATTTCGGTTCCTCGGCCGGCCATGGCGCTGATACATCGGGTTTCGGCGGCTCCTGCGATGGCGGCGGCGATGGCGGCGGATGCGGCGACTAAGCGGCCTCCTGGTCGAGCGCTTACCGCGCACCAAGCGGAAATCAATGTCAACCGACATTTCCTGTATCGGGGCAGCCGGAGCGGGCCTCATGCGGATACGGGATCTGCATGCGCAACCGGCTATTCTATTCTCCAGCCCAATCGGCGGGACAGACTCACCGTGAATATCAAAAGGATCGATTTCGATTGCCTGGCTCAAATCGCTTGCAATCGAAACTGACCCTTTCGAACACGCTGGAGATTGGAAAAACTTGCGCAAACCGGAAAGGCCCTTCCCGTCATAGAGACCGGGAAGGGCCATCGCTCTTACCTGGTGACTAGTTCTCCACCACCAGCTTGCGCACCACATCGGTCAGCGAGACGATACCTACCGGCACGTCATGACCGTCGCGGCTTTCGGTGACCACCAGACGGTGGATGTGCAGCTTGGTCATCGTGGTCACCGCATCCGAGAGCGCGGTCTCCTGGTCGCAGGTCATGCAGCCCTCGTTCATGATGTCGCGCGCGGTCATTGCCCGCAGCGCTTCGGCCGAGCGGCCCTGGCGTGCCAGCACCACGTCGGTCTGCGAGACGACACCGATCGCCCGATCCCCCTCGCGGACGATGACGGCGTGGATGTCATTGCCGATCATCGTGCGGGCCACGGTCTCGACGCTGTCCTGCGGACGGCAGGCGATCAGTCCGAGGAACATCAGATCCTTCACCTTGGTGCCGTCGTCGGCCATTACCGGCTCCATGTCCTCGGCGGAGTCGGCGAGAATGCCCGGCACCGGAACTTCGATCGGGAAGGGGTTCGGGTTGGGGTTGATCTGGGTGAACGGCACCGCGGAGGCGTCGATCGGCTTGGGCACCGGCGCCTCGGCAGTCGAGCCCTGGCCGAAGTCGGTGGCGCCGATCAGTACTGACATGTTGCCGTGCGGGTGCTTGTTTTCGTACATCAGCTGGTGTGCGTCGGGCAGCTCTTCGTAGGTGAAGGAGCGCGACAGGCAGGGGTCGAGGTGGCCTTCGATGGCGAGCTGGTTCATCGCGTAGGACTGCTCATCGTTGGCGAAGTGCGAACCCTGGACACGCTTCTGGCGCATCCACAGGTAGCGCAGATCGACGGTCGCGTTATAGCCGGTGGTACCGGCGCAGATGACTACCGAACCACCGGTCTCGCAGACGAACATCGAGGTCGGCATGGTGGTTTCGCCGGGATGCTCGAAGACCAGATTGGGGCTTTTCTTCTCGCCCAGCACCTCCCAGATCGCGGCGCCGAATTTGCGCACGCCCTTGAGCCAGTTGCCGTAGCCGACGTTGTCCTTCCAGTGCGGCAGCATGCCCCAGTGGTCGAAGTCGTTGCGGTTGATGCAGCCCTCCGCGCCCAGCTTTTCGCAGTACTCCACCTTGTTGTTGTTGGAGATGACGGCGATCGATTTGGCGCCTGCGGCCTTGCAGATCTGAATCGCCATCGAGCCGAGGCCGCCGGCGCCGCCCCAGATCAAGGCCACGTCACCGGGCCTGATCGAGTGTTCGCTCCAGCCGTGCAGCATGCGGTAGGCGGTAGCGCCGACCAGTGCATAGGCGGCTGCTGACTCCCAGGTCATGTGCTTCGGCTTGGGCATGCACTGGTGCCCCTGCACCTTGGTGAACTGGGCGAAACTGCCGTAGTTGGTCTCGTAACCCCAGATGCGGAAGGTGGGCGAATACATCGGATCCTTGCCGGCCTGTACGTGCGGACAGTTGCGGTCCCAGGTACCGCAGTGCACCACCACCTCGTCGCCGACCTTGACGTTGGTGACATCCTTGCCGACCTTGTAGACGATACCCGAGGCGTCGCTGCCGCCGATGTGGAAATCCTCGATTTCGCCACTTTTCTGGCGTGCCTTGATCACGTTGACGGGGATACCCAGTGCGGCCCAGACATTGTTGTAGTTGACGCCTGCCGCCATGACGTAGACCAGCACGTCGTCATCGGCGATCTCAGGTACATCCACCACCTCTTTCTGGAAGGCGGTGGTGGGCTCGCCGAAACGCTCGCCGCGAATCAACCAGGCATGCATCTTGGGCGGCACTTCACCCAGCGGCGGCGCCTCACCGATGTCGTATAGTTCTTTTGTCATTTTCTACCTCTCTGTCGCTATCAGTAATATCTGGTGAATCCGGGGCGCCGAGGCGAATCTCCCGAGTCTCAGGTTCTCCATTTGTCGCGCGCAACCCGGGGGCCGCATGCTCGTCCACTTTGTTGTTGTGAATATCCTCCTGGCCCGGGCGTCGCACTCTGGCGGTTGCGCCAGCGTACGACCTGCGCCGGGGAGATGCCTGCGCTGCTATTCATGCCAGTGCGCCATGAACTCCGCCTGCAGCGAGTCGAACTGCTCATAGGGCGATCCCGCGGTTTTCGCGAGCCGCTGGCGCAGGCGCTCGGCACCACCGAGCCTGTCTACGCCGAAACTGCCGTAGCGGTCGCTCAATCGCTTCATGACCCACTCTGCCTGGAAGCGCCGCCGGCGCGGCTCGAGACGATCCTGCCGCAGCAGCCAGTCGCGATGCCCGTTGACGGCGTCGGCCAGTTCGCCGACACCGCTGTTGCGGGTGGCGCTGGCCGCGAGCGCCGGCACCTGCCAGTCGTCCTGCTCGCGGGCCGGTTTCAACGTTGCGCGCAGCTCGGCCAGTGTCTTGCGTGCGGCCAGTCCAAGATCGACCTTGTTGACCACGAGGACGTGCGGCACCTCCATGATGCCGGCCTTGAGGAACTGGATGCTGTCGCCAGAAGCGGGTTGGGCGACGAACACCGTGGTATCGGTCAGTCTTGAGACGTCGATCTCGCGCTGGCCGACGCCGACGGTCTCGACCAGCACGATGTCGTAGGCCGCCAACAGCACCAGACTCATCGGCCAGACTTCCGCGCTCAGGCCGCCAAACTCGCCGCGGCAGGCGAGCGAGCGGACGAACACCTCGTTGTCCATCTGCCCGGAGAGCATGCGCAGCCGGTCGCCGAGCAGTGCGCCGCCGCTGATCGGCGAGGAGGGGTCGACCGCCAGCACGCCGACGCGCAGCCCCCGCTGGCGCCAGATCGAGATCAACGCCGCCGTGAGCGACGATTTTCCCGCTCCCGGAGGACCGGTGATGCCGATCAGATGGCCCTGCCGGTAGAGCCGCTGTTGCGGCAGCTGCGCCAGCAGGCTGGCGGCGCGGCGTCGCGCCTCCGGTCGCCGGTCGTCGAGCAGATTGAGTGCGCGCGCGATCGCGGGACGCTGCTGCGCAGCGACCGACGCGGCCAGTTCGGCCGGCTCAGGATATTTGGCCGCTGCCAGCATCAGGCGACGGCGCCCAGGCGCTCCAGTCCATTGGCTTCGCGAATAATGTCGATCAGCTCCGCCATGATCCGATTCATGTCGCTGTCTTTCGGCGTATAGACCGCGGCTATTCCCTGCGCCCTGAGGCTCGCTTCGTCATCCGGCGGCACGATGCCGCCGACGATGACCGGCAGATCGGCCAGTCCCACCTGCGCCAGTCGCGCCAGCGACTCCTCGACCAGCTCGAGATGGCTGCCGGAGAGGACCGAGAGGCCGATCAGGTGTACCCCTTCCTCCTCGGCTGCCTTGACGATCTGCTCGGGCGTCAGGCGTATCCCTTCGTAGACCACCTCGAAGCCGACGTCGCGTGCCTTGACCGCGATCTGCTCGGCGCCATTGGAGTGGCCGTCGAGGCCGGGTTTGCCGACCAGGATCTTCAACGGACGTCCCAGTGCCTCGCCGGTGGCGCGGGTGCGCTCGCGCAGCGAGCTCACCAGCTCCGGCCTGCCGGGGTTCTGCGTCGAGATATCGATGCCTGTCGGTGCACGGTACTCGCCGAAGATGGTGCGCAAGAGTCCTGCCCACTCGCCGGTGGTGACGCCGGCGTGGGCACAGCGGATCGAAGCCGGCATGATGTTGTCGCCGTTGTTGGCGGCGTCCCTGAGACCATTCAGCGCCGCCTCGACCTCGGCGTCGCTGCGACCGGCTCGGAATGCCTTGAGACGCTCGATCTGGGCGCGCTCGGCGGCCGGGTCGACCTTCATGATGCCGCTGTCGCTGCCCGAGGTGAGCGGTGACTCGGCGGTTTCGGTGAAGGCATTGACGCCGATGATCCTGAGCTCGCCCGATTCGATCGCGCGCATGCGCTCGGTGTGGCTGGCGACCAGGCGGCGCTTGACGTAGCCGGTCTCTATCGCCTGTACCATGCCGCCCTCGTCGACCACCCGCTGCATCTCTTCGCGCGCCCCTTCGATCAGCGCGCGCACCTTGGCGTCGATGATCGGCGAGCCGTCTAGGATGTCGCCGTACTCCAGCAGATCGGTTTCAAGTGCCAGAATCTGCTGCATGCGCAGCGCCCACTGCTGGTCCCAGGGGCGGGGCAGGCCAAGCGCCTCGTTCCAGGCCGGCAGCTGGATGGCGCGTGCACGGGCGCGCTTCGACAACGTCACGCCGAGCATCTCCAGTACGATGCGCTGCACATTGTTCTCCGGCTGCGATTCGGTCAGTCCCAGCGAATTGACCTGCACGCCGTAGCGGAAGCGGCGCAGCTTCGGATCGTCGACGCCGTAGCGCTCGCGCGCGATCTCCTCCCACAGGTCGGTGAAAGCGCGCATCTTGCAGCACTCCTCGACGAAGCGGATGCCGGCATTGACGAAGAAGGAGGTGCGGCCGACCACTTTGGCGAAGGCGTTGGCCTCGATCTGGCCTGAGTCGCGGATCGCGTCGAGCACCGCGGTGGCGGTGGAGAAGGCGTAGGCCAGCTCCTGCACCGGTGTGGCGCCGGCCTCCTGCAGGTGGTAGCTGCAGACGTTGGTCGGGTTCCATTTGGGGATCTGGTTGACCGTGTAGCTGATCACGTCGGTGGTGAGGCGCATCGACGGTTCGGGCGGGAAGATGTAGGTGCCGCGCGACAGATACTCCTTGATGATGTCGTTCTGCGTCGTGCCCTGCAGTTGCGACTGGTCGGCGCCCTGGCGCTCGGCGGTGGCGATGTAGAGCGACAGCAGCCAGGCGGCGGTGGCGTTGATCGTCATCGAGGTGTTCATCTGATCGAGCGGAATGCGGTCGAACAGCGTCTCCATGTCGCCGATGTGACCGATCGGCACACCCACCTTGCCCACCTCGCCGTGCGCCAGCGGGTGATCGGCGTCGTAGCCGGTCTGGGTCGGCAGGTCGAAAGCGACCGAAAGGCCGGTCTGACCCTTGGCCAGATTGGTGCGGTAGAGCTCGTTGGAAGCCTTGGCCGACGAGTGGCCGGAGTAGGTCCGCATCAGCCAGGGGCGGTCGCGCGTGTCTTTGGTCATCTCTGGGCGTCTCCCTAATTCGAACGGATGGTTGGCGGACGGTTCAGGCCTGCACCTGGCCGGCGCGGTCGACCAGCGCGCGGGCCACCACCTTCAGCGCCAGAATCTCTTCCACGCCCTCGAAGATGGAGAGCACACGCGCGTCGAGAAAGTAGCGGCTGACCGGGGTCTCTTCGGCGTAGCCCATGCCGCCGTGGATCTGCTGCGCCTCACGCGTCACCCACTCGGCGGTCTTGCAGGTGAAGAGCTTCACCATGCTCGCCTCCATCTCCCCGCTGCCGGCGTCCATCAGCCGTCCGACCGAGTAGGTGAACTGACGACTGGCGAGAAGATAGGCGGCCAGCCGCGCCAGCTTCACCTGGGTGAGCTGGTATTTGTTGATCGAGTTGCCGAAGACCTGGCGCTCGTCGGCGTAGGAGACGGCCCTTTCGAAGGCTGCCTGCATCAAACCCACCGCGCGCGCGGCGGTCTGGATACGCCCGCCGGCGAAACCGGCCATGGTGAAGTAGAAGCCCTTGCCTTCTCCCTCGGGACCGCCGAGCATGTTCTCCTCCGGCACGAAGTAGTTGTCGAAGAAGACATCGTAGGAGTGCATGCCGCGGTAGCCGATGGTTGCAATCGCCTTGCCGGTGATCTTGCCGCCACCCTCCTGGGTATGCTCGAACGCGTGGCCGTCGGAGGAGGGTTTCTCCACCAGAAACATCGACAGACCTTTGTGGCCCAGCGACAGATCGGGGTTGGTCCGCGCCAGCAGCAGCAGCACCCCGGCCTTGCCGCCGAAGGTGCACCAGGTCTTGGCGCCGTCGATCAGCCAGCCACCCTCGGTACGGGTCGCCTTGCAGCGCATGCCGGCGACGTCGGAGCCGTAGTTGGGTTCGGTCACGGCCACCGCGCAGAGCGGGTCGGCCTCGGCCAGGCGTGGCAGCCACTTCGCTTTCTGCGCTTCGGTGCCACCCTTGAGCAGCGCTCGGGTAAGAATCTCGGGCCGGGTGATCAGGCTGCCGGCGGCGCCGAGCGAGCCGCGCGACAGCTCCTCGGTGACCACGATCATCCCCATGTTGTCCTCTTTGTCGTCCGCCTGCAGGCCGCCGAAGCGCTCCGGGATCGACAGGCCGAAGCAGCCCATTTCGGCGAGGCCCCCGAGAATCTCCTCCGGGATCAGCAGGTCGTGGCGGTGCACCTCCTCGGCCAGCGGCATCACCACGTCGGTGGCGAAGCGGCGGAAGGTGTCGCGCATCATCTCGTGATCCTCATCCAGCAGATAGGCGCCGGTGTTGCCGTCCATGTCGGCGATCGCCTTGCCAAGCTCGGTCATGCGCTCGACCGCGAGCTGCTCGGCGCAGAAGGCCTGCAGCGCGTCGCTGTCGAGCGTCTTCGCCAGCGCCTCGCGGCTCAGGCCGTAATCCTGCGGTCGCAGCTCGAGGCGCGCGCGGATCGATTCGATCGCCTCGGCGCTGAAGAGCAGCGCGCAGCGCTCCTCGATGGTGATCGGTCGGCCGGTTTCGCTTTGGGCGCGGACCCGCGCGGCATAGTCGAGCGCGAAGCGGGCGCCGGTCGCCTCCGCGGCGGAGAGGGCGGTGTCGTAGGAGACGAGCTGGTAGTCGTCGAGTTTGCTCGCGGAGACGCGACCATCGACCAGCACATGTTCGCGCAGACTCCTGATGGCGGTTTTAAGCGCGGCTTCGGTGGCGTCGAGTGCGGCCAGCGCGCGTTGCATCAGTTGATCGGCTTGAAGTTCTTGGTGCGCCATTTTTTCGCTACTCCCAGTGTCCGGATATCGTCTTTCTGCATCGATTCGTTGAGCGGCGGGTCGCGCCGGCGCGGTCGATTGAAGGGTCGTGGCGTGCCCGATCGCATCGTTACCGCGGAGACCGAGGATAATATGCTGCAACCGCAAAATCCAGAAAAAATCTATGCTTGCGGGAGGTTTTTCATGTATTGAAATGAACAATACTCACTATTGATCTATCGGGTAAAATCGTCTAAAAAGTAGGGTTTTTAAAAAAAGATACGCGGAAATAGCGCTCTAGAAGAGGAACTTCACAAGCAATGGAAAATTCAAACACTGCATGTTGCTGCGATATGCAGTTCACCTGCGGACAATAAACGGGTCGCATCAGGGCAACCGTGCTCCGGGTGAACAGGCCGCGAACGGAGAAGGAGCGAACAGATGAGCCTGGGTTGGAGCGGGAACAGTTCGACTGCGACGAAGATGGCGGCGCGGATCCCGAGCCCGATGAGCTGAACGAGAGTGGGTTGCGCGCCTGCTGCCGCTATCGGCCGGATCAATCGAAAAACCGGGTAAACGCCTCCACCGGCTCGCGGTCGGTGCGGTAGCTGTTGACAAGGGCGCCGCGGTCCTCGTAGCCGAGCGCCATGCCACAGATCAGGATGCTCTCGTCGGGGTAGCCGAGCGTCGCCTTGACGATGTCGGGATATTCGCCGAGCGCCGCTTGCGGGCAGGTTGCCAGCCCCTCGGCGACGGCGCAGAGCATGATCGACTGGCAGAACATACCGTAGTCGAAGTACGAACCGGTCTCCATCACGGGGTCGATGAAGAAGAAGAGCATCACCGGTGCATCGAACGCCCGGTAGTTGGCCGCCCACTGCTCCTGTTGGCGGTGGCTGTCGCCACGCTCTATGCCGAGCGTGCCGTAGAGCGCCAGCCCGCACGCCTTGCGTCGAGCGTCATAGGGGGGCGGCCACTTTCGCGGGTAGTACCGGTAGTCCATCACACCCCGCTCGCCGCGGCGGAACGCCGCCTCCATGCGCTGCTGGAGTTCGGCTTTGCTAGCGCCGCTGACCACCGCGACCTGCCAGGGCTGCGTATTGGTGCCGGAGGGGGCGAAGCGCGCCGCATCCAGAATGCGTTCAATCTTGGCGGGCGCGACCGGTGTGGCCATGAAGGCGCGGGTCGATTTGCGTTGGCGCAGGGCTTCTCGTACATCCATTATCGGGGCTGTCGCTGATACCAGGTTGAAAACCCGCAGTTTAATGCCGCCGCGCGCGCTGTCCAGCGCGGCCGATCTACTCCAGCGAACGCAGATACTCGATCAGTGTGATGATCAGCGTCAGCAGCGAGGCGACCACCACCAGCAGGATGATGCCGTAAGCGAAAACCTCGATGATTTGGGCGCCGCCGTCCATGTGCTCGACCGCCAGCAGCAGCGGGAAAATGGCGCCGGCGAGCAACAACGGCATGATTGTAAGCAGCAGCTTGCTGCGGGTGCGCAGCTCCACCTCGCCATCGGCGCGGTAGCGGCGCCAGAGCGTACCCCTGATCTTTCCGGTCATCGCACAGCCTCCTCCGTTTGGGCATGCCGCCTACGCTGGACTGCGGATCAGGTCAGGCTCGGGCTCGCCGATTCACTGTTTTTGCCAGGCCTCCAGTCCCTCCCGTTTCTCACCTCTGTCGGGCATGGGTTTGTCCGGTTTCTTGCCGTCCCAGCCATCCTTGAGACGCTTGCCGGAGTCCTTTACGCCGCCCCAGACGGTGCTTCCGGTCTGTTTCACGGAAGACCAGAAACCGCCGCTTTCGCTCTTTTCACCGCTCCAGCCGAGGGTCGGAAGCAGACAGAGCAGCAGCAATAGGGGTCCCAGCTTTTTCATCACTTCTCCAGAAACCGATTTTGGTAGCCGTTTCCAGGCAACTATAGGACAGCCGCCGGAGAATAGCAGCCCGGGAGTGGATAAGTGATCAAATACCGGTGGACGCAGGATCGAGCAGTCGCGGGAAGAGCCCGGTGAGGATGCGCCTCTCCTCGGGCCTGGCCAACGCGTCGTTCAGCAGCGCCTGATCCAGGATACTCATGCGTGCCGCGGCGCACTCCAGATAGGGACGCTCGCTCTGCGCGTCGGCGAAGCGGACCAATGGAATCCGCTGCAGGCACTGGCGCAGGAAACCGAGGTTGTCAGCGGCATCGAGACAGGCACCCGGAGGGTAGATCTCCGCCGCGCTGCGGGCGTGGATGTCGATCTTCTGGTAGCGCTCGATATCGACCAGTACGCGGCAGTCGAGAATCGTCATGCTCTGTTGATCGCCGTAGGCGGCGGTGCGCGGGAAGGTGCCCTTGGGGACGCTGTTGTCGAGAAAGCGGTAGTGGAACAGCGGACTCTGGTAGCCGAGCCACTTGAACAGCACCCGGGGCATGCCGCCGTAGGCCTCCAGGCTGTGGTCGAGAAAATCCTCCACCGCTTTGTAGCGACCGGTCTCCAGGCCACGCTGCCAGCCCCGCTCGACGGTTGCGGCCGGCGGAGTGACGACGAAGTACATCAACAGCGTCTGCACATGGCGCACATAGGTGCCGTGCAGAATCCTGGCGATCCGCTCGGTGGAGAAGCTGTCGAAGCGAAAGCGGTCTACCAGCAGGTGCGGCATTGCGTGCAGACGGTCGGCCTTGTCGTGGATATAGTGATCGAGTTTGCCGTCGATGATAAGCATCTCGTGGCTGGTGAGTCGACCGGCATATTTGTAGGCCTCGCCCAAGGTGTCGTAGTCGAGCAGTAGCCGGCGCCAGATATCGGGACTGATGGTGAGGTAACCGTCGCTGTCCATGCCCCGTTCACGCATCGTGCGCTTGAGCATCGGCCGCAGCGAACTCTTGCCGGCCGCCGAGGGGCCCTTGAGACTGATCAGTACCGGTGCCTGCGAGGCGCGGATGCCGCAGTATCCGCGCTCGACGATCGCCCGTTGAATGGGGCCGTCTACCCGTTCGCCGATCAACTCGCTGCCATGGGCGTTGCAAAGATGATCGCAGACCAGCCGCGCCACCGTCTCCCGCTCGGGACCGATGAACCCGCGTTGCGCCACCAGCGCGCCCAGAACCCGATAGAGGCTGCGGTAGAGGGCGTTGTCGAACGCCTCCGATGCCGCCAGACCCTGCTGCTTGAAGTGCGCCAGCGCGCGGCTTTCACGCTGCTCTATGCTCTCGATTTCGTTTTTCCGGGGTTTGTGCCCAGCGCGCCTGAACCAGGCGCGGATGCCGCCTGCCGGCGGGGGCTCCCGGCGCGGCGCGTAGAGCTGCTGCGCCAGCTCGCGCTCGACGCAACGCCGCGCGTCGCCGCGCAGCTTTTCGTACACCTCTTCGATCGCACCCAGTTCCGGGGCGATATAGTCCTGCCAGATCTCCTGCGCGATACGGCGGAAGTTTCTGCCCAGCGCGGTCTCGTCCTCACCCTCCTGGACCAGAATTTCGCTGCTGATGCGAACAATCGTTTCATGCAGTGCCAGCCGTTCAGGTCGGAATGCCACCAGTTCCGCTGGCGTCATGCCCGTCAATTCGCTCAACTCATCGATCTCAGCGATAGTGGAGCTGACGTTGCGCGGATCGTGGATCGTCTCCAGCGAGCGGAAGGCGCTCGGGATGTCGGAGTCGAGTCCCGGGTTCCAGGCGGAGTACTCTGCGTTCATCAGCCTATGATACCGGCAAGCGGTCGATTTACACGCGGCCTTCGGTGCCGGGTAGGCGATTGCGCGGCGGGAAATTAATTCGTAGAATCGCCGATAGCTCTATCTGTTCACACTCATGGACGAGGTGAAAAGTGCCCCACGCAATCGACAGGGATCAGGTCGATAGCGCTGCCCATGCGCTCGCATTGCTGGCCCGTCTCAACGGCGTCGCCGCCGATCCCGATCTGCTACATGCCCGTTTTTGCGGCGACGGAGCGTCGCTCAGCGATGTCGAGATGCGGCAGGCCGCGGAGTCGCTCGGCATGAAGAGCGGTCTGCTGCGCAGCAGCTGGCAGAGGCTGCAGACGCGGACGCCGCTGCCGGTGTTGGGCGAGCATCGCGACGGCCACTGGTTCGTCATCGCGGCGCTGGATGAGGCGCGCGTACTGTTGCACGATCCGCTGGAACGGCGTCCGCTGCAGGTCTCCCGGCAGGCGTTCATCGAACTCTGGTCCGGCCGTCTTCTGCTGGCGGTGACGAAGGCGCCCCGCGCGGCGGGCGGCCAATTCGGTTTCGGCTGGTTCCTGGCGGCGATGGGCAAATATCGTCATCTGCTGGTCCAGGTTCTGATCGCCTCCTGTTTCCTGCAGCTGCTGGCGCTGACCACACCGCTCCTGTTCCAGGTGGTGATGGACAAGGTGC